>JAODAX010000089.1 GCA_025463675.1 Naasia sp. | reverse complement strand
GATCAAGTCCAAGGTGAGCGAGAAGCAGAACCAGCGCGACACGCTGCGAAGCCTCGGCCTCAAGCGCATCGGCGACTCCGTCGTGCGTGAGGACAGCTCTCAGCTGCGCGGCTACGTCCGTGCCGTCGCTCACCTCGTGAAGGTTGAGGAGATCGACTGATGGCCGACGAGACCACGAGCACGGCCGCCGAGGCCGCGCCGAAGAAGAAGAGCACGCGGACCACGGCCGCCGCTGAGGGTGCGACCGCACCCGCCGCGACGGCCCCGACCGCGAGCCGCAAGCCTGCCGCGAAGGCGGCGTCGGACGACGCGTCCACGCCGGCCCGCGACAAGGTCCTGAAGGTGCACCACCTGCGCCCCGCCGCCGGTTCCCGCAAGGACCGGACGCGCGTCGGTCGCGGTGAGGGCTCGAAGGGCAAGACCGCCGGCCGCGGCACCAAGGGTTCGAAGGCCCGCTACCAGGTGAAGGCCGGCTTCGAGGGTGGGCAGATGCCGCTGCACATGCGCACCCCGAAGCTGCGCGGGTTCAAGAACCCGTTCCGCGTCGAGTATCAGGTCGTGAACCTCGACAAGCTCGGGGAGCTCTACCCGCAGGGCGGGGACGTCACCGTCGCCGATCTCGTGGCGAAGGGCGCCGTCCGCAAGAACGAGAAGGTGAAGCTGCTGGGCACCGGCGACATCTCGGTTAAGCTGAACGTCGCTGTCGACAAGGTCTCCGGCTCGGCCGAGCAGAAGATCGTCGCCGCGGGCGGTTCGATCAAGTAGTCCGCTGGAGAGCTATAGGCTCTTTCCGCTCGACGACGTGGCCGGGGCTCCCCCCGGCCACGTCGCGGTTTATCCCCACGAAAGAGGCAATCCCGCGTGTTCAGAGCTATCGGACGGATCTTCCGCACGCCCGACCTCCGACGCAAGATCGGATTCACGCTCGGGATCGTCGCACTCTTCCGGCTGGGCTCGTTCATCCCGGCCCCGTTCGTGGACTTCCAGAACGTGCAGCTGTGTCTCGCCCAGAACCAGGGAACGAGCGGCCTTTATGAGCTCGTCAACCTGTTCTCGGGGGGCGCGCTCCTGCAGCTGTCGATCTTCGCGCTGGGCATCATGCCCTACATCACGGCTTCGATCATCACCCAGCTGCTGCGCGTGGTCATCCCGCACTTCGAGACCCTGCACAAGGAGGGCCAGGCGGGTCAGGGGAAGCTGACGCAGTACACGCGCTACCTGACCATCGCGCTCGGCGTCCTCCAGTCGACCACCCTCATCACCGTCGCCCGCAGCGGTGCGCTGTTCCCGCAGAACAGCGACCCGGCCTGTGCGCAGCTGATCACGAACGACGCCTGGTACGCGATCCTGCTCATGGTCGTCACCATGACCGCGGGCACCGGCCTCATCATGTGGCTCGGCGAGCTGATCACCGAGCGCGGCATCGGCAACGGCATGTCGCTGCTGATCTTCACCTCGATCGCGGCGACCTTCCCCACCTCGCTCTGGGCGATCGCGGTCGCGCAGGGCTTCGAGACCTTCCTCCTCGTCATCGCGATCGGCCTCGTCATCGTGCTCGGCGTCGTGTTCGTGGAGCAGAGCCAGCGGCGCATCCCGGTGCAGTACGCCAAGCGCATGGTCGGGCGGCGCACCTACGGCGGCAACAACACCTACATCCCGATCAAGGTGAACATGGCCGGCGTCGTGCCCGTGATCTTCGCCTCGAGCCTGCTGTACCTCCCCGCCCTCGTTGCGCAGTTCAACCAGCCGGCGGCGGGCCAGCAGCCGCAGGCGTGGGTCGTGTGGATCCAGAACTACCTCACCCAGGGCGACCACCCGTTCTACATGGCGCTGTACTTCCTGCTCATCGTCGGGTTCACGTACTTCTACGTCGCGATCACCTTCAACCCGGAGGAGGTCGCCGACAACATGAAGAAGTACGGCGGCTTCATTCCCGGCATCCGCGCAGGCCGGCCGACCGCCGAGTACCTCGACTACGTGCTCACCCGCGTGACCCTGCCGGGCTCGCTCTACCTGGGCATCATCGCGCTGATCCCGCTCATCGCCTTCGTCGCGGTCGGCGCCAACCAGAACTTCCCGTTCGGCGGGGCGTCGATCCTGATCATCGTCGGCGTCGGCCTCGAGACGGTGAAGCAGATCGACTCGCAGCTTCAGCAGCGGCACTACGAGGGACTCCTCCGTTGACCCGGCTGCTGCTGATCGGCCCTCCCGGCGCCGGCAAGGGAACCCAGGCCCTGCGGCTCTCCGAGCGGCTCGGGGTACCGGCCATCTCGACGGGTGACATCTTCCGCGAGAACGTGAACAGCGGGACCGAGCTCGGCGTCCTCGCGAAGTCGTTCATGGACCGCGGCGAGTACGTTCCCGACGAGGTGACCAATGACCTGGTCCGCGATCGCCTCGCCGCCGCCGACGCCGGCACCGGCTTCCTCCTCGACGGCTACCCGCGGACCACCGAGCAGGTGCGCACGCTGGACCGCTTCCTCGAGCGGCAGGGGCACGCGCTGGACGCGGTGGTCCAGCTGACCGCCGACCAGGACGAGACCGTCAGCCGGCTCCTGAAGCGCGCGCGCGACCAGGGTCGCAGCGACGACACCGAGGACGTCATCCGGCACCGCCTCGAGGTGTACGCGGCACAGACCGCGCCGCTCATCGACGTGTACGCGGCGCGCGGGCTGGTCATCTCCATCGATGGCCTCGGCTCCATGGACGACGTCACCGAGCGCATCGTCGGCGCACTCGCCGAGCGCGGCATCTCCCAGCCCGTCGCCTGAGCGGCTGCCGGGGGGGCGCAGCGACAGCCCTGTCAGGAGTCGATGACGGCGACGAGACGCTCGACGAACGCGCCGAAGTCGGCCGGCCCGTGCAGCAGGCGTTGCACGTCGGCGCGATCGGCGAACACGTCGACGAACTGCTCGAACACCGTCTGGAACGCCGCCCGCCCTTCCGCGCTGAACGCGACGAACGCGACCACGTTCACGCGGCCGTCGCCCCATGGGATCGGGCTCTTGTTGACGGCGAGCGCGATGGCGGTGCGCTCCGCCGTCATGGCCATCGAGTGGGGCACCGCGAGCGTCTCGGTGAACGCGGTGGAGCTCAGTCGCTCGCGCTCGAGCGCTCCCTCGAGATACGCCTCGTCGATGTGGCCGAGCGCGATCATCCGCTGTCCGAGTACCCGGATCACGCCCGCCTCGTCGTCCGCGGCGATGTCGCGCACGTAGAGCCGCTCGTCCAGGTAGCGCAGCAGCTCGTCCTTGATACGCCCGCGGCGGCGATGCCGGCGCACCCGGGCGACCGCTGCACGCACGGCGTCGAGCTCCGTCGCGGTGGGGAACGGGCTCACCACCACGACCGCGTCGGGCGCGCCGAGCCGTGGCAGGGTGGTGATGACGAGGTCGGTGCCAAGCCCGTCGATGGGCGCGTCGGAGCGGGGCAGCACCTGCACGATGCGCAGCTCGCTGCCGACTGCGGCCTCGATCCTGCCCCGCACGACGTCGGCGAGGTCGTGGTAGCCCGGCAGCACCAGCGCGGCCGTCACCTCGTCCTCAGGGCGCGCGTGCCGCTCCAGGTGCGAGCCGACGTGCAGGGCGAGGAACGCGATCTCGTCATCGCTGATGGCGATGGCGTACTCCTGCTGCACGCCGCTCGCGAGGTACACGGCGAGCTCGTAGGTGAGCGGGTAGGACGTCTTGATGCTGCGGGCGAGCGGATTGCGCGTCGCGATGCCCGCCCGCGCGCGGGTGACGAGGTTCCGCACGTGCAGGGTCAACCGGAGCAGGAACTCCTCGTCGTCGAGGTCGACCAGGTACTCGCGCTGCGCCTCGCCGAGGATCCGGGCGACCGTGGCGCGGTCGGCCGCGGCCGCCTCCTCTGCCCGCTGCCGGGTGCCGACCCGGGTGACGAGCAGGAGGGCGAGCGAGGCGAGTTCGCCGTCCGGGAGTGCGGCGCCGAAGTGCCGGGCGACCAGCGGCGCGAGGGCCCCCTCCAGCTCGGCGGTGGCGCGAGCGGGCGGCGCGTGGGCGGCATCCGCGGTCGGCTCGGCGCCTCGACGCCGCGTCCGCTCCACTGCGATCGCCGTGTGCACCAGCACGCCGTCGAGCCCGAAGTCGTTCACCGCGTAGCCGGACTCCTCGAGCAGCGCGATGACATCGGTCTTGAACGCGCTCAGGTCGCCGACCGCGAACGCCTCCTCCACCTGGCGCAGGTCGAACATGCCGCGTGCGCTCTCCTCCCGGAAGATGCGGCTGATGAGCCGGCGCAGCGCGCCCTCGTCGCCCGTGATGCGCACCCGGTCGCCGCTGCGCAGCAGATCGGCGCCCGCCTCGCGCGCGAGCGAGCGCACCCGCCGCAGATCCGACTCGAGGGTGGAGAGGGAGACGAAGAGCCGGTCCGCAAGGGCGTGCACCTCGTGCTCGGCCGCCGACTCGGTGAGGGTGCTGACGAGGAAGGCGACCCGCTCGCGCGGCTTCTCCGGCGAGCCGGAGCGGTGCGCGGAGTCGGAGAGGTGGCGGGCGTACGCGTCGCGGTTCAGCCGGTAGCCGCTCGTGGAGGAGGCCACGACCTCCAGCGGAGCGGCGGCCGACTTGATCGCCGTGACGTAGCTGCGCACCGTCCGCGTGCTGACCCCCAGGCGCTCGGCAAGCTCGGACGCGCCCACCCAGCCGTCCGCACGGGACAGGTAGTCGAGCAGCTGCGGCGTCTTGTCGGCCATCGTGTGCTCCACTCAACCACGCCGGCGGCCCAGGCGCGTCGGCTCAGCCGTGCTTCCGCCCGAGCGGAAGGAGTTCTGCTGGCGCGGCCCGCCGTGCCGGCGGAAGACTGTCGAGCGCTGCACCAAGACGCGAGGAGGCGACCGTGATCGACGTGCTGCTCGTCTGCGTCGCGGGGGTGTCCGGCACCTTCCTCGCCCGCCGGATGCAGGCGCTCGCCCCGGACCTCGTCGTCCGCGTGACCGCACTGGAGACCCTCGCCCCGGAGGACACCGCCACGGGGGTCCTGCTCGCCCCCCAGCTCGCCGACCGGCTCGACGCCGTCCGCGTGCTCGTCGCGCCCCTCCCGGTGGCCCTGCTGCCCGCCGACGCCCTCGCACCGGACGGTGCCGCCGCAGCTGTCGCGCAAGCCCGGGAACTCGGCTCCGCTCCTGCCTACGGTGGAGCGACCAGTCTCGAAACGAAGGAGTAGTCGTGCCCGAACGCTCTGTTCTCATCGCCTCGGCGCATGGGCTGCACGCCCGTCCCGCCGCCGCGTTCACCCAGGCCGCCGCGAAGGCGGGCGTGCCAGTCCAGCTCACCAAGGGGGCCAAGAGCGTCAACGCCGCCAGCATCCTCGGGGTCATCTCCCTCGGCATCGAGCACGGGGACGAGGTCGTCCTGAGCGCTGAGGGGGAAGGAGCGGAGGACCTGCTCGACGAGCTCACCGCCCTCCTCAGCGCGGACCACGACGCATGACACGCGTCCTCACCGGCGTGGGCATCGGCCGCGGAATCGCGGTCGGCCCCGCCTTGCGCATGCCCGACCCGCTGCCCGAGCCGGCGTCGACGCCGAGCACGATCGGGCCGGACGCCGAGAAGGAGCGCCTCACCGGCGCGCTCGCGGCAACCGCGGAGGACATCCGGCAGCGCGGCGAGAAGGCGGGCGGCCAGGCGCAGGCGGTGCTCGAGGCGCAGGCGCTGATGGCCGACGACCCGACGCTGCGCAGCGACGCCGACTCCCGGGTCGACAACGGCGCCACCGCGGAGCGCGCCGTGCACGAGGCGTTCGCGGGCTTCCGCGACATGCTGGTCGGCCTCGGCGGCTACATGGCCGAGCGGGCGACCGACCTCGACGACGTCGCCCAGCGCGTCATCGCCCGGCTGAGCGGCGTCGCCGCCCCCGGCGTGCCGACGAGCGAGACGCCGTTCGTGCTCGTCGCCCGCGACCTCGCTCCCGCCGACACAGCGTTGCTCGACCTCGAGCGCGTGCTCGCGGTCGTGACGAGTGAGGGCGGCCCGACGTCGCACACCGCGATCCTCGCCCGCGAGAAGGGCATCACCGCCGTCGTCGGGGTGCACGGAGTGCTCGACCTGACCGACGGCACCCCGGTGGTCGTCGACGCGGTGGCCGGCTCGGTGGCCGTGGACCCGGACGCCGAGACCCTCGACCGCGCCTCCCGGGCCGCGGAGGAGCGGGCGAAGCGGGCCGACGTGCCGGTCGGCCCGGGCGCGCTCGCCGACGGAACGCCGGTGCCGCTGCTGGCGAACCTCGGCTCCGCCGACGGCGTGGAGGCCGCGGTCGCCGCCGGCGCGGAGGGGGTCGGGCTGTTCCGCACCGAGTTCCTCTTCCTCGACGCGACGACCGCGCCGACCGTCGCCCAGCAGTACACCCAGTACGCGAGGCTGCTGCGCGGCTTCCCCGGCAAGAAGGTCGTCGTCCGGGTGCTCGACGCCGGCGCGGATAAGCCGCTCAGCTTCCTCAACGACGCACCGGAGGAGAACCCGGCGCTCGGCCTCCGCGGCATCCGAGCGCTGCGGGCAACCGAGCAGATCCTGCGCGACCAGCTCACCGCGCTCGCGCGGGCCGCGAGCGAGACCGACGCGCTGGTGCAGGTGATGGCCCCGATGATCGCGACCGTCGAGGAGACCCGGTACTTCACCGCGCTCGCGCACGAGCTCGGCGTGCCGGTCGCCGGCGTCATGGTGGAGGTGCCCTCCGCCGCCCTGCTCGCGGACCGGGTGCTCGGCGAGACGGACTTCGCGAGCATCGGCACCAACGACCTCACCCAGTACACGCTCGCCGCCGACCGGCTGCTCGGCTCGGTGGCCGCGCTGCAGGACCCGTGGCACCCGGCCGTGCTCCGGCTGATCCGCGAGGTCGGGCGGGCGGGCACGGCGCTCGGCAAGCCGGTCGGCATCTGCGGCGAGGCCGCAGCCGACCCGCTGCTCGCCGTCGTCCTGGTCGGCCTCGGCGCGACGAGCCTGTCGATGTCGCCGTCCGCGATCGCCGACGTCCGTGCAGAGCTGCTGCAGCACACCCGCGAGCAGGCCGGCCGCCTCGCCGAGGCCGCGCTCTCCGCCGAGGACGGTGCGGCGGCACGCGCGGCCGTCCGGTCCCTGCTCCCCGAGTCCGTCTGACCCTCGTTCCACTCCACAGCAAATCCGAGAAAACAGGAGAACACCAATGACAGCGACGTCGACCGAGGCCAAGCGCGGCGGAGCCCGCGTCGCGGTGCAGAGGTTCGGCACCTTCCTCTCCGGGATGGTCCTGCCGAACATCGCAGCATTCATCGCGTGGGGCCTGATCACCGCGATCTTCATCCCGGACGGCTGGCTGAATCTCATCGCCGGGACGCCGGGCGCCGAGCACGACATCGCCGGCCTCGTCGGCCCGATGATCACCTACCTGCTGCCGCTGCTCATCGCGAACCAGGGCGGCCGGATGGTCTACGACACCCGCGGCGGCGTCGTCGCGACGATCGCGACCATGGGCGTCATCGTCGGCAGCGAGATCCCGATGTTCCTCGGCGCGATGATCGTCGGCCCGCTCGCCGCGTGGCTGATGAAGCGCGTGGACCGCCTCTGGGACGGCAAGATCAAGCCCGGCTTCGAGATGCTCGTCAACAACTTCTCCGCGGGCATCCTGGGTATGCTCCTGGCGATCGGCGCCTACTTCGGCGTCGCACCGATCGTCACCTGGGTGAGCGGCCTGCTGGAGGGCGTCGTCGACTGGCTGGTCGGCCTCGGCCTGCTGCCGCTCGTCAGCCTCTTCATCGAGCCGGGCAAGGTGCTGTTCCTCAACAACGCCATCAACCAGGGTGTGCTGACGCCGCTCGGCACCCAGCAGGCCCTCGAGGACGGCAAGAGCATCCTGTTCCTGCTCGAGGCGAACCCCGGTCCGGGCCTCGGCATCCTCCTCGCCTTCATGTTCTTCGGCATCGGGATGTTCAAGGCGAGCGCGCCGGGCGCGATCATCATCCACTTCCTCGGCGGCATCCACGAGATCTACTTCCCGTACGTGCTCTCGAAGCCGGCCCTCATCCTGGCCGCGATCGCGGGCGGCGCCACCGGCGTGTTCGCGAACGTGATCTTCGGGTCCGGTCTCCGCGCACCCGCCTCGCCCGGCAGCATCATCGCCGTCCTCATCCAGACGGCATCCGACAGCTACATCGGCGTGATTCTGTCGGTCATCTCGTCGGCGGCGGTCTCCTTCCTCGTCGCCGCGGTGATCCTGCGGGCGAGCCGCAGGCGCGACCTGGAGCGGGAGGACGCCGGCGACATGTCGGCCGCCATCGCCGCCACCACGGCCGCGAAGGGCAAGGAGTCGAGCGTCCTGTCGAACCTCGGCACCGGGACCTCCACCGCCGCCGGCAGCGCGCAGAACGTCGGCGCGGGCATCGTCTCGGGCTCCGAGACGGCCTCCGAGCAGGCTGAGAGCGGCGTCGCAACGCGCCCGGTGCGCAACATCGTGTTCGCCTGCGACGCCGGAATGGGCTCCAGCGCGATGGGCGCCTCGGTGCTGCGCAACAAGATCAAGAAGGCCGGCATCGAAGGGGTCACCGTCATCAACAAGGCGATCGCCAACCTCGACGACAGTGCCGATCTCGTCATCACGCAGCGCGAGCTGACCCCGCGCGCCGAACAGCGTGCGCCGCACGCCCAGCACGTGTCGGTCGACAACTTCATGAACAGCCCGCGCTACGACGAGGTCGTGCAGCGGGTGGCGAGCCAGAACAAGTAGTCCAAAGATGGGTGCGGGGAGCCTCTCCCCGCACCCGTCCTCGCGTTAGGAGCAGCATGAACGTCCTCGAGCTCGACCGGATCTCGCTGTCCGGCACGGCCACCAGCCGCGACGAGGCCATCCGGGAGGTCGGCGAGCAGCTCGTGGCGGCGGGCGCCGTGCAGCCCGCCTACGTCGACGCCATGTTCGACCGGGAGGCCACCGTGTCGACCTACATGGGCAACCTGCTGGCGATCCCGCACGGCACGAACGACGCGAAGGACGCCATTAACGCCTCCGCGCTGGCGGTCATCCGCTACGACCGTCCTCTCGACTGGGACGGCAACGAGGTGCGCTTCGTGATCGGCATCGCGGGCCGGAACAACGAGCACCTCGGCATCCTGTCGAAGATCGCGATCGTGTTCAGCGACGACGACGAGGTGGAGAAGCTGGTCGCCGCGCGCACGCCGGAGGAGCTCTACGAGCTGCTCGGCGACGTGAACGCGGAAGACTGACGCCGATGAAGGCCGTCCACTTCGGAGCGGGCAACATCGGTCGCGGCTTTGTTGGGCTGATCCTGCACAACGCCGGCTACGAGGTCGTGTTCGCCGACGTCAACGCGGAGCTCATCGACGCCCTCGCCGGGACGCCGGAGTACACGGTGCACGAGGTGGGCCGCGAGGGGCGCGAGTGGACGGTGTCCGGCTACCGCGCGCTCAACAGCCGGTCCGAGGAGGCGGCCGTCGTCGCCGAGGTGGCCACCGCCGACGTCGTCACCACCGCGGTCGGGCCGAGCATCCTGAAGTTCCTCGCGCCGGTCGTCGCGAAGGGCCTGCGTGCCCGGCAGCCGAGCCTGCCGCCGCTCCAGGTGATGGCGTGCGAGAACGCGATCGGCGCCACCGATCTGCTGCGTGCGGAGATCGAACTGCTGCTCGGCGACGACGACCCGGCGCTCGCGGGTGCGGTGTTCGCGAACACCGCGGTCGACCGCATCGTGCCCGGTCAGGACCCGGCGGCGGGTCTCGACGTCACCGTCGAGGACTTCTTCGAATGGGTGGTCGACCGGCGGCCGTTCGGCGATGCCGTGCCGGATATCCCCGACGCCACGTTCGTCCACGACCTGCTGCCCTACATCGAGCGGAAGCTCTTCACGGTGAACACCGGCCACGCGACGATCGCCTACCACGGGTTCGCCCGCGGCGCCCAGACCCTGGTGGACGCGCTCGCGGAGCCCGAGATCGAGGCGGAGGTGCGGGCGGTGCTCGCCGAGACGAAGGCGCTGCTCGTCGCCAAGCACGGTCTGGACGAGGACGAGCAGGAGCGCTACCTGCAGAAGAACCTCGAGCGGTTCCGGAATCCGCACCTCTCCGACACCGTGGAGCGGGTGGGGCGCGCGCCCCTGCGCAAGCTGAGCCGCACCGAGCGCTTCGTCGGCCCCGCCGCCGAACTGACCGAGCGCGGCCTGCCCGCGGACGCCCTGCTCCGCGCGATCGGGGCGGCGCTGCGCTTCGACGTGCCCGACGACGCCGAAAGCGTGCGGCTGCAGGAGCTGCTCCGCTCCGGCGCGCCGGCGGCCGAGCTGACTCGGGAGATCACCGGGCTTGCCGGCGACTCCCCGCTCGGTGCGCGGGTGGCGGCAGCGATCGAGGAGCGCCGCTCGGAATAGCGGGCGGGCGCCGCCGGTTCTCCTTACCGCGGGCAGACCCTCCCGACTGGCGGAAACGCCGGTCGTGCCATAAGCTTGTCCGTTGGTGCCCGGGCTCCTCGCCCAATTCCCCTCTTCCCCGTCTTCGGTGGCGTTCCTGCCGCCGTGCGCGGCGGGGGAAGGCATCACCATCCGCACGACCAGCAGATGCGTCTGCCTGCAGCGAAGTGAGTGTATGGCCAAGAAAGATGGCGTAATCGAGATCGAGGGCTCCGTGCTCGAGGCTCTGCCCAACGCGATGTTCCGCGTGGAGTTGAGCAACGGCCACAAAGTCCTCGCGCACATCTCCGGCAAGATGCGACAGCACTACATCCGGATCCTTCCCGAGGACCGGGTGATCGTCGAGTTGAGCCCCTACGACCTGACCCGCGGCCGGATCGTCTACCGCTACAAGTAGCCCTACTGCTGGAAAGGAACGGCCCGCGAGAGCGGGCACGACGCCAGCGAAGGAAAGAACAATGAAGGTAAATCCCAGCGTCAAGCGCATCTGTGACAAGTGCAAGGTGATCCGCCGCCACGGCAACGTGATGGTCATCTGCGAGAACCCGCGTCACAAGCAGCGCCAGGGCTGACAGCTTCGAACGGCCGGACCGCTGCTGCGGCTCCGGCCATTCGGCATAACTGAATAGAAAGAACAGGCGGTTCCAGAGCCTGCTCCTGCGAGGGGGTGGGGGACACCCCGGGTCGGAGGCCCGGGCACCGGAGCCGCTCCACACCTCCGCTCCCCGAAAGGCACGGCCACACACATGGCACGTCTCGCCGGCGTCGACATCCCGCGCGATAAGCGCGTGGAGATCGCCCTCACCTACATCTACGGCATCGGCCGCACCCGCGCACTGGAGACCCTGAGCCAGACCGGCATCAGCGGCGACATCCGGGTGAAGGACCTCACCGACGACCAGCTGGTCGCGCTCCGCGACCACATCGAAGGCGCATTCAAGGTGGAGGGCGACCTCCGTCGCGAGGTCGCCGCCGACATCCGCCGCAAGGTGGAGATCGGCTCCTACCAGGGCGTCCGCCACCGCCGGGGCCTGCCCGTGCACGGCCAGCGCACCAAGACGAACGCGCGCACCCGCAAGGGCCCGAAGCGCACCGTCGCCGGCAAGAAGAAGGCCGGCCGCAAGTAGCCCGGAGGCGGCACCGGCCGCCCCCGTTTCGTCAGGTTCCGCACGAATTCAGGAGAAGTACGCCACATGGCAGCACCGAAGGCGAGCGCCGCCCGCAAGCCGCGCCGCAAGGAGAAGAAGAACATCGCCGTGGGCCAGGCCCACATCAAGTCGACGTTCAACAACACGATCGTCTCGATCACCGACACCACGGGTGCGGTGATCAGCTGGGCCTCCTCCGGAGGCGTCGGTTTCAAGGGCAGCCGCAAGTCGACGCCGTTCGCGGCGCAGCTGGCCGCCGAGTCCGCCGCCCGCCAGGCGCAGGAGCACGGCATGAAGAAGGTGGACGTCTTCGTGAAGGGCCCCGGCTCGGGTCGCGAGACGGCCATCCGCTCCCTCCAGGCCGCCGGCCTCGAGGTCGGCTCGATCAGCGACGTGACGCCGCAGGCGCACAACGGCTGCCGCCCGCCGAAGCGCCGCCGCGTCTAAGCACTGCTGCTCAGGCGAGGTGCGCCGGTAGTCCCGGCCACCTCGCCACCAGCGTGCCCGGCCTGGTGCGCGCTTTCACGCTCAACCGAACAACGCTCCAGAAGTGTCATATAGCGGACACTCTTTCGGAAGGAACAACTCCGTGCTCATTGCACAACGCCCGACGCTCGTCGAAGAGAACATCACCGAGTTCCGCTCGCGGTTCATCATCGAGCCGCTCGAGCCCGGCTTCGGCTACACCCTCGGCAACTCGCTCCGCCGCACTCTGCTGTCCTCCATCCCGGGCGCCGCTGTCACCAGCATCCGCCTCGAGGGCGTCCAGCACGAGTTCACGACCATTCCGGGCGTGAAGGAAGATGTCACCGAGATCATCCTGAACGTGAAGGGCCTCGTCGTCTCGAGCGAGCATGACGAGCCGATCACGGCCTACCTGCGCAAGCAGAGTGCCGGCCCCGTCACGGCCGCCGACATCTCGGCGCCCGCCGGTGTGGAGATCCACAACCCGGAGCTCGTCATCGCGACGCTCAACGACAAGGCGAAGTTCGACCTGGAGCTGACCATCGAGCGCGGCCGCGGCTACGTCTCGGCAGCTCAGAACCGCAGCGAGTTCTCCGAGGCGGGTCAGATCCCGATCGACTCGATCTACTCCCCGGTGCTCAAGGTCACCTACCGCGTCGAGGCGACGCGTGCCGGTGAGCGCACCGACTTCGACCGCCTGGTCGTCGACGTGGAGACGAAGCCTGCGATCAGCCCGCGCGACGCCATCGCGTCCGCCGGCCGCACCCTCACCGAGCTGTTCGGTCTCGCCCGCGAGCTGAACAGCGCCGCCGAGGGCATCGAGATCGGCCCCGCGCCGGTCGACGCGGTGCTGAGCTCCGAGCTCAGCATGCCGATCGAGGACCTCGACCTGTCGGTGCGGTCCTACAACTGCCTCAAGCGGGAAGGCATCAACACGGTGAGCGAGCTCGTCGCGCTTTCCGAGACCCAGCTGATGAACATCCGCAACTTCGGCCAGAAGTCCGTCGACGAGGTGAAGGACAAGCTCGTCGAGCTCGGCCTCTCGTTGAAGGACGCGGTGCCCGGCTTCGACGGCGCGCACTACTTCAGCGGCTACGACGACGAAGACCCGTCCTGAACCCGTCCTGAGACACGAGGAATAGACAATGCCTAGACCAGCCAAGGGTCCCCGTCTCGGGGGCGGACCGGCGCACGAGCGCCTTCTCCTCGCGAACCTCGCGACGGCCCTCATCACCCACAAGTCGATCAAGACGACGGAGACGAAGGCCAAGCGCCTGCAGCCCCTCGCCGACCGGCTCGTCACGTTCGCCAAGCGCGGCGACCTGCACGCGCGTCGCCGCGTGATGACGGTCATCCGCGACAAGAGCGCCGTGCACGAGCTCTTCGCCGAGATCGCGCCGCTCGTCGCCGACCGTCCGGGCGGCTACACCCGCATCACGAAGCTCGGCTTCCGCAAGGGCGACAACGCGCCCCTCGCGCAGATCGAGCTGGTGCTCGAACCGCTGCAGGCGAAGGCCGCCCCGGCGCGTTCGCGTCGCGGTGCCGCCGCTGCTGCGGCGCCCGCTGCGGAGGCCAGCGCTGCGGAGACCAGTGCCGAGGAGCCCGTCGTGACCAGCGACGAGGCGACCGTCGACGAGGCCGCCGGCGGCGCCGACGAGACCGGCACCGAGGAGACTCCTGTCGAGGAGACCGAGACGGTCGAGACGTCGGAGCCCACCCCCGCGGAGTCCGAGACCCCGGCTGCCGCCGAGGTCGAGGCCGACGCGGCCGAGGTCGCGGACGACTCCAAGAAGTAGCCCTTCTTCGCCGAACTGCCCGGTTCCGTCCCGTTTCCCCGCGAAACGGCGACAGAATCGGGCAGTTCGCGTTAACCGCTCGCCCGTCGGACGCGTCGGTAGGGTGAGCGCATGGCGAGCGAGGCGACGACGCTGACCGTCCCGGGACCCGACGGCCCGCGGGAGATGCGCATCTCGAGCCCGTCGCGGCTCGTCTGGCCGGCCGCCGGCGTCAGCAAGCTGGAGCTCGCCGAATACGTGGTCGCCGTCGGTGAGGCGTTCGTGCATGCTATCGGCGACCGCCCGGTCGCCCTGCAGCGCTACGGGGCAGGCGTCGACGGCGAAATGTTCTTCTCGAAGAACCCGCCGAAGGGCAAGCCGGAGTTCATCCGCGAGACGCCGGTGGTCTTCCCGAGCGCCCGCTCGCACCCGATGCTGGTGATCGACGAGCCGGCCGCAGCGGTCTGGATGGTGCAGATGAACGCGGTCGTCTTCCACCCGTGGCCGGCGCGGGCACGGGACATCGATCACCCCGACCAGCTGCGCATCGACCTCGACCCGCAGCCCGGACGGGCGTTCGCCGACGCCGTCCCCGCCGCGTTCGAGCTACGCGAGGTGCTCCGCGAGGCGGGGCTCGAGCCGTACGCGAAGACATCCGGCAACCGCGGCATCCACGTGTTCGCAGGCGTCCGGCCGGAGTGGGACTACATCGAGGTGCGGCACGCCGTCATCGCGGCGGCGCGTGAGCTGGAGAGGCGCATGCCGGACCGCGTCACCACGGCGTGGTGGAAGGAGGAGCGGGGCGAGCGCGTCTTCGTGGACTTCAACCAGGCCGCCCGCGACCGCACCATCGCCGGCGCGTACAGCCCGCGGGCGACCCCGGGGGCGACCGTGTCCATGCCGGTGCGCTGGGAGGACCTCGGCGACGTCGTCCCCGGCGACTTCACGATCCGCACCGTGCCCGCCCTCCTCGCCGAGCGCGGCGACCCGTGGGCGGGTCTGGGCGGCGCGCCCGGCGATCTGACGACGCTGCTGGAGTGGTGGGGGCGCGACGTCGCGAACGGACAGGGCGAGCTGCCGTACCCGCCCGACTACCCGAAGATGCCGGGCGAGCCGATGCGCGTGCAGCCGTCGCGCGCCCGGAAGTCGGATCCGGATTCGTAACGGCACCCCTCCGACCTATCGGCAACGTGTGCCGTTGCCGATAGGCCGCAGCGTTGCCGTCAGGCACTCGGTCAGAGGCTCCGCAGAAGATCGCACCCGGCCGCGTCGACCGACCGGGCGGTCGCGGACAGGAGCACGCGAATCGGACGCCGGCCGCCGCAGCCACTGCGTGGCCGAGGAGTTGGAAGCCGAGGTTCGAGTAGCGAGGCCGCGGCGCCCCGACAGGTGTGCCGCGGGCAGCGCGGAGGAGCTCGTCGAGGGTCTGACCGTACGGGTTGGTGCCGTGCCGCCACGGCGCGAACGAGCGACGGAGGGTTCCGAAGCCCCTCGGGAGCCGGGGAAGTCGCGAGGTGTGGGTGCTCGACGCCGCGAGCGTCACTCCAGGTGCCCGACGCGGGCGGGCCCGCCATCCAGCACCCGGGCAGCGCCACATCGCCTCCGGGGTCGACGATCGCCGTCCACTGCATCGCCGGATGCGCGACGACGCCCGCCGCGGCGGGCCGCCGTCGCCCACGTCAGCCGCCGTTCCTCCCAGCGGCCGTTCCGGAGGCGCTGCACGTCGACCGGGTGGAAGATGCTGGCGCACGCCGGACAGGCCCGCGGCACGGTGCCGCCCAGCACGCTCCGCCCGCGCAGGCGGTCGCGGATCCAGGCGCCCCGCTGGAGGTCGCCGGTCCAGCGCATCGGCGACTACTCGAGGACGCGCTCGAGGTCGTAGGCGAGCGGGGTCTCCAGCTGTTCGAACGTGCACGAGACCGGGTCGCGGTCCGGCCGCCAGCGCACGAACTGCACGGTGTGCCGGAAGCGGTCGCCTTCCATTTGGTCGTAGCGCACCTCCGCGACGACCGCCGGCTGCAGCATCACGAACGAGGTGTCCTTGTTGGCGGAGAAGCGGTTCCGGTCGCCCTCGCCCCGCAGATAGTCGCCGTTCTCGTCGCGCTGGACGATCGGGTCGAGTTCCTTCACCAGCTCCTGACGCCGCACGTCGGAGAACGCCGAGATGCCGCCGACATTCCGCAGCACCTTGTCGGAGCCGTACAGCCCGACGAGCAGCGAGCCGACGCCCGAGCCGCTCTTGTGCACCCGGTAGCCGGTGAGGACGACGTCGGCGGTGCGGGCGTGCTTGACCTTCACCATGGTCCGCTTGCCCGGCGAGTAGACGCTCCCGGTGTCCTTCGCGACGACCCCGTCGAGGCCGGCGCCCTCGAACTCGGTGAACCACCGACGGCCCACCTCGGGGTCCGCGGTGATGCGCGTCAGGTGCAGCGGCGCACGCGCGCAGACGAGGAGCCGCTCCAGGGCTTGCCGGCGCACCGACAGAGGCTCCTGGAGCAGCGAGCGGTCGCCCTCCGCCAGCAGGTCGAACGCGATGAACGACGCCGGGGTCGCCTCGGCGAGCGTGCGCACGCGGCTGTCGGCGGGGTGGATGCGCTGAGACAGCGCCTCCCAGTCGAGCCGCTCAGCGCCCGGGGCGCCGCGCCGCACCACGATCTCTCCGTCGAGGACGCACGGTCCCGGCAGCTGCTCCTTCAGCGCCGCCAGGAGCTCGGGGAAGTACCGGGTGAGCGTCTTCGAGCCGCGGCTGCCGAGCTCCACGTCGTCGCCGTCGAAGTAGGCGATCGAGCGGAAGCCGTCCCACTTCGGCTCGTACCCCCAGCTGCGGGCGTCGGTGGAGACCGGCAGCTCCGGCGCGGACTTGGCGAGCATCGGCTCGAGCGGCAGCGGGATGGGGGTGCGCACAGCGTCATCCTCGCGCACCGAGGCGCCCGCGCGCCGCCCTTAGACTCCGATGCGTGACGGACGGAACGACGCGCCTCCGCCTCGGCATCGCGTACGACGGCACGCACTTTCACGGCTGGACCCGCCAACCGGGCCTGCGCACCGTGCAGGGCGTTCTGGAGGACGCGCTCGGCGTCCTGCTGCGCCGCACGCCGCCGGCCCCCGGCCTCGTGGTCGCCGGGCGCACCGACGCGGGCGTGCACGCGGCCGGGCAGGTCGCGCATCTCGACCTCGCCGAAGACCAGGTGCGCGCATTGCGGCGGTCCCGGGCTGCGCGGGCCGGGCAGGATGCGGCGGAGCTGCTGGGAGCGCGGCTGACGGGCATCTTGGGGTCGTCGCCGGATGTCGTCCTCACCCGGACGTCGGTCGTCCCGGCCGGTTTCGATGCGCGGTTCTCCGCGCTGTGGCGCCGTTACCGCTACCGGATCGCCGACCCGGCGGCGGCGCGGGACCCGCTGCAGCGGCACCGCACGCTCTGGCACCCGAGGGCGCTCGACGACGCCGCCATGGCGGAGGCGGCGGCCGGGATGCTGGGCCTCCGGGACTTCGCCGCGTACTGCAAGCCGCGCCCCGAGTCGACGACCATCCGCACGCTCCAGGACTTCACCTGGACCCGCGACGCGCACGGCGTGCTCGTCGCCGAGGTGCGCGCCGACGCGTTCTGCCACTCGATGGTGCGCTCGCTCGTCGGCGCCTGCGTCGCCGTGGGGGAGGGGCGGCTGCCCGTCGAGCGGCCGGGCGAGTTGCTCGAGGCGGACGCCCGCTCGAACGAGTTCCCGGTGGTGCCGGCGAAGGGCCTCACTCTCCTCGAGGTCGCGTACCCACCGGACGCCGAACTCGCGGCCCGCGCGGAGCGAACCCGCGCCCGCCGACCGTCGCTCGGCTCCGCCGACTCCGACCTCGAGTCCGAGTCCGACTGACGAGGGGGCGCACCCGGTTGCGCGGCAGAAACGCTCTCGCCGCGGTAGGAACAACTACCGCGGCGACGACGTATCCACTGCGCCGAGATTCGCCCGGTGCGGATCCGGTACGAGTTGAGGAGAGGGGGCGCGTCCGGTAGGCTCTCCCGTTGGCGTTCGCCCCGCGGCGCCGTTTGTTGAGCCCTCCACGGCGGCGTTCCATTCGGAACTCCCAACGGAGCGGGATCCACGAACACCTCGACAAGAAAGCTACTACCGTGACGCGCACCTACACGCCCCGGGAGAGCGAGATCCAGCGCAACTGGCTCGTGATCGATGCCACTGACGTGGTCCTCGGCCGACTCGCCAGCCACGCCGCTGCTCTCCTCCGCGGCAAGCACAAGCCCACCTTCGCCCCCCACCAGGACACCGGCGACTTCGTCATCATCGTGAACGCCGAGAAGGTAGCCCTCACCGGCGCGAAGCTCGCGCAGAAGAAGGCGTACCGCCACTCCGGCTACCCGGGCGGTCTCACCGCCACGACCTACTCCGAGCTGCTCGCGAAGCACCCCACCCGCGCGGTCGAGAAGGCCATCCGCGGCATGCTGCCGAAGAACTCGCTCGGCGCCGCGCAGCTCAAGAAGCTCAAGGTCTACGCAGGCCCCGAGCACCCGCACGCCGCGCAGCAGCCCACGCCGTTCACCCTCAACCAGGTCGCCCAGTAGCGCCGGCCGGATACCAGGACCTTCCTCATGGCGAGAATCGCAGACACCATCGACAACGCTCCTTCGAGCTTCACCACCGAGAGCGCGGCCCCGGTCGCACCGAGCACGCCTCGCGCGGTGCTCAACGTCTCGGGGGCAGCCGTCGGCCGCCGCAAGCAGGCCATCGCGCGGGTGCGCGTCGTGCCCGGCTCCGGCGCCATCACGGTTAACGGCCGTGAGTTCGCCGACTACTTCCCGAACAAGTTGCACCAGCAGCTGATCAACGACCCGTTCAAGGTCCTCGAGCTGCTGGGCAGCTACGACGTGATCGCGCGCATCACCGGCGGCGGCCCCTCCGGCCAGGCCGGCGCGCTGCGCCTCGCGATCGCCCGTGCCCTCAACGAGATCGACCAGGAGAACAACCGTCCGGCCCTCAAGAAGGCCGGCTTCCTGAGCCGTGACGCCCGCGTCACCGAGCGCAAGAAGGCCGGACTCAAGAAGGCCCGCAAGGCGCCGCAGTTCTCGAAGCGCTGATCCCGGCTCTCGAAGGTCATGCCCCGACTCTTCGGAACCGACGGGGTCCGCGGTCTCGCTAACCGCGACGTGTCGGTCGAGCTCGCCCTGTCCCTCGCCCAGGCGACTGCCGTCGTGCTGGGCAGGGGCAGGCGGGCGGAGGAGCGCCGCCGCCTGGGTCTCCGGCCCACGGCGGTGGTCGCCCGCGACCCCCGCGTCTCCGGCGAGTTCCTCGCGGCCGCCGTCTCGGCGGGGCTCGCCAGCTCCGGAGTCGACGTCCTGGACGCTGGCGTCATCCCGACGCCGGCCGCCGCCTACCTGATCGCGGACATCGACGCCGACTTCGGTGTGATGGTGTCGGCCTCGCACAACCCGGCGCCGGACAACGGCATCAAGATCTTCGCCCGCGGGGGCGTCAAGCTGCCGGACGAGGTGGAGGACCGGATCGAGGCCGCGCTCGGCGACGGCAAGCTGGCGCCGACCGGCGCGGGCGTCGGCCGCATCCGCCGCTTCGCCGACGCCGAGGACCGCTACGTCATCCACCTGCTCTCTACGCTGCCCGCCCGGCTGACCGGGCTGCACGTCGTCCTCGACTGCGCCAACGGCGCGGCTGCGGGAGTGAGTCCCGAGGTGTTCGCCGACGCCGGCGCGCGGGTCACGGTCATCGTCAACGACCCGGACGGCATGAACATCAACGACGGCGTCGGCTCGACCCACCTCGGCCCGCTGGCCCACGCCGTGCGCGCCGCCGGCGCCGATCTCGGCATCGCCCACGACGGCGACGCCGACCGGTGCCTCGCGATCGATGCGGACGGCAACACCGTCGGCGGTGATGAGATCATGGCGATTCTCGCGGTCGGCATGAAGGAGCGCGGCGTGCTCCGGGACGACACCCTCGTGACCACGGTGATGAGCAACCTGGGCCTGCGGATCGCGATGCGCGAGCATGGCATCGAGGTCGTGCAGACCAAGGTCGGCGACCGGTACGTGCTGGAGGAGCTCGGCGCCCGCGGCCTGTCGCTCGGCGGCGAGCAGTCGGGTCACGTCATCATGTCGGCGCACGCGACCACCGGCGACGGACTGCTCACCGGCCTGCACCTGGCCGCCGAGATGGCCCGCACCGGGCGCACCCTCGCGGAGCTCGCGAGCATCGTGACCCTCCTGCCGCAGGTGCTCGTCAACGTGACCGGGGTCGACCGGGAGCGCCTCGCGGCGGACACCGAGATCTCGGCGGCCGTGGTGCGCGCCGAGGAGCGCCTCGGCGAGACGGGCCGGGTGCTGCTGCGCCCGTCCGGCACCGAGCCGATGGTGCGGGTCATGGTCGAGGCGGCGGACCAGTCGACGGCCGACGACATCGCCAACGGGCTAGCGGACGTGGTCCGCGACCGGCTGGCCGTCTAGGGTTCCTCAGCCGGCGCGCCCCAGCCGCAGCTGCGCCCCACGAACGCGTACAGCTGCGCTCGCAGCTCCGTCGACGCGGCGAGCGCCAGCCGTGCCTGCGCCGACTCGGCACCGGTCCCGACGCGCCACGTCCGCAGCGCGAACGAGCGGGTGGCGCCCGCTCCGTCGTGCCCGCGACCGCCCACGCGATGGTGCCGTCGTCCGGCTGCAGCGAGCACCGTGCCCTGCACCTCGTCGATCGTCACGGCGCTCGCCCCGTCGCCTCACGCGCACGGTCGGGATCGCCACCTCGTCGGGTCCGGTGCCCTCGAACGCGATGTCGTCGGTGAGGCTGATCTCGGCGGAGTACCGCACGGCTGGTGCCGCGCATCCCGCGCCCGTCACCGGGCGACCATGTCGAACGGGTCGCTCGGTGCCACCGTGCAGCTGGCCGCCTCGCCGCCGGAAAGCGTGTAACGCAGCTGGACGGTGCCGCTGTCGCCGGCAGGGTCGCCGCAGGCCGCCGCCGGGATGGTCACCGGCAGGTCGCGGGCAGCGCCGGCCGGAACCGTGCTGTCGCCGCCCAGCGAGCGGCCTCCGCGAAGCGGGGATCGGTGTAGACCGCCGACTGCACCGTCAGCGGGTCGGCGGAGTCGTTCACCACCCGCAGCTGCATCCGGCCGACCGCGAGGTCGGTGCGGTTTGCAGGACGACCACGCTCACGTCTTCCAATGCAGGAGGCGAGGGCGTCGCGGGGGCGCCCGCGGCGCAGCCGGTCCGGCCGGCGAGCCGCCAGGCCAGCAGTGGAGGAGCGACGGCGCGGCGCATGCGTCGATGCACCGGCATCGCGTGCCTGCCGCGTCGGGCGGAGCCGTCAGAGCTTCCGCAGCAGCACGCTCCGCACGCTGTGATCCGCTGCTTTCCGGAGCACCAGTGTCGCCCGCGAACGCGTCGGCAGCACGTTCTGCACCAGATTCGGCTCGTTGATGGTGCTCCAGATGTCCCGCGCCTTCGCCCGTGCCTCCGGCTCGCTCAACGCGGCGTAGCGGTGGAAGTACGACTTCGGGTCGGCGAACGCTCCCCGTTGCAGGCGGAGGAAGCGCTCCTCGTACCAGCCGGCGATGTCCGCGGTCCGGGCGTCCACGTAGAGCCCGACGTCGAAGAGGTCGCTCACCGCGAGGGTCGCGCCGCGCTGGGGCGGCTGCAGCACGTTGAGGCCTTCGACGATCAGCACGTCGGGCCGGCGCACCACGATCTCCGCGGTGGGCACGATGTCGTACGACAGGTGCGAGTAGAACGGCGCCCGCACCTCCTCGACACCGCTCTTCACCCGGCTGAGGAAGCGCAGCAGCGCCCGGCGGTCATAGGACTCGGGGAAGCCCTTGCGGTGCAGCAGGCCCCGCCGGTCGAGCTCCGCGTTCGGCAGCAGGAAGCCGTCCGTGGTGACGAGCTCCACCCGGGGGGTCCCCGGCCAGCGCGAAAGCAGCTCGCGCAGCAGGCGCGCCACGGTCGACTTGCCGACGGCCACCGACCCGGCGATCCCGATGACGAACGGCACCTTCGACTCGTCCTCACCGAGGAAGGCGCTCGTCTGCCGCTGCAGGGTACCCGCACTCGTCGCGTAGAGGTTCAGCAGCCGGCTGAGCGGCACGTAGACGTCCGCCACCTCGCGGGAGTCGAGCGGCTCCCCGACGCCGCGCAGGCGCACCAGGTCCGGTTCGCCGAGGGGCAGGGCCGCTGTGGGGGCGAGTTCCGCCCACCGGGACCGGTCGATCTCCAGGAAGGGGGTGGCCCCGGACGGATCGGTCATCCGATACAGCGTAGTGTCGCGCCCCCCGCCCCCCGCCCGCCGGAACCGCCCCCGGCGGGCCCTCGTAGACTGGCTGTCATGTGTGGAATCGTCGGGTACGTCGGCAGCCGTCCCAGCCTGGGCGTCCTGATGGGCGGTCTGCGGCGCCTCGAGTACCGCGGCTACGACTCCGCGGGCGTCGCCGTCATCGACGCGGAGGGCCGGCTGTCCACGCACAAGCGGGCGGGCAAGCTCGGCGTGCTCACCCAGGATCTGGCCGCCCACCCGATCGCGGACGGGGTGACCGGGATCGGCCACACCCGCTGGGCGACGCACGGCGGGCCGACCGACGCGAACGCTCACCCGCATCTCGGCGACGACGGCAAGCTGGCCGTCATCCACAACGGCATCATCGAGAACTTCGCTGAGCTGAAGGATGAGCTGCTCGCCGAAGGGGTGACCTTCTCGAGCGAGACCGACACCGAGGTAGCCGCCCTGCTCCTCGGCCGCGAGTACCGCGCCACCGGCGACCTGACCGCCGCGTTCCGCAAGGTGGTGGGCCGCCTGACGGGTGCGTTCACGCTGCTCGCGATCCACGAGGACCAGCCCGGCATCGTCGTCGGCGCCCGCCGCAACTCGCCGCTCGTGATCGGCCTCGGCGAGGGCGAGAATTTCCTCGGCTCGGACGTCGCCGCCTTCGTCGAGCACACCCGACGGGCCGTCGCGATCGGCCAGGACCAGATCGTCACCATCCGCCCCGACGGCATCGAGGTCGTCGACTTCGCCGGCCAGCCGGTGGAGTCGGAGCCGTTCGACATCGCGTGGGACGCGTCCGCCGCCGACAAGGGCGGCTGGTCGAGCTTCATGGCGAAGGAGATCAGCGAGGAGCCGGCGGCCGTCGCCAACACACTGCTCACCCGGCTGGGCGACGAGGGCGTCACCCTGCCCGAGCTGGAAGGGATCGCGGACGACATCGCGGGCGCGGACCGGATCATCATCCTCGCCTGCGGCACCGCCGCGTACGCCGGCATGCTCGGCAAGTACGCGATCGAGAAGTGGGCGGGCATCCCGGTCGAGGTGGAGCTTTCGCACGAGTTCCGCTACCGCGACCCGGTGATCGGCCCGAAGACGCTGATCGTCTCGATCAGCCAGTCGGGCGAGACCATGGACACCCTGATGGCGGTCAAGTATGCGCGGGAGAGCGGCGCGACGACCCTGTCGATCTGCAACACGCAGGGGGCGACCATCCCGCGCGAGTCCGACGCGGCGCTCTACACCCACGCCGGGCCCGAGGTCGCGGTGGCGAGCACCAAGGCGTTCGTCGCCCAGGTGACCGCCCTCTACCTTCTCGCGCTCCGCCTCGCCGAGCTGCGCGGCACCCTGCCGGCGGCGGCGATGCGCGCGAACCTCGCCGAGCTCTCGGCGGTGCCGGACAAGATCGCGACGGTCCTGGGGACCGGCGCCGGCATCCGCGAGCTGGCCCGCGGCATGTCCGACACCCGCTCGGTGCTGTTCCTCGGCCGTCACGTGGGTTACCCGATCGCCCTCGAGGGCGCGCTGAAGCTCAAGGAGCTCGCGTACATCCACGCGGAGGGGTTCGCCGCCGGTGAACTGAAGCACGGCCCGATCGCCCTGATCGAGCCCGGCCAGCGCGTGTTTGTCGTCGTGCCGAGCCCGCGGGACGCCTCGTCGCTGCATCCGAAGGTGGTGTCGAACATCCAGGAGATCCGGGCGCGCGGCGCCCATGTGATCGCCATCGCCGAGCAGGGCGATGTCGCGGTGCTGCCCGTCGCCGACGACGTCATCCGCATACCGCTGGCCTCGCCGCTGTTCGAGCCGCTGCTCGCCGTGGTGCCGCTGCAGATCTTCGCCATGGAGCTGGCGGCGGCGAAGGGCCTCGACGTGGACCAGCCGCGCAACCTGGCGAAGTCCGTCACCGTCGAGTGAGCACGGGTGACTGAGCGCGGTCGAGGAACGCGGGTGCCGCGGTGATCGTGGGGATCGGCGTCGACGTGGTCGACATTCCGCGCTTCGAGCGCGCGATCGCCCGCACCCCTCGGCTGGTCGAGCGGCTGTTCACCGTCGCCGAGCGCGACCGGCCGCCCGCGTCGCTCGCCGCGCGGTTCGCGGCCAAGGAGGCGCTCATCAAGGCGGTGGGCGACTCCACCGGCTTCCGCTGGCAGGACATGAGCGTCGGCGCGGACGAGCACCGCAACCCGTCGCTCCTCGTCACGGGCGCGACCGCCCAGCAGCTGGAACGCCGCGGCATCACCGACCTGCACCTCTCCCTCTCGCACGACGGTGGCATCGCGACCGCGTTCGTGATCGCGGAGGCGCGGTCGTGACCGGCTCACCGCTGCGCGAGGCGGTCGTCGACGTGGACGCGATCGCCGCGAATGTCGCCCACCTGCGCGCGCTCGCCGGCACCGAGCACGCCATGGCGGTCGTCAAGGCGGACGGCTACGGGCACGGCGCCGTCCCCACCGCACGCGCAGCGCTCGAGGGCGGTGCCGACTGGCTGGGGGTGGCCGACGTCGCCGAGGCGCTGCCGCTGCGGGACGCCGGCATCCGGGCGCCGATCCTCGCCTGGCTGCACGACCCCGACGCCGACTTCCGGACGGCGATCGACGCGGGCGTCGACATCGGCGTCTCGACGATCGCCCAGCTGGAGGCAGTGGCGGCCACGGACGCCGATGGCCTGCCCGCCGTACAGCTGAAGGTGGACTCGGGGCTCAGCCGCAACGGACTCGCCCCGGACGAGTGGGCGGCGGCGTTCGAGCGGGCGGCGTCGCTCGAGCGCGCCGGGCTGCTGCGGGTGCGCGGGCTGCTGTCCCACCTCTCGAATGCCTCCGCGGAGGCCGACGCCGCGGCGCTCGCCGCATTCCGGGACGCGCTCGCCGCTGCCGACGCCGCCGGCCTGACCCTCGAGCTGCGGCACCTCGCGAGCACGGCCGGCGCCATCGGGCGCCCGGACGCCCGCTTCGACCTGGTCCGCCTCGGCATCGGCATGTACGGGCTGTCGCCGTTCGGGCGGGAGGGGGGACCGGCCGGGCTCCGGCCCGCCATGACGCTGCGCAGCCGCGTCGCCGCGGTGCGGACCGTTCCGGCGGGCACCGGGGTCTCCTACGACCACACCTGGCGCGCCGCGGAGGCCACCCGCCTCGCGCTCGTGCCGCTCGGCTACGCCGACGGGGTGCCGCGTGCCGCCTCCGGCCGGGCCGAGGTCGCCATCGGCGGCGTGCGGCGGCCCGTGCGCGGCAGGATTGCGATGGACCAGCTCATCGTCGAGGTCGATGGCGACGTCGCGGTGGGCGACGAGGCGGTCCTCTTCGGCGACCCGGCGACCGGGGCGCCCGGCGCCGACGACTGGGCGGACTGGGCGGACACCATCAACTACGAGATCGTGACGCGCATCGGCCCGCGCGTCGAGCGGACCTACGAGTGAGCGTCCTCGAGGTCGCGACGCCGGAGGAGATGCACGCGCTCGGCGTCCGGCTCGGTGCCGCGCTGCGAGCGGGGGACGTCGTGGTGCTCACCGGCCCGCTCGGCGCAGGCAAGACCACCCTCACCCGCGGCATCGGCGAGGGCCTGCAGGTGCGCGGACCGGTCACCAGTCCGACCTTCGTGCTCGCCCGCACCCATCCCTCCACGGTCGGCGGTCCGCCGCTCGTCCACGTCGATGCCTACCGGCTCGGCTCCGCACTGGAACTCGACGACCTCGACATCGACCTCGAGCGCAGCGTCGTCGTCGCCGAGTGGGGGGAGGGGCTCCTGGAGGTGGACTCCCTGCTCGCGCTCACCATCGAGCGCCCCACCGAGGCGGGCGGCGACCCCGAGGCGGAGCCGCGCCGGGTGCGCGTCGAGGGCTCCGGACCGCGCTGGGCGGCGGGGACGCCCGTCTGAGGCCTCGTAGGCTGGTCGGGTGCTCCTCGCCCTCGACAGCTCCGCCGGCACCGGCGCCGCGCTCCTCGCCGACGACGGCACGCTGCTCGCCGAGCGGATCGAGACGGACACGCTGCGTCACGCCGAGGTGGTCGGCGAGCTGATTGCCGGCGTCCTCGCCGACGCCGGCGCCACGGCGGCGGACGTCACCGCGGTCGCGGTGGGCGTCGGCCCCGGTCCGTTCACCGGGCTGCGCGTGGGCATGGCGGCGGCACGGGCGTTCGCCCTCGCGGCCGGCGTGCCGGTGGAGGGCATCGTCAGCCACGACGCCCTCGCGCTGTCGGGCTCCGCATCCCCGACCGCGGCATCGTCCCCGCCGCCCGGGGGAGCGGCCCACCGGATCGTGGTCACCGATGCGCGCCGCCGCGAGCGCTACTGGAGCCGCTACTCGGGGCTCGACGCGTCCGGGCTTCCGGTGCGCACGGCGGGACCGTCGCTCGCGAAGCCCGACGAGGTTCCGCGGGACGCGCCCCGCCTCGAGGACGGCGTCGTCTCTCCGGGCGCGATCGGCATCCTGGCCGTCCGCCGCCGGGCAGCGGGACTGCCCGCGGCCCCGCTCGATCCGCTGTACCTGCGCAGCCCCGACGTCACGCTCTCTGCCCCGAAGCGGGTGGCCTGGTGACCGAGGTGCTCCGCCTCGCGGAGGCGGCCGACGTCGACGAGCTGGTGGCGCTCGAGAACGCCATCTTCCCCGAGGACGCCTGGTCCCGGGGGAGCTTCGAGCGGGAGCTCGCGAACCCGCACGCGTGCTACCTCGTGCTGGTCCCGGAGCGGCGGCATCGGCCGGTGCTCGGCTACGCCGGCCTGCTCGCGTCGCCGCCGGACGGCGACATCCAGACCGTGGCGCTCGCGGAGGAGCTGCGCGGTCGCGGACTGGGCCGTGCGCTCGTCAGCGCGCTCCTCGACGAGGCCGAGCGGCGCGGCGTCACCGCCCTGTTCCTCGAGGTGCGCGCTGACAATCCGGCCGCCCAGTCGCTCTACCGGTCGCTTGGCTTCGAGGACGTAGGTCTCCGGCGCCGCTACTACCGCGGCGGCGTCGACGCGCTCACCATGCGTCGGGTCACCCCCGCGCGGCGGGCGGAGGAGCGCGCATGACCGCCCCCCTCGTGCTCGGCATCGAAACCTCGTGCGACGAAACCGGCGTCGGTATCGTCCGCGGCCGGGAACTGCTCGCCAATGTGGTCGCGTCTTCCATGGATGAGCACGCGCGCTACGGCGGCGTGGTGCCCGAGGTCGCGGCCCGCGCACACCTCGAGTCGATCGAACCGGTGCTCCGCCAGGCGCTCGACGAGGCCGGGATCGCCGTTCGCGACCTCGATGCCGTCGCCGTCACCGCGGGACCCGGGCTCGCGGGCGCGCTGATGGTGGGCATCGGCGCGGCGAAGGGGCTCGCGCTCGCCGCCGAGCGCCCGCTCTACGGCGTCAACCACCTGGTCGGTCACGTGGGCGCCGACCTGCTGCGGCCATCGGGCGAGGAGCCGTCCGCTCCGCTCGACGAGCCGACCGTCGCGCTCCTGGTCTCCGGTGGCCACACGTCCTTGCTCCTCGTCCGCGACGTGATCGAGGATGTCGAGCTGCTCGGCGAGACGATCGACGACGCCGCGGGGGAGGCGTTCGACAAGGTCGCGCGCGTCCTCGGCCTGCCATACCCGGGCGGCCCCCAGATCGACCGGGCCGCCGCGGCCGGCGACCCGGCGGCGATTCGCTTCCCGCGCGGGCTCACCCAGACTCGGGACCTCGACCGGCATCGCTACGATTTCTCCTTCTCCGGGCTGAAGACCGCCGTCGCCCGGTGGGTGGAGCAGCGGGTCGCCGCGGGGGAGACCGTGCCCGTCGCGGACGTCGCCGCGTCGTTCCGCGAGGCGGTCGCCGACGTGCTGCTCGGCAAGGCGATCGCCGCCTGCGTCGACCGCGGGGTGCCGCGGCTGCTCCTCGGCGGCGGTGTGGTCGCCAATGCGCGCGTCCGCCTGCTCGCGGAGGAGCGCTGCGCCGCGGCCGGCGTCGCCCTGCGGATCCCGCCGCTGTCGCTCTGCACCGACAACGGCGCCATGATCGCGTCGGTCGGCGCCCAGCTCGTCGCCGCCGGCCGGCCGCCGTCCGGGCTCGGCTTCGGGGCCGACTCCACGCTTCCGGTCACCGAAGTCCTCGTCCGATAGCGCGGAGCGACACGGGCCCGCCGGTGATTGACTCGCCGAGAGGGCACTGGGACGATGGCAACGCTCACCGAACCTTCGGTGTTGCTGTGAATCACCGAAATCAGGAGTGACTCGAATGAGCCAGCCCGCCCCCTCCGCACCCCAGTACGGCACCGCTCCCGCAAGCGAGCGGACCAACGTCCTCGCAATCGTCGCGCTGGTGTCGTCGTTCTTCATCTCCCTCGCCGGCATCATCTGCGGCCACATCGCGCTCAGCCAGATCAAGAAGACCGGCGAGAAGGGCCGCGGCCTCGCCCTTGCCGGCCTGATCATCGGCTACATCGGCCTCGTGGTCGGCATCATCGCCGTCATCGCGTGGATCGCGTTCGCGGCCTCGCTCGCGTCCTCCGGCGCGCTCAACACCTACTGATCGGACGCCTCGCATGAGCGACCAGACTCCGCCCCCCGTCCCGCCGCAGGAGCCGCCGTACGCGGCGCAGCCTGCAGCGCAGCCGGTCCCGGGGGCCACCCCGCAGTACGCGCCGTACACCGGAGCTCCGGCGTCGGAGACGAAGTCGCCGATCCTGAGCATCATCTCGCTCGTCGCCGGCATCATCGGCGTCGTCGGGTTCTTCGTGGTGTTCATCCCGATCGTCGGCTCCATCATGCAGCTGGTCATCCCGGCCGCGGCCGTGGTTCTCGGTTTCCTCGGCAAGAAGCGCGAGCCGTTCGCGCCGAAGGGCCTGTGGCTGACCGGCATCATCCTCGGCTTCGTGGGCCTCGCGATCGCGGTCATCTCGCTGATCGGCTGGATCCTACTGTTCGCCACCGCGGGGACGTACAGCACGTCGCCGTAACGCTCGTCGACACGATGCCCGGCGCTTCGCGCAGCGCCGGGCATCGTGCTGTCCGGGATAGCGTGGACGGGCAGTGGGAATGAGGAGAGATCCATGACCCAGCAGGAGATCGTTCCGGCGCCCAGCCCGGCGGTGGAGCCTGCGCGCACGCTGAGCATCGTTGCGCTCCTGCTCGGCATCGTCGGCCTCGTCCTCGGCGGCACGTTCGGGGCGGCGCCTCTCGCCGCGATCGTCCTCGGCCACGTCGCCCTTCGCCGTGAGCCCGACGGCCGTCCGCTCGCGATCACCGGCCTGGTGCTCGGCTACGTCGGCGTCGGCTTCGTCCTCCTGGTCGGGCTGTTCGCCGCCCTGGCCATGGTCCTGCCGTTCGCGTTCCTGCCCCTCGTCGCGGGCATCGCGTGAGCGACCCCTCCCGGCCGCAGGGGGACACCGACCCGCTGGACGTTCCGGCGCCGGCAGTGCCGCTCGACTTGGCCTCCGCGCCCGCCCCCGAGTTCGACTCGGCGCCCGTGCCCGTGCCCGTGCCCGCGTCCGCGCTTGCCGCGGACCAGCCGGGCCCCACAGCGGATGAGGCGGCCCCGCGCCGCCCGCGGAATCCCCGGTTGCCGCCGGACCGCTATGCGATCGGAGCCCTCGTCACCGCGCTCCTCGCCCTGTTCCCGGTGGCCGTGGTGCTCGGCCACATCGCGCTGGCCCGCGTGCGCGTGTACGAGGTGGGCGGGCACGGCATCGCGGTCGCCGCGCTCGTCATCGGCTACCTCGGCCTCGTCGTCGGGTTCGCGGCGTGGGCGCTGTACTTCGCGGTGGTCGCGCCGGCCGTCACGCTGCCCTGAGGCGATCCGTCAGGCCGTCGGCACCCGGCGGGCGAGGATCGCCGTCCGGCGGCCGTCGACGGGGGTGACGATCAGCGTCGCCTCCGCGTTCCCCCGCAGCTTCAGTCGGGGGCGCAGGAGGGCGGGGTCGATGTCCACCCCGCGCTTCTTGATCTCGAGTCGCCCCACGCCCCGCTCCCGCAAGGCCCGCGCCACCCGCTTCTCGTCGAACGGCAGCGCCTCGTCCACCTCGAAGCTCGCGAGGAACGGCGAGTCGACGGGCTCGTCCCCCGTGAGGTAGGCGATCCCGGTGCTCAGCATGCCGGTGCCCGTCGCGCGCGCGAGGTCGCCGAGGAGCCGGGCACGGATCGCGGCTCCCGCCGGCTCATGCACGAACCGGCCGAGCGGGCGGACCTCCGCATCGGGGCTGTCGCCGACGCCGAGCAGCTCGCGCGGCGATCCGTCGGGTCCGAGCACAAGGGCGCTGCGCCGCACTCCGTCCCGGGCGAGCGGCCCGGACCAGAGCAGCAGCTCGATCGTCTCGCCGCCCGCCGTCACCCACTGCGCTTCGACATCCGTGGGGATGCGCGCCCGGTCGAACGCCGGGCCGAGCTTGAGGCCCGTCGGCCGCTCCGCCGCCAGGCGGAAGCAGAACTCCAGCGACGGGGACCACGCGTCGGCTCCCACCCGGCGGCCGTCCTCGCGGCGGGCCGGGTCCACGAACGCCGCCTCCCCGGGACCGAGCGCGACCGCCTCGGCGTCGGCCGCCTCCACGGTCGCCGACGGGAACGGAGCGAGGTTGTAGGCCGCGACCGCGGCCGTCACCGGGTCGCGCTCGACCGCGCGGACCTCGAGCTGCAGAGCGGCGAGGGCCATGGCGTCACCGCCGATCCCGCAGCCGAGGTCGGCCACCCGCTCGACCCCCGCCCGCAGATAGCGGCCGGCGTGCAGCGCCGCGACCGAGAGCCGGGTCGACTGCTCGAGACCGGTCGCCGTGAACAGCATCCGGCTCGCGAACTCGCCGAACTTGGTCCGCGCGCGCTCGCGCAGGCGGGCCTGGGTGAGGACGGCGGCGATGAGGTCCGGCGGGTGGCCCGCCTTGCGCAGGTTGCCGGACACCCGGAGCACGTCGGCGCCGGATCGGTAGGCCGGAACCTCGTCCAGCAGGCGGAGGCCCTCGGCGGAGAGGAGCGCGAGGACTCCGGAATCGTCCACCGCCCCACGCTAGCGGCATACCGCGAGGCATGCCCACCCGCGCTGGCACTCGCATTGCAGGAGTGCCAGGGCGCCCCCTAGACTCGCTTTAGCACTCCGATGCTGTGTGTGCTAACTCCGTCGTAGTCTCAGAAAGAAGAGGTCAACCGTGTCGGTTTCCATCAAGCCGCTCGAGGATCGCATCGTCATCCAACAGGTCGAGGCAGAGCAGACCACCGCCTCCGGTCTCGTGATCCCGGACACCGCCAAGGAGAAGCCGCAGGAGGGCGAGGTCGTCGCCGTGGGCCCCGGTCGCATCGACGACAACGGCAACCGCGTTCCGCTCGACGTCTCCGTGGGCGACCGTGTCCTTTACTCCAAGTACGGCGGCACCGAGGTGAAGTACGGCGGCGAGGAGTACCTCGTGCTGTCGGCCCGCGACGTGCTCGCGGTCGTGGTGCGCTGAACCCGCATCCCCGCCGATAAGGGCTCGGACGCTTCGGCGTCCGGGCCCTTATCCGTCCCCCCGCCTAGACTGGGCAGGTCATGGCGTCGCGTTCACCTTCTCCCCGAAGCGACGCGGAGGCGGCCACCGGGCTGGGCCTGCTCTACGCGCTCGGTGCGTACGCGCTGTGGGGTGTGCTGCCGCTCTACTTCCTGGTGCTGGCCCCCGCGGGGCCGGTCGAGATCGTTGCCTGGCGGGTCCTCTTCTCGCTGGTGTTCTGCGCGATCCTCCTCACGATGACGCGCTCCTGGCGCTCGGTGCCGCCGGTCTTCCGGTCCCCGCGGACGGCGCTGCTGACGGCGCTCGCCTCCGTGCTCATCGCCGTCAACTGGCTGGTCTACGTGCTCGCCGCGTTCAGCGGTCACGTGGTCGAAGCCGCGCTCGGCTACTTCATCAACCCGGTGGTGACGATCTTCCTCGGCGTCCTGGTGCTCCGCGAGCGACTGCGCCCGATGCAGTGGGCGTCGATCGGCGTGAGCCTCGTCGCGATCGTGGTGCTCGCCGTCGGCTACGGGTCGGTGCCGTGGATCGCGCTCGCCCTCGCGTTCTCTTTCGGCCTCTACGGGCTCCTCAAGAACCGCCTCGGCGGCACCGTCGACGCGGTGACGGGACTGACGGTGGAGACCGCATGGCTCGCCGTGCCAGCCGCGATCACCGTGGCCGTGCTCGCCGGAACCACCGGCATCGCCTTCGGCTCGGCGCTACCGGTCAGTCTGCTGCTCGCGGCCGCCGGCATCGTCACGGCGGTGCCGCTGCTGTTCTTCGCGGGCGCGGCCCGCCGGCTGCCGCTCACCCTCCTCGGCTTCATGCAGTACCTGGCCCCGATCACCCAGCTGATCATCGGCGTGGCCGTGCTGGGTGAACCGATGCCGCTCGAGCGCTGGATCGGCTTCGGGCTCGTGTGGCTGGCGCTCGCCATCCTCTCCACCGATGCGCTGCGCCGGAACCGCGCCGCCCGGACCGAGAGGGCGCTCGAGCCGGCCGAGCCCATCTGACGCGGAGCGGCGTCCCGCCATGCCGGGCGGCCGGCGCTAGCGTCCTGACGTGGGTCGACGGAGGGCGGGCATCGCCGCGAACATCACCGCCGTGCTGGCGGTCCTCGCACTCGCCGGCTGCGGCAGCACGGCTCAGGCGGCTCCGGAGCCTCCCCCCACCGCTTCCCCCGCGCCCTCTGGGCCGCCGGGCGACGGCGTGCTGCGCATCGGCGCGCTCGTGCCGATGACCGGCGACCATCTCACCGAGGGCCCGGCGCAGTTGGCGGGCATCGAGCTCGCCGTCCGCGAGATCAACGAGGCAGGCGGGGTGCGCGGCGCGCCCGTGCAGGTGGCGGCGCGCGATTCGGGCGATGCCACGACGGCGACCGGCGAGGCCTCCTTCGCGGAACTGGTGGCGCGCGGTGCCGACGTCGTCGTCGGCCCCGCCGACCCCGCACTCGCCGCGCGCCTGCTGCCGCTGGCAGCGGCGGCCTCGGTCGCGCTTCTCTCGCCGACCGTCACGGCGGCGGACCTGCCCGCCAGCGGGCCGGCCGGCTGGCTGGTCGGCGTCTCCCGGGCTCATGCGGACCCGGAATCGGCCTGGCGCCCGTCGGAGGAGTTCCTGACCCGCCTGCTCGTCTCCGACCCCGGCCTCGATGTGGTGCGCACGGGCGCAGAGGCGTATGACGCAACCGTGCTCGCCGCACTCGCCGCCCTCTCGGCGGCAGACGACGGGGGAGCCGCCATCGCGCGGACCGCGCCGCGGATGGCGTCGGGCCCTCTCCCGTGCACGACCTTCGGCGAGTGCGCCGCGGTGCTCACCGCCGGCGCCGACCCCGCCTACGCCGGAGTGACCGGCTCCGTTCCGGGCTTCGCCGGCGTGTGAGCGCTCCCGTCACGCTTCATAACGATTGTGTGGGGTTTTACACGACGGAAACACCTGACGAATAGCGTCAGGCGAAGACGCGGCGGTCATTCGCCGTTCCCCAGCACATTTCATCGATGCGAGGAGAAACATGAGCGTATTCGCGAAGGCCCAGGCCTCGCGCTCGCGGACTCTCAAGACCGTGGTGAACGGCGTCGCCGTTCTGGGTGTCAGTGCGCTCTTCCTGAGCGCCTGCGCCTCCCCGGCCGCCGAGGCCCCCGAGACGAACGAGCCGGCCCCCGCAGCAGAGGACATGACCCTCAAGATCGGCACGGCCCTGCCGCAGACCGGTGGCCTCGCCTTCCTCGGCCCGCCCGAGGAAGCCGGCGTCGGCTACGCGACCAAGCTCATCAACGAGGCGACCGCCGACACGGGACTCACCGTAGAGGTCACGTACGGCGACTCGGGTGACACGGACAACAAGGCATACGAGACCGAGATCCCCCGCCTCCTGGGCGAGGACGTCTCCGCGATCATCGGCGCCGCGTCCTCGAGCACCTCGCTCCAGTTCATCGACGATGTGACCGGCGCAGGCGTCATCCAGTTCTCGCCGGCGAACACGTCGGACGCGTTCACCACCTACGACGACAACGGGCTCTACTGGCGCACCGCTCCGTCGGACGTGCTGCAGGGCGCCGTGCTCGGCAACCTGATCGCCGAGGACGGCGTCCAGTCGCTCGGCATGATCGTGCAGAACGACTCCTACGGCACCGGCCTCGCCAAGTACGTGCAGGAGGCGTTCGAGGAGGGCGGCGGCGAGGTCGTCGCGCAGCCCACCTACAACGTGGGTGACACCTCCTTCGACTCGCAGATCAGCGAGGTCCTGGCGGCCGACCCCGACGCGATCGTCCTGATCACATTCGACGAGGTCTTCACGATCCTGCCCAGCCTCGCCGGCCAGTTCCCGGCCGACAAGCTGTACTTCGTGGACGGCAACCTGAAGAACTTCGGCGATGAGGTCCCCGCGGGCTCCATCACCGGTTCCAAGGGCACCCTGCCGGGTCTGACCATCGACACGATCGCGGACTTCACCGACGCGCTGCAGGAGTACGCGACGACGGAGGGCAATGGCGAGCTGACCGACTTCAGCTACGCCGCCGAGTCCTTCGACGCGGTCAACCTGCTGGCGCTGGCGGCGCTCGCGGCGGGGTCCATCGACGGCGAGGAGATCGCCGGCAAGCTGCAGGAAGTCTCCGGCGGCGCCGGTGACGGCGAGAAGTGCACCACATTCGCCGACTGCGCGGCCATCATCCTCGATGGCGGCACGGCTGACTACGACGGCATCTCCGGCCCGATCACGTTCGACGAGAACGGCGACCCGACCGAGGCCTCGATCGGCATCTACCAGTACGGCGAAGACAACAACTACGTCGCCTACGAGGGCTAAACCCTCAGCGACAGGGAGTGCCCCGGCCGCAAGGTCGGGGCACTTTCCTGTTCCTCCGGCGCCCCGGCGGCCTTCAGTGGCGGTTGAGCGGCACCGTAGCGAGAACGGGCGGCCACCCCGAGGGGAAGCCGCCCGTTCTCGCGTAGTGCGAGGGTGCTACGCGCCGAGCGTGCCCAGATACAGCCCGATGACCTTGGGGTCGTTGAGGAGCTGGCGGCCGGTGCCCGTGTAGGCGTCCTTGCCCTGGTCGAGGACGTAGGCGCGGTCGCAGATCTGCAGGCAGCGGCGGGCGTTTTGCTCGACCATGATCGTCGTCACGCCGGCCCGGTTGATCTCGGAGACCCGCAGGAACGCCTCGTCCTGGCGGGCGGGGGAGAGGCCGGCGGACGGCTCGTCGAGCAGCAGCACGTGCGGTCGCATCATGAGCGCCCGGCCCATGGCGACCATCTGCCGCTCGCCGCCCGAGAGGGAGCCCGCGCGCTGCTTGAGCCGCTTGCCCAGCTCGCCGAAGATACCGACCACAAACTGGAGGCGCTCGTCGTACTCCCGAGGGCGCTGGTAGAGCCCCATCTGGAGGTTCTCCTCGATGGTGAGGCTGGGGAACACGTTGTTGTTCTGCGGCACCATGCCGACGCCGCGGTCCACCAGCTTGTTCGCCCGGAGGCCGGTGATGTCCTCGCCCATCAGCAGGATGCGGCCGTCGCGGATCTTCACCTGGCCGAAGATTGACTTGAGCAGCGTCGACTTGCCGGCGCCGTTGGGGCCGATGATGCCGATGAGCTCGCCTTCGCGGGCGGTCAGCGAGCAGCCGTTGAGGATGTTGACCCCGGGCAGGTACCCGGCGGTGATGTTCTGGATGTCGACGACGACCGTGCCGACCGGGGTCTCTGTCATCGACATCACTCCACCTCATCCGCTGTGTGCCGGCCTGTCACAACGCCCAGGTCGAGCTCCTGGTGCGCGCCCAGGTACGCGTCGATCACGGCGGGGTTCTGCATCACATCGGCCGGCGGCCCCTCGGCCACGATGCGGCCCTCCGCCATCACCACGACCCAGTCGGCGATGTGCCGCACCATGGCCATGTCGTGCTCGACGAACAGCACCGTCATGCCCTCGTCCTTGAGATCGAGGATCTTGTCCAGCAGCGACTGCGTGAGGGCCGGATTCACGCCGGCCATCGGCTCGTCGAGCATGACGAGGGTGGGGTCGGTCATCAGCGCCCGGGCCATCTCGAGGAGCTTGCGTTGCCCGCCGGAGAGGCTGGCGGCGAAGTCCGCCTCCTTGGCGTCGAGCTTGAACTTGACGAGCAGCTCGCGCGCCTTCTCCTCGATGGCCGCCTCCTGACGGCGCCAGAAGCCGGGGAACAGGCTGAGCCAGAACTTCTCGCCGGTCTGCTCCTTCGCGCCGAGTTTCATGTTCTCGAGGACGGTGAGCAGACCGAGCGCCTTGGTCAGCTGGAACGTGCGGACCTGGCCCATCCGGGCGACCCGGTAGGCCGGCTTGCCCGAGAGGGACTGACCGTCGAACGACCAGGTGCCGGCGTCGGGCTTGTCGAAGCCGGTCAGCAGGTTGAACAGCGTGGTCTTGCCCGCGCCATTAGGGCCGATGAGCGCGGTGATCGCGTGGCGCGGCACCTCGAGGTGGTCCACGTCCACCGCGGTCAGGCCGCCGAACGTGCGCTTGATGCCGTCGGCGACGATGATCGGGTCGACCTTCGCCACACCCGGCTGGATGGGTCCAGAGTGCAGCCCCGTGGACTTCGGCCGCGGAGCGTTCGGCGTGACATCACTTGACAAAGGTGAGCTCCTTTTTGTTGCCCAGGATCCCCTGTGGGCTGAAGATCACGATGAGCATCAGGATCACGCCCACCAGGACGAAGCGCAGGGTGCTGGCCTGCGTGCTGGTGACCGGGAGGATGCCGGAGGTCGCCAGGGCGGGCAGCACGTTGCTGAGGAACGTCTGCAGCACCCAGAAGATGACCGAGCCGAGGATCGGCCCGAAGATCGTGGCGGCGCCGCCGAGCAGCAGTGCGGTGTAGACGAAAAAGGTGAGCGAGGTCACGTAGACGCCGGGGTTCACGGCCGACGGCAGCGCGTAGACGATGCCGCCGAGCGCGCCGAACACGCCGCCGAGCATCAGCGCCTGGAGCTTGTAGGCGAACACGTTCTTGCCCAGCGCACGCACCGCATCCTCGTCCTCGCGGATGCCCTTCAGTACCCGGCCCCACGGGCTGCGCATCAGCGACCAGACGATGAGGGCGACGATCGCCACGATGGCGATGCCGAGGATCCGCACCCACCAGCCGTTGGCGTTGTACGTCCACGGGCCGAAGCCGTAGGTGCCGTCCGGGATCGGGTTCGCGGCGCGGAAGCTGGCGTGGTAGCCGCTCAGGCCATCGGCGGAGCCGGTCACGTCGTCGAACTCGCCGGTGAGGAACAGCAGGCGGAGCACCTCGGCGGCGGCGATGGTCACGATCGCCAGGTAATCCCCCCGCAATCGCAGGGTGGGTATGCCGAGGATCAGCGCGAAGACGATGCTCGCGCCGATGCCCACCAGAAAGCCCGCCCACCACGGCAACCCGAAGGTGAGCGCCGAGATCGCGTAGCCGTATGCGCCGATCGCCATGAACCCGGCGATGCCCATGTTGATGAGGCCGGCGTAGCCGAAGTGCACCGAGAGGCCGATCGCCGCGAGGGCATAGGCGATCGTCGCCGGCCCGATGAGGCTCGACGCGGTGTTCGACAGGATCTGTCCCCAGTCCATGTGCGGACCCCTAACCTATTCTCTCGCGCCGGCCGAGGATGCCCTGTGGTCGGAACAGGAGGATCAGAATGAGCAGAACGAGCGCGCCGACGTATTTGAGGTCCGCGGGGATCCAGAGGCTGGAGATCTCCACCAGGGTGCCGACGATCAGCGAGCCGACCAGTGCGCCGAACGCGGTGCCGAGCCCGCCGAGGGTGATGGCGGCGAACACGAGCAGCAGGATCTGAGCGCCCATGTCCCACTTGATGCCGGGCCGGTAGTAGGCGTAGAGCACACCGGCGAGACCCGCGAGTCCCGCCGCGATGATCCACACGATTCGCACCACACGGTCGACGTCGATGCCGGACGCGGCCGCGAGCGACGGGTTGTCGCTGATCGCGCGGGTGGCCTTGCCGATCCGGGTGCGCAGCAGCCAGAACGCGAAGGCGGCGATCACCACGATGCTGATCGCCATGCTGACGATGTCGATGACGCTCAGCGAGACCGCACCGAAAAGCGGAATCTGCGGCGAGTTCGAGCCGGGCAGCTGCACCGTGCCGCCGCCGATGAAGAACTGGAAGATGTAGCGCAGCGCGAGGCTGAGGCCGATGCTGACGATCATCAACTGGACGGTGCCGAGGCCCTTGCGCCGGAGTGGGCGCCAGAGGCCCGCGTCCATCGCGAGGCCGAAGACGCCGCTCAGCAGCACAGCCAACGGGATCGCGAGGTAGATCGGCAGCGCGATCGCCACCGACAGGAAGTACGCCATCACCGCGCCGAAGGTCACCATCTCGGCGTGCGCGAAGTTCGACAGGCGCGTCGTGCCGAAGACGAGTGATGCGCCGATCGAGGCGAGCGCGAGCATCAGGCCGAAGTTGAGGCCGGTGGCCAGTCGCTCCACGAACTGGTCGAAGAACGAGGTGACGTTGCGCTCGCCTACGCCGATGAAGAAGTTGGTGGAGACGCGGCCCGCCGGGCCCACCTCGACGGTGCGGACATTGGAGCCCTCCACCACCGCGACGCCGTCGGGGAGCGTGGACTCGTCGAGGGTGACCTCGTACTCCTCCTCCTCCGGGACGCCAACGCGCCACTTGCCCTCGGCGTCCGTCTCGACTTCGACCTCGTAGCCGCCGGGGCCGGTCACGGTGATCAGGACGTCCTCGAGCGGCTCGCCCTTGTTCTGCACGTTGCCGCTCACGCGGAATGGCTCGTCCATGTTCGCCTCGTCGGCGGACGCGGGAGACGCGGAGAGGAAGGTGAGCAGCGCCACGAGGGCCGTCAGAAGCAGACTGACCAATCCCGCCGATCTGCGGAACGTCGAATGCTTGGCGAGTGCCACGTGGCCTCCAGGCGGAGTGTCGGAGAGCCCGCGCGGGTCTCTGATGCGAACGCAACAATACTGAAGGCTATGTGTCCACGGTGTTTCGCCGCATACGCCCGCGCCACCTTATTCTGGGAATACGCGGCGGCCCAGCCGGCTTCACCGTGGTAGGAATCCAGCGGCGCGTTCCGGACATCTGCTTTCAACCGCGGGGGAACTCATGGAATCACACGACCCGTTCGGCTTCGTCGGACTCACCTACGACGATGTGATGCTGCTACCCGGCCACACCGACGTCATCCCGAGCGAGGCCGACACGTCATCGCGCCTCACCCGGCGCATCCGCGTAGCGGCGCCGCTGCTGTCCTCCGCCATGGACACCGTGACCGAGTCGCGGATGGCCGTCGCCATGGCCCGCCAGGGCGGCATCGGCATTCTGCACCGCAACCTCGCCATCGGCGACCAGGCCGCCCAGGTCGACCAGGTCAAGCGCAGCGAGTCCGGCATGATCACCAACCCGGTCACCACGACGCCGGACGCTACGGTCGCCGAGGTCGACGCGATATGCGGGCGCTTCCGGGTCTCCGGCCTTCCCGTCGTCGAGGGCGACGGGAAGCTCGTCGGCATCATCACCAACCGGGACATGCGCTTCGTCTCCGCCTTCGAGAAGGCGACCACGCTCGTCCGCGACGTGATGACGCACAAGAACCTCATCACCGCGCCGGAGGGAATCGACCCGGACGGTGCGGTCGCGATCCTCGCCCAGCACAAAATCGAGAAGCTGCCGCTCGTCGACGCCGCCGGCCGACTCAAAGGCCTCATCACGGTCAAGGACTTCGAGAAGAGCGAGAAGTACCCGTACGCGACGAAGGACGCGGAGGGTCGGCTGCGGGTCGGCGCCGCCATCGGCTTCTTCGGCGACGCGTGGGAGCGCGCGGGCGCGCTGCGCGACGCGGGGGTCGACGTGCTCGTCGTGGACACCGCGAATGGCGACTCCGCGGGCGTGCTCGAGATCGTGCGCCGACTGAAGTCGGACCCGGCGTTCGCCGACATCGACATCATCGGCGGCAACGTCGCCACCCGCTCGGGCGCGCAGGCGCTCGTCGACGCGGGCGTCGATGCCGTCAAGGTGGGCGTCGGCCCGGGCTCGATCTGCACCACACGCGTCGTCGCGGGGGTCGGCGTGCCGCAGGTGACCGCCGTGTACGAGGCGTCGCTGGCGGCGCGCGAGAGCGGCGTCCCGGTCATCGCGGACGGCGGCCTGCAGTACTCCGGCGACATCGCGAAGGCGATCGTCGCGGGTGCCGACACGGTGATGCTCGGCTCGCTGCTCGCCGGCACCGACGAGAGCCCCGGCGACCTCGTCTTCATCAACGGCAAGCAGTTCAAGAACTATCGCGGCATGGGCTCGCTCGGCGCGCTGCAGACCCGGGGCAAGAAGACGTCCTATTCGCGCGACCGCTACTTCCAGGCCGACGTCCCGAGCGACGAGCAGATCATCGCCGAGGGCATCGAAGGGCAGGTGCCCTACCGCGGTCCCCTCGCGTCCGTCGTCTACCAGCTGACCGGCGGCCTCCGCCCGTCGATGTTCTACGTCGGCGCCCGCACCATCGACGAGCTGAAGGTGAAGGGGCGCTTCGTCCGCATCACGGCGGCGGGCCTCAAGGAGTCCCACCCGCACGACGTCCAGATGGTGGTCGAGGCCCCCAACTACCGCCGCTGACCTGGTACGGGTTCGCCGCGGTAGAAGCGACCTCGGCGCGGTTGAAACAACTACCGCGCCGAGGTCGTTCGGTAGCGCCGAACGTCTCCTCCCCATGGCGGGCATCTCCGACGCAGTGCGCCGTTCCGGGGTTTGGTGGACGGCCGACCGGACACGGTGATCGATACTCCCCGGGTGACCGACCTCGACACCGGCTCCACCCTCCTGCTCTCGGATGATCTGTCCCGCACGGGGATGTCCGACCGGACGCTGCAGCGGGCGCTGGCGCGCGGGGAGGTGGTGCGGATCCGCCGCGGCGCATATTGCCGGGCCGATCGGTGGGCGGAACTCGACAGCCGCGAACGTCAGCTGGTGCGGATGCATGCAGTTGCAGCGGTGTCGGGTAAGGACATCGTCTTCTGCGGCCCCTCAGCCGCCGCCGCGTGGCATCTTCCACGCCTCGCGCCGTGGACCGACGAGGTGCACGTGGCGGTCGCCGATCGCGCCGGCGGGCGATCCTCCGGCGACGTCCGTCGTCGCGTCATGGATCTCACCGGTGTCCGCGTCAACGAGGTGGGCGAGCTTCTCGTCACGGGTCTGGCATCGACGGCGGTGCAGCAGGCTCTCGAGTGGGATTTTCCCGCAGCGGTCGGGGTGCTCGACGCCGCCCGTAGGACGCGCGACCCGGGCCCGGTTACGCGCGAGGAGCTGCTGGCGGAGCTGGCCCGACTTCGGCCGAGGCGCCACGCCAGTCGCGCGCTCACGGCAGTCGGCTTTTCGGTTGCCGCCTCGGAGTCCTTCGGGGAGTCGATCACCCGGGCCCGGCTCCACGAGCTCGGATACCCGCCGCCGGTGCTCCAGGCGCCGATCTCCGACGAACGCGGCCTGATCGGGCGCGTGGACTTCTACTGGCCCGACTACGGGGTCATCGGCGAGTTCGACGGGGCCGTGAAGTACGAGCGCCCCGAGTACCTGCAAGGGAAATCGCCGGCGCAGGTCGTGTGGCTCGAGAAGCAGCGCGAGGACCGGCTGCGTCGTCGGTCGACCGGCTTCTTCCGGGCGATTTGGGCAGACGTGATGGACCCGGCTCGCCTCGACAGCATCGTTCGCTCGAGTGGGCTCCGGCGCTCGCCGCGGTAGTAACGACCTCGGCGCGGTAGTTCTGTCGGGTGCGCCGAGGTCGTTACTACCGCGCTCACCTGGGAAAGGGACATGGAGGGGTCGGTAGGCTGGAGGGGTGAGCATGGAGTTCGAGATCGGGCGCGCCAAGCGGGCCCGGCGGGCGTACGCGTTCGACGACATCGCGGTCGTGCCGTCGCGGCGCACCCGGGACCCGGAGGACGTCTCGACGACGTGGACGATCGACGCGTTCGCGTTCGATATCCCCGTGCTCTCCGCGCCGATGGATTCCGTCGCGTCCCCGGAGACGGCGATCGCGATCGGGCGGCTCGGCGGGCTCGGCGTGCTCAACCTCGAAGGCCTCTGGACCCGCTACGACGACGTCGAGCGGAAGCTCGAGGAGTTGCGCTCCCTCGACCCCGGCGAGGTGACCGCGGCGATGCAGCGCATCTACGCCGCGCCCATCCGCCCGGAGCTGATCAGTTCGCGCCTCGCCGAGATCCGCGCGGCGGGCGTCCCCGTCGCCGGGGCGCTCAGCCCGCAGCGCACCCAGGAGCACTACCGCACGGTGCTCGAGGCGGGCGTCGACCTGTTCGTCATCCGCGGCACCACCGTCTCGGCGGAGCACGTCTCCAAGTCGCGCACCCCGCTGAACCTCAAAGAGTTCATCTACGAGCTCGACGTCCCGGTCATCGTGGGTGGCGCCTCCACCTACATGGCGGCGCTGCACCTGATGCGCACCGGCGCGGCCGGCGTGCTCGTCGGGTTCGGCGGGGGCGCCGCCTCCACCACCCGGGCGGCGCTCGGCATTCACGCGCCCATGGCCACCGCGGTGGCCGATGCGGCCGGCGCGCGCCGCGACTACCTCGACGAGTCCGGCGGACGTTACGTGCACGTGATCGCGGACGGTGGGCTCGGCACCGCGGGCGACATCGTGAAGGCGATCGCGGTCGGCGCCGATGCCGTGATGCTCGGCACCGCCCTCGCCCGCGCCACGGACGCGCCGGGCGGCGGCTGGCATTGGGGGCCGGAGGCGCACCACGCGGAGCTGCCGCGCGGCAACCGCGTCGCGGTCGGCCAGGTCGCGCCGCTCGAGCAGATCCTGTTCGGCCCCACCCCCGTCGCCGACGGAACAGCGAACCTGATCGGTGCGTTGAAGAGGTCGATGGCCACGACGGGGTATTCGGACTTGAAGGAGTTCCAGCGGGTCGAGGTCGTCGTGGCCCCGTATCCCGCGCAGTAGGCCGGCGAGGCACCCGCCCCACCGGCGTCGCACCACCAAGCAACATCAGCCAGGGCAGGAGGAAGCATGGCCCAGGGAAACAGCGTCTCGCTGTCGGCGAAGCTCGGTCCGGAGGAGCGCGCGGCAGCGGTGCGCGCACTGAAGGAGAAGGAGCTCGACATCCTCGTCATCGGCGGGGGCATCGTCGGCACCGGTGCCGCTCTCGACGCCGTCACGCGGGGTCTGCGCGTCGGCCTCGTGGAGGCCCGCGACTGGGCCTCAGGCACGTCGAGCCGGTCCTCGAAGCTGGTGCACGGCGGCATCCGCTACCTGGAGCAGCTGGACTTCGGGCTGGTCCGCGAGGCGCTGATCGAGCGCGGCCTGCTGCTGCAGCGCATCGCGCCGCACATCGTCAAGCCCGTGCGGTTCCTCTACCCGCTCACGCACCGAGTGTGGGAGCGCTTCTACATCGGCGCCGGCATGGCGCTCTACGACGTGTTCAGCTGGTCGGGCGGCCGCCCGCCGGGCGTGCCCCACCACCGCCATCTGACCCGCAGGCAGATGCTGCGCGCCATCCCGAGCCTCAAGGGGGACGCGTTCACCGGCGGGCTCACCTACTACGACGCCCAGGTGGACGACGCCCGCTACGTGGCGAACCTGGCCCGCACGGCCTCCTTCTACGGCGCCCACGTCGCGAACCGCGTCCGCATCGAGGGCTTCCTCAAGGTGGGCGAGCGGGTGGTCGGCGCTAAGGCGCACGACTTGGAGACCGGCGAGCGGTTCGACATCCGCGCGAAGCAGGTGGTCAACGCGACAGGCGTCTGGACGGACGAGACCCAGGCGATGGTCGGGGAGCGCGGCCAGTTCAAGGTGCGCGCCTCGAAGGGCATCCACCTGGTGGTGCCGCGCGACCGCTTCCAATCGAAGATGGGCGTCATCCTCCGCACGGAGAAGAGCGTGCTCTTCGTCATCCCGTGGGGCCGGCACTGGATCATCGGCACCACCGACACCGACTGGGACCTGGACAAGGCGCACCCGGCCGCGACCGCCGCCGACATCGACTATGTGCTCGACCACGTCAACAAGATCCTCGCGGTCAAGCTGACGCGCGAGGACGTGGAGGGCGTCTACGCGGGCCTGCGCCCGCTGCTGGCCGGCGAGAGCGACCAGACCAGCAAACTGTCCCGCGAACACATCGTCGCGCACTCGGTGCCCGGCCTCGTCGTGGTCGCCGGCGGCAAGTGGACCACCTATCGGGTGATGGCGAAGGACGCGATCGACGAGGCGGCGGCGGCGCTCGACGGCCGGATCCCGCCCTCGACGACGCAGGACATCGCGCTACTCGGTGCGGAGGGCTACCAGGCTGCGTGGAACAAGCGCAGCAAGATCGCCCGCGCCTTCGGGGTGCACCGCGTGCGGATCGAGCACCTCCTCAACCGCTACGGCGTGCTGACCGACGAGATCCTCGACCTCATCCGCGCCCGGCCGGAGCTGGGCGAGCCGCTGCCCGGCGCCGACGACTACATCGAGGCGGAAGTCGTCTACGCGGCGAGCCATGAGGGCGCGCTGCACCTCGAGGACGTGCTCGCCCGCCGCACCCGCATCTCGATCGAGGCGTGGGACCGCGGTGTCTCGGCGGCGCCGGTCGCCGCCCGGCTGATGGGCGAGGTGCTCGGCTGGGACGCCGTGACCGTCGAGCGGGAGGTGCAGACCTACCTGCGCCGCGTGCAGGCGGAGCGGGAGAGCCAGCTGCAGCCGGATGACGAGTCCGCCGACCGCGTGCGCCTGGAGGCCCCCGACATCGTGACGGTGCCCACTCCGTGACAGCCCCCTCGTTCGCCACGGTCGCCGCCCGCCCCAAGTCGATCGGGCTGCTCATCCTGTCCATCGGGGTCGCGTTCGCGTTCGCCTTCCTGGGGCAGTGGCAGCTGAGCCGCGCCGTGCAGAACGGCGACATCCTGGAGCGACCGACGGAGACGGTGCTGACGCTGCAGGACGTGGCGGCGCCCCAGGAGCCCGTCGGCGACCAGGCGGTCGGCCAGCTGGTGCGGGCCGACGGCGCATGGGTGGAGGGCGACTTCCTCGTCCTCGCCGAGCGGTTCGACGAGGGGCGCGACGGGTTCTGGGTGATCGGTCGTTGGGGAACCGGCGACGCGGCGACCCTGGCGGTGGCGGCCGGCTGGACGCCCGAGGAGGCGGTGGCCGTGGCGGCAGCCCGGGAGTGGAACAGCGCCGGCGGCCCGGCGCTCGACGAGGTCGCGGGACGCTACCTGCAGTCCGAGTCGCCGACGCCGCCCCTCGAGGCCCGGAAGCACCCGACCGAGATGTCGATCGCCGCGCTCGTCAACGACCAATGGCAGGACGCGATCCCCGCATACACCGGCTACCTGACGCTCGGCGAGGCTCCCGCACCGCTCGCCGACATCACCTCCCCCGCCCCGCAGACCGAGGTGGAGCTCAACTTCCTCAACCTCTTCTACGCCGTCGAGTGGGTGCTCTTCTCGGCTGCGGCGCTCTACATCTGGTACCGCCTGGTCCGTGACGATTGGGAGAAGGAGCAGGACGGCCCCGCGGAGTCCGAGGAGGATGGGGCGCGGGCGACCGCGACGACGCCGGAAGCGCCCATCGCCCGATAGGTGGGTCCCCCCGGACGCTTGGTCGCCCGATGAGTGCCGCCCCGGACGCCTGGTCGCCCGATGAGTGCCGCCCCGGACGCCGCGTCGCCCGATAACTAGACTGGGAGCCATGCCGTCCGCTCCCCGGATCTCCGACTTCTCCAGGATCCGCCGGACCCTTGGCGTCTACCGGGTGCTCGCCTACCTCACCGGCGTCTTCCTGCTGATCCTCGTCGTCGAGATCATCCTCAAGTACCCGCTGGGACTGGAGGCGGAGATCGGCGGCCCGTACGGCCCGATCGCGCTGATCCCCGTCGACACCCACACCGCGTTCAACCTGAGTCTCGCCATCCAGATCGCCCACGGCTACGCGTACCTCGCCTACTTGGTGGCGGACTTCGTGCTCATCACCTACCTGCGCTGGCCGATCACGCGCTTCCTCCTCATCGCGGCAGGCGGCGTCGTGCCCCTGCTGTCCTTCTTCACCGAGCACCGCATCACGCGCGAGGTCAGCGGCTACCTCGACGCGCGCGAAGCGGATGCCCGGACCGTTCCCACGGAGGCCTCCCATTAGCGACATCACCGAAACCAGCACGGCCGCACCGGTCATCGAGGGCAGCCGGAGCGACAGCCTCCACGTCGAGCCCGGCGCGGTCCCGCCCGGCCCCGTCACCGATGCGCGCCCCGTGCTGGTCGTCGACTTCGGCGCCCAGTACGCCCAGCTCATCGCCCGGCGGGTACGCGAGGCCAACGTCTACTCCGAGATCGTCCCGCACACCACGACCGCCGCGGAGATCGCCGCCCGCAACCCGGCCGGCATCGTGCTGTCCGGGGGCCCGTCGAGCGTGTACGAGGAGGGCGCCCCGGCGCTCGCCCCCGGCATCCTCGACCTCGGCATCCCGGTGCTGGGCATCTGCTATGGCTTCCAGGCGATGGCGCAGGAACTCGGCGGGGAGGTCGCGCACACCGGCAAGCGCGAGTACGGCTCCACAGCCGTGGCCGTGAGCGAGCACGGCTCCCTCCTCGACGGGATCCCCGCCGATCAGACCGTATGGATGAGCCACGGCGACTCCGTCTCGAAAGCGCCCGACGGCTTCCGGGTGCTCGCCAGCAGCGCCGCCACCCCGGTCGCCGCGTTCGCGAGCGACGAGCGGAAGCTGTACGGCGTGCAGTGGCACCCCGAGGTCAAGCACTCGGCGCACGGCCAGGCGGTGATCGAGAACTTCCTGCACCGCGCAGCCGGCCTCCCCGGCGACTGGAACAGCGGCAGCGTCATCGCTGAACAGGTGGAGCGGATCCGCACCCAGATCGGCAACGCCCGCGTCATCTGCGGCCTCTCCGGGGGAGTGGACTCCGCCGTTGCCGCGGCCCTCGTGCAGCGCGCGGTCGGTGACCAGCTCACCTGCGTCTTCGTGGACCATGGCCTCCTCCGCAAGGACGAGGCCCGGCAGGTGCAGGAGGACTATGTCGCCGCGACCGGCGTGCGCCTCGTCACCGTCGATGCCGCGGACCGCTTCCTCGATGGGCTCGCCGGGGTGACCGACCCCGAGCAGAAGCGCAAGATCATCGGCCGTGAATTCATCCGCACCTTCGAGGACGCGGCCGCCGCGCTCGTGCTCGAAGCCAAGGACGCCGGCGGCGAGATCCGCTACCTGGTGCAGGGCACCCTCTACCCCGACGTCGTCGAGTCGGGCGGCGGCACCGGCACCGCGAACATCAAGTCGCATCACAACGTGGGCGGGCTGCCGGACGACCTCACCTTCGAGCTCGTCGAGCCGCTGCGCGCCCTGTTCAAGGACGAGGTCCGCGCCATCGGCCGCGAACTCGGGCTGCCCGAAGTCATCGTGGCGCGGCAGCCGTTCCCCGGCCCCGGCCTGGGCATCCGCATCGTCGGCGAGGTGACGCGCGAACGCCTCGACCTCCTCCGCGAGGCCGACGCCATCGTCCGCGAAGAGCTGACCGCCGCCGGCCTGGACGCCGAGATCTGGCAGTGTCCCGTCGTGCTGCTCGCCGACGTCCGCTCCGTCGGCGTCCAAGGCGACGGCCGGACCTACGGGCACCCCATCGTGCTGCGGCCCGTCTCCAGCGAAGACGCCATGACCGCCGACTGGACGCGGGTCCCCTACGACGTGCTCGCCCGGGTGTCCAACCGGATCACCAACGAAGTCGCGGGAGTCAACCGGGTGGTGCTCGATGTCACGTCGAAGCCGCCGGGGACGATCGAGTGGGAGTGATTTCCTGGCCCTAACGGGAAACGAAAAGGGGCGGCCCCGAAGGACCGCCCCTTTTTCGCTGCGGAGACGCTTTATTCGCGGGTGAGGGCGAAGATGCGAAGGAACTCGATGTACAGCCAGACGATGGTGACCATCAGGCCGAACCCGGCCTGCCAGCCGAACTTGCTGGGCAGGCCGCCTTCGACGCCGCGCTTGATGAAGTCGAAGTCGAGCACCAGCGAATACGAGGCCAGCAGCACCGCGAAGGCGCCGATGATCACGCCGAGCGGGATGCCGAACGGCCCCTCCAGCGAGTAGATGCCGAACGCGCCGCCCGCGACGGGAGCGTTGAACAGCATCAGGCCCAGGTTGATGAGGCCGAACACCGAGTAGCCGATGATCGCGACGAGGAAAATTTTTGTCGCCTTGGCGGAGGCGCGCACCTTGCCGCTCGCGAACAGTGCCAGCACGACGCCGACGGTCACGAGAGTGGCGAGGATGGCCTGGAAGACGACGCCGCCCCAGGCGGGGACCGACTCGAAGAACGCCGAGATGCCACCGACGAAGAGTCCCTGGAACGCCGCGTAAGCGACGATCAGACCCACCGACGGCTGCTTCTTGAACGAGTTGACGAGACCGAGGACCAGGCCGCCGATCATGCCGACGATGGCGAGGGCCGGGATGAACCAGCCGATCGCCGCGCCGACCAGCAGCACGGCGAAGAGGGACATCGTCTTGACGATGGTGTCCTCGTAGGTCATCCGGTCCGTCTGGTCCGGAGTGGCCGACGGGCGCGCGTAGAGCGCGTCGAGCTCGTCGACCGACGGGGTGGCGGCCGCGACACGGCCCCGCCCGGTGAAGGCGGAACTGTTCGCGAATGCGGGATTGGACGTGGCCATTGCTCCTCGAATCCTCCGGGGCCGGGCGGTTCCCGGCCGGGAAGTGATCAGTCCTTACATTTTAGGCAACGCGGAGGAGTTTTGCGCTGATAGGAGCCCGGGACGGCCGGCCGTTCGCCCACAGCGTGCTGCCCTGCGGCGCCCGTCGCCGGGCTCCGGCCGAGCGTCGGGGGGCTCGCTTAGACTCGTTCCCCTGATGAGCATCGCCACCCCCACCTCCTCGCCGCTGCTCGATGGACTGAACCCGCAGCAGCGCGAGGCGGTGCTGTACCGCGGTCCGGCGCTCCTCATCGTGGCCGGCGCCGGCTCGGGCAAGACCAGCGTCCTCACGCGGCGGATCGCCGGCCTGCTGGAGTCGCGGGAGGCGTGGCCGAGCCAGATCCTCGCGATCACGTTCACCAACAAGGCCGCCAGCGAGATGCGCGAGCGCGTGCACCGGCTGGTCGGCCGCGCCGCGGACGGCATGTGGATCTCCACCTTCCACTCCGCGTGCGTGCGCATCCTGCGCCGCGAGGCCGAGCACTTCGGCTACAGCAAGAACTTCACCATCTACGACTCCGGCGACTCCCGCGCGCTGGTCAAACGCATCATCAAGGACCTCGAGGCGGACGTGCTCGGCTTCACGGTGCCCTCCACCGCGGCCCGCATCTCGAAGCTGAAGAACGAGCTCATCGACGTGGAGACCTTCGCCCGCCAGGCCAACTTCTCCGACCCGAACGAGGTCATGTTCGCGGAGATCTTCCGGCAGTACACCCGCGCCCTCTCGAGCGCCAACGCCTTCGACTTCGACGACCTGATCGGGCAGACGGTCTACCTGTTCCGTGCCTTCCCGCACGTCGCCGCGCAATACCAGAAGCGCTTCCGGCACATCCTGGTCGACGAGTACCAGGACACCAATCATGCCCAGTACGCGCTGATCCGCGAGCTGACGAAGGAGCCGAACGACGGCGACGGAGCGATGATCGCGTCCGCGCCCGCCGCCTCGCTCACCGTCGTGGGTGACTCCGACCAGTCGATCTATGCGTTCCGCGGCGCCGACATCCGCAACATCGTCGAATTCGAGCGGGACTTCTCCGGCGCGAAGGTGATCCTGCTCGAGCAGAACTACCGGTCCACCCAAAACATCCTGAGCGCTGCGAATGCGGTCATCGCGAACAATTTCGACCGGGTCGACAAGAAGCTGTGGACCAGCGTCGGCGACGGCGACAAGATCGTCGGCTACACGGGGTATTCCGGCCACGACGAGGCGCAGTTCGTCGCCGATGAGGTCCAGGCGCTGCACGAGGAGGGCACCGCATATCACGACATCGCGGTGTTCTATCGGACGAATTCGCAGACGCGTGCGCTCGAGGAGATCTTCATCCGCTCCGCGGTGCCGTATCGCATTGTCGGCGGCACCAAGTTCTACGAGCGCGCCGAGATCAAGGACGCGATGGCCTACCTCATCGCGGTCGCCAACCCCGCGGACACTCTCGCCGTCCGGCGGATTCTCAACACCCCGAAGCGCGGCATCGGCCCCGCCACGGAGACGCAGCTCGCCGCCTATGCGGAGCGGGAGGGAATGACCTTCCGCGAGTCGCTGCGGCACGCGTCGGAGCTCGGCCTCGGCCCCAAGGTGACCGCGTCGATCACCGAGCTGTCCGAGCTGCTCGACGAGGCTTGGGCGCTGTCCACCCGCCCCGCGACCGCGCCGGGCGATGGCGTGCCGGAGGTGCTGAGCCTCCTGATCTCGAAGGGCGGCCTGCTGAACGCGCTGCGCGCCTCGCGCGACCCGCAGGACGAGGCGCGCGCCGAGAACGTCGAAGAGCTGGTCGCTGTCACCAAGGAGTTCCAGCGCAACAACCCGGAGGGCACCCTCCTCGACTTCCTCACCGAGGTCTCCCTCGTGGCGGCGGCCGACGACCTCGACGATTCCAGCGGCAGCGTCTCACTGATGACGCTGCACACCGCGAAGGGGCTCGAGTTCGACGCCGTGTTCCTCACCGGGGTGGAGGAGGACCTGCTGCCGCACCGGATGAGCGCGGGCGAGCCGGGCGGGCCGGCGGAGGAGCGCCGGCTCTTCTACGTGGGCATCACCCGTGCACGCAAGCGCCTGTTCCTGTCGCTCGCGATGACGCGGGCGCAGTTCGGCGACGTCTCCGTGGCGATGCCGAGCCGCTACCTGCAGGAGATCCCGGCAGAGCTCATCGACTGGCGCCAGTCGCCGGGTACGGCGACGAGCCGCGGCGGCTTCCAGCCTCGCGCGCTGAATGCGCGGCGTGACGGCTACGGAAGCGGATTCCGTGCGGACGACGCCGACGCCAGGCCACGCGTCAAGACGGAGTGGGCCAACAAGGTCACCGGCCAGGTGCGCGACAACGGCAGCCTGGAGCTGGCGGCCGGCGACCGCATCCGGCACACCGACTTCGGCGACGGCCGCGTGAACGCGGTGACCGGCGAGGGTGCCAAGCGCATCGCGGAGGTGCAGTTCGACACCGCCGGCCGCAAGCGCCTGCTGATCAAGGTCGCGCCGATCGAGAAGATCTCCTAGAGACGGATCGAGCGCATGCGCTAGTTGGCGCGCTCGTACGCTTCCTGGATGACCTTCGAGATGCGGCCGCGGTCGGAGACCTCGTGGCCGTTGGCGCGCGCCCACTCGCGGATGTCCTGCAGCCGGCCGCTGTTCGCGGCGCCGCTCGGTGCGTTCCGCGGTGCTGCCTGCGGCCGACGCTGGCCGGTGGGGCGAGCCTTCGCGATGTACGGCTCGAGCGCTTCGGCGAGCCGCTCCTGGTTGTCCTCGGACAGATCGATCTCGTACGACCGGCCCTGGAAGGAGAAGGAAACGGTCCCGCCGGATCCGTCCGTAAGAACCGTTCCGTCGAGATCGTCCACGGTCTCAACAATGACTTTCTGTGCCACGGATTCACTTCACAATCGCTCAAAGGGTAAGAAGAAGAGGGAAAGCGATAAACGCTTCGTCAATAGCATAGGGAATGTCTGACCTGCTCGGCGACGCGGAGCGGAGATGCGGAAAACAATGTCGTTCCCGACGGTCCGCGGGAATGGCTCGCCCCCGTGCGACGGGAAGGGTCCGTGCCGAGCGGGTAGAGTCGGTCGCGTCCCAGCGGCCCCGCCTCGAGCGGCCGGCCGTCCGTTCCGCAGAAGGACCCGGAAGACACGCGTGGATCTATACGAGTACCAGGCCCGTGACCTGTTCGAGAGCTACGGGGTTCCCGTACTCCCCGGCATCGTCGCCGACACCCCCGAGGACGTGCGCGCCGCGGCCGAGAAGCTCGGCGGCACCGTGGTCGTCAAGGCTCAGGTGAAGACCGGCGGCCGCGGCAAGGCGGGCGGCGTCAAGGTCGCGCAGAGCCCCGACGACGCGGAAGCCGCCGCACGAGCCATCCTCGGGCTCGACATCAAGGGCCACGTCGTCCGGCGGGTCATGGTCGCCGCCGGCGCCAGGATCGCGCAGGAGTTCTACTTCTCCGTGCTGCTCGACCGGGCCAACCGGTCCTACCTGTCGCTCTCGAGCGTCGAGGGCGGCATGGACATCGAGCAGCTCGCCGTCGAGAAGCCCGAGGCGCTCGCCCGCATCGAGATCGACCCGCTGACCGGCATCGACGCGGCCAAGGCCGAGGAGATCGCGCGCGCCGCCGGCTTCCCCGAGGACCTGCTCCCGAAGATCGCCCCCGTGCTGGAGCGCCTGTGGTGGGTGTACCGGGACGAGGACGCGACCCTCGTCGAGGTGAACCCGCTCGTGCTCACCGAAAGCGGCGAGATCATCGCCCTCGACGGCAAGATCACGCTGGACGAGAACGCCGCGTTCCGGCACCAGCACCACGCGGCGCTCGCCGATGCCGGCGACATCGACCCCCTCGAGGCGAAGGCCAAGGAGAACGACCTCAACTACGTCAAGCTCGACGGTCAGGTGGGGATCATCGGCAACGGGGCCGGCCTCGTCATGTCGACGCTCGACGTCGTCTCCTACGCAGGTGAGGCGCATGGCGGCGTCAAGCCGGCCAACTTCCTCGACATCGGCGGCGGCGCGTCGGCCGAGGTGATGGCGGCCGGGCTCGACGTGATCCTGCACGACTCGCAGGTGAAGAGCGTCTTCGTCAATGTCTTCGGCGGCATCACCGCGTGCGACGCGGTCGCCAACGGCATCGTCGGCGCGCTCGAGAAACTGGGGAACACGGCGACCAAGCCCCTCGTGGTCCGCCTCGACGGCAACAACGTCGAGGAGGGCCGGCGCATCCTCGCGCAGGCCGCGCACCCCCTCGTCACCGTCGTCGACACCATGGACGACGCCGCCGATAAGGCCGCCGAGCTGGCGAACGCCTGAGCTTCACGAGAGATACGGGAAAAAGAATGTCGATCCTTCTCGACGAGAACTCGAAAATCATCGTCCAGGGCCTCACCGGCTCTGAGGGCACCAAGCACGCCGGCCGGATGCTGGCGTCCGGCTCGCAGATCGTGGGCGGTGTCAATCCGCGCAAGGCGGGCACCGAGGTGCAGATCGAGGGCGTGACCCTGCCGATCTTCGGGACCGTCGCCGAGGCGATGACCGCCACCGGCGCCAACGTGTCCGTCGTCTTCGTGCCGCCGGCGTTCGCGAAGGCCGCGGTGCTCGAGGCCGTCGACGCGGGCATCCCGCTCGCCGTGGTGATCACCGAGGGCATCCCGGTGAAGGACTCCGCCGAGTTCTGGGCGCACGCGAAGGCGAAGGGCGGGGTCACCCGCATCATCGGCCCGAACTGCCCCGGCGTCATCAGCCCCGGCAAGAGCAACGCCGGCATCATTCCCGCCACCATCGCCGGTCCGGGCCCCATCGGCCTCGTGTCGAAGTCGGGCACGCTGACCTATCAGATGATGTTCGAGCTGCGCGACATCGGCATCTCCACCGCGGTCGGCATCGGCGGCGACCCGGTCATCGGCACCACCCACATCGACGCGCTCGCCGCGTTCGAGGCGGACCCGGAGACCACCGCGATCGTGATGATCGGCGAGATCGGCGGCGACGCCGAGGAGCGTGCGGCCGAGTTCATCAAGGCCAACGTCACCAAGCCGGTCGTCGCCTACGTGGCCGGCTTCACCGCGCCGGAGGGCAAGACGATGGGCCACGCGGGCGCGATCGTGTCCGGCTCGTCCGGCACCGCACAGGCGAAGAAGGAGGCCCTCGAGGCGGCCGGCGTGCGCGTCGGCAAGACGCCCAGCGAGACCGCCGCCCTCATGCGCGAGGTCTTCGCGACGGTCTGACGGAGCGGCGGCCCGTCGGTGCGCGGCGCCGGGGATAGGCTCCTCGGCGCATGAACCGCTCGATGACCGCCGTCTCGGCCGCGCTCGACGCCGTGCTCGCTGCGGGGGTCGGCCTCGCCGTCCTGCTCGCGCCGCTGACCGCGCTGTGGGCCTTCCAGTACGGCCTCGCGATCGACTGGAGCGCCTTCTACCGAGCTGCCGCCGACGCGTGGCTCCTCGGCCACGGCGTCGACGTCCGCTTCGTGCTCGACCCGGCGCTCGCCGCGGGCCTCGGGCTCGCCGACGCCGAAGCCCCGTTCGTGGTCACGATCGGGCTGCTCGGCGTGGGCCTCGGCACGGCCGTGCTCGCGGCTCGGACCGGAGCCCGGCTCGACCGCCACGCCCTCCTCGGTGCCGGGACGGCGATCGCCGCCTTCGCGGTGCTGTCCCTGGCGATCACGCTGAGCGCCGGCGCGGAGGCCGCACAGCCATCGCGGTGGCAGGGTGTGCTGCTGCCCACCCTGGTCTTCGCGGCGGGGCTCACCGCCGGCCGGCTGCTCTCCGGCCGCCGCATCCGGATCCCGTTCTTCGACGGGGTGCCCGCGGAGTGGCGCGCGCTCGGCGCTTCCGCCGCCCGGCTGGGCGCCGGCGCAGTCGCCGCCCTGCTCGCCGTGTCCGCCCTGCTCGTGGCCGTGCTGCTCGCCGTGTCCTACGACCGCATCATCGCGCTCTACGAGGCGCTCCAGGCGGGCGGGCTCGGCGGCGCCGTGCTCACCCTCGGCCAGATCGCGGTCCTGCCGGACCTTGTCGTGTGGGCGGCGGCCTGGCTCGCCGGCCCCGGGTTCGCGCTCGGCACCGGGTCATCCGTCTCCCCGCTCGGCGCCGTCGTGGGGCCGGTCCCCGCGCTGCCGGTGCTCGGCGCGGTACCGGGCGGCACCCTCGAGTGGGGCTTCCTCGGCCTGATCGTGCCCGTCGCCCTCGCCTTCGTCGTCGGCGCGATCGCGCGGCCCCGCCTCGACCGCGACCTCTTCGTGCCCGCCTCCGTGGGCGAGCTGCTCGGCGTCGCCGGCGGGGCGGGCGCCGTCGGCGGGTTGCTGCTCGCCGCGCTCGCCGCCGGAGCCTCG
>JAODAX010000072.1 GCA_025463675.1 Naasia sp. | reverse complement strand
CCCTCCTCCCCGCAACCGGCGCCTCGGCACCCGCGTGGACGAGAGTGCTCGGCGGCGTGCTGCCGTACGCGGCGCCGCCGGTCGTGGCGCTGGTGCCGCTCGGCGCCGCCCTCTGCCTCGCCACCAGCGGGCTCTGGGGCGCGGTCGAGCGCTCGGTGCTGCCCGGTTGATGCTCATGCGGAACACGCCGGGCGCTCCGGAAGGACGTGCCGCGCGGGGGCCGTTCCCGCCGCACCGGCCCGCCCGCGCCGAGCGGTTAGGGTCGGACGGTGGGTGAGACGGCACTGATCGGCAGGCTGCGCGCCGACCTCTCCGCCGCCGGCTACACCGCGTCCGCCGTCACGGCCGTGTGGGGCCCCACCGCGGACGAGGCGCTCCGCCGCGGGACGCTGCTGCCCGCCAGCCGCGCAGCCGCGGACGCCTCCGGACCGGTGGCGGTGCTCGCCCGGCTCTTCGTGCTCGGTCTGGCGGTGCCCGAGGAGGACGCCGCGGCGGCGCTGCCCGCGCTCGGAGTGGACGGGCTCGTGGACCTCGGCCTCGGGCGACGCGTCCCGCACGGCGTCGCCTCGGAGACCGAGCTGCGGCCGGTGCTCCTGCCCGACGCGGACGGCGTCGACGAGTGGTGGGTCGTCGCCGACCCCGGCGAGGCGCGCGTCGGGGGAGCGCTTCCCGATGACCACGTGCTGGGCGTCGGCGGAGCGACCCGCACGCTGCTCGGCCTGCAGCTGCCCCGCCGGGTGGGCACCGCGCTCGACCTCGGCACCGGTTGCGGCGTGCAGGCGCTGCGGGCGGCGCGCTACGCCGACCGGGTGGTGGCGACCGACATCTCGGAGCGGGCGCTGCGCAGCGCCCGGCTGACGGCGGCCCTCAATGGCGTCCCGGACATCGAGTTCGTGCGCGGCAGCCTCTACGAGCCGGTGGTGGGCCGCCGGTTCGACCGCATCGTGACCAACCCGCCGTTCGTCATCACCCCGCGCCGGGCGGACGTGCCCGCCTACGAGTACCGGGACGGCGGGCTCGAGGGTGATGCCCTCGTGGAGGCGGTCGTGCGGGGTGCCGCCGACGCGCTGACACCGGGCGGCATCGCGCAGCTGCTCGCCAACTGGGAGGACCGCGGGGAAGCCGCGGGGCTGGATCGGGTGCTCGACTGGGCGGCCGAGGCCGGGCTCGACGCCTGGGTGATCGAGCGGGAGAGCGTCGATCCCGCTTCCTACGCCGAGACCTGGGTCCGCGATGGCGGCACCCGCCGCGGCGACACGGACTTCGACCGCCTGCTCGAGGCGTGGCTCGACGACTTCGCCTCACGCGACGTGCGGTCCATCGGCTTCGGCTACGTGTTGCTGCGGCTGCCCGCCTCAGGGGTGCCGAGGTTGCGCCGGGGTGAGCGGCTCGGCGGGCCCGTGGGGGATGGGCTCGGCGCGCATCTCGCGACCTGCCTTGACGCGGAGGACTGGCTGGCCGAGCGCGACGACGCCGCCCTCGCCGCGGCGCGGCTCGTCGTGGCCGGCGATGTCACCGAGGAGCGCCACCACTGGCCGGGCGACGAGCACCCGACGGCGATGCAGCTGCGCCAGGGCGGCGGCTTCGGCAGGACGGTGCCGCTCGATGCGGCCCTTGGCGGACTCGTCGGGGCGTGCGATGGGGAACTCTCCGTCCGGGCGATTCTTGGCGCGCTCGCCAGCCTTCTCGAGGAGGACGAAGCGGCTCTGACGATCGCGCTGCTACCGCAGGTCCGCGACCTGGTCGCGAACGGGATGCTGCTGCCGGCGGACTAGCGGCGCCGAGTCAGGCGTGCCCGGGGAAGGGCCGCCCGTTCAGGTTGAACTCTGAGTCGTCGACGTCGACGTCGCCCTGGTCGTCTGGGTCACCGGTACCCGGCAGGACGCGCACCTTGTCGGCGTCGACGTCCGGGTCGCGCGTCGCCGCGCTCTCCTGGCCGCCGGGCTCCTGCCGCACCTCCTGCTCGCGTTCGGTCGAGGGGCTGTACGCGGTGTCCTTGCGCTCGAGATCGGGGTTCGTGTCGCGGGTCATGCGGCAACGGTAGGCGGTGCAGCCGGGAGTGGGCAGGGCCTTGCGCTGGCGGGCCCGAGGAGTCGCGGCACCCGCGCGCCGCCCCGACGGCCGGCCCGCGCGTGCTTACCCTCATCCGGTGGATGACGACCGATACGGCACGGATGTGCTCGCGACCGATTGGCGGAAGCCCCGCACGCCCGCCCCGAAGATCACCGAGGCGCAGGCCGGCGTCGTCGTCGAGTTGCCCGACAGCGGGTTCGTCGGCGCCGTCGTCGGCGTCGAGGGTCGCATGGTCAAGCTCGAGGATCGGCGCGGCAAGGTGCGGGTGTTCCCGCTCGGCGCCGGCTTTCTCGTCGACGGCAAGCCGGTCGTCCTCAAGGCCCCGGCCGTGCTGCGCCCCGCCGGGGGAAGGCTGATCAGCGCCTCCGGCTCCATCGCGGTGACGGATGCGAAGGCGCGGGTCGCGCGCGCGAGCCGCATCTTCGTCGAGGGGCGGCACGACGCGGAGCTCGTGGAGAAGGTCTGGGGGCATGACCTGCGGATCGAGGGAGTCGTTGTCGAATACCTCGAGGGCGTGGACCACCTCGCCGACATCCTCAAGGAGTTCCGCCCGGGGCCGCGCAAGCGGGTCGGAGTGCTCGTCGACCACCTGGTCAAGGGGTCCAAGGAGAGCCGGATCGCCGACGCGGTCACCCGCGGCCCGTTCGGGGCGGACGTCCTCGTCGTCGGGCACCCCTACATCGACATCTGGCAGTCCGTGAAGCCCGCCCGGCTGGGGCTGCGCGCCTGGCCGGTCATCCCGCGCGGCACCGAGTGGAAGCACGGCATCTGCGAGGCGCTCGGCTGGCCGCACGCCGAGCAGGCCGACATCGCGCGCGCCTGGCAGCGCATCCTCTCCCGCGTCGACTCGTACGCCGACCTCGAGCCGGAGCTCCTCGGCCGGGTGGAGCAGCTGATCGATTTCGTGACGGCCGAATAGCAACCCCTGCCTGCGCTCAGGCGCAGCACGGAAGGATCGGTCCATGACCTGCCGGCACCACCCTGCCGTCGCCGGCTCGTCGATCGGGGTCGCCGCGTGGTGCACGCGGTGAGCGGTTCGGCGATCGGGCCGGAAGGCCCGACGGCGCTCTCCGTCATGACGTGGAACGTCCGGCGCCCGGTGCCCACGCTGCGCGCCGACTCGCCCGACCGGTGGGAGAACCGACGCGACATCCTGCGCACGGTGCTGCAGCAGACGCGCCCGAGCGTGCTCGGCGTGCAGGAGGCGCTGCCGGAGCAGCTCGAGTGGATCGCGGAGAGCGCCGGCTACCAGTGGATCGGTCGCGGCCGCGACTCGGACGGCGGCGGGGAGCACTGCGCGGTCTTCTACGACCCGGCCCGGATCCGAGTCGGGCGCTGGGCGCAGTATGCCCTCAGTCGGACGCCGTCGGTGCCCGGCTCGCGCAGCTGGGGTGCCGCCTGGCCGCGCATCGCCGTGGTCGCGGAGCTGATCGACGTGGCCTCGGGCGGCGCGTTCCGCCTGATCAACACCCACCTCGACCACATGTCGCCGGTCGCCCGGCGGCACAGCGCGGTGCTGCTGCGCGCCGTGGTGCGCGGCCGGTTCGGGGTGTGGCGCGACCCGCTGCCGACGGTGCTGATGGGGGACGCCAACGCGGATCGCCGATCGGCGCCGTACCGCATCCTGACCGCGGAGCTCACCGACACCTGGCTGACGGCGAAGCGGCGGGCGAGCCCCGCCTGGCGCAGCTACTCCGGGTATGCCCGGCCGCGGCTCGGCCGGCGCATCGACTGGATCCTCGCCTCGCCCGACATCGCCGTCGACGCGGCGGCGGTCGCCGCGGTGCGCATCGGCGACCGAGCCGGCTCGGACCACGAACCCGTGCAGGCGGTCCTGCGTCTTCCCGGCGGCGAGCTGCGCCGCTGATCGACACCTTCCTCCGCCGGCCCGCCGACGCGGGGGAGGTCGTCGCCGACCTGCTGCGGGTCCTCGGGGTGGTCGGCGCCATGCTCGCCTCGGCGCTGTTCGGCCCCGTGCAGCTCGGCGTCTTCGCCCTCGCGCTGCGCGGCCTCGTCGCTCCCCGGTTCCCCCGTCGGCGGGCTCCGGTCGCTGCTCGCGGGGCTCGCGATGACCTGGATGGCGGCCGACTCGCACTGGCGGGGGAGCGCGGAGAACCGTCGGGACGCCGTCGACGTCGTGCGGGTCCGCTGCGAGGACCTGGCCCGCGTGCGACGCGCCGCGGGCTACGAGCTGCGCTCCGAGTCCAGGCGGATCGAGATGCGGCCGTCGAGGATGCCGCGGTCGCCGTCGCCGGCCAGCGGCGCGGGCGCGGGCAGCGCCGACTGGCGGTCGAGCTCGAGCACGGCCTCGTGCCGGCTGGGGGCGAACACCTCGTCGATCGAGCCGAGCAGGCCACCGCCCAGTGAGCCCGAGCCGCGGGCGGTGCGACGGGCGGAGCCGTGCGCGGTGATGCCGAGCGCGACGGCGGCAGCGACACCCACCGTCAGCAGGATCAACCAGTCCACGCGAGCATCCTAAGCCGAGCCGACGACACTACGGAGGGGGAGCGCGTGGAGTGCCGCGTCTTCGATGCGACCGTCCTCAAGCACGAGCGTCGCGTACGTGCACCGCGGCTGGCGGCGCCGGTCGGTGGGGGATCCGGGGTTGATCAGGCGAAGGCCCGCGGGCGTCGTGCTGTCCCATGGGATGTGCGAGTGACCGAAGACGAGCAGGTCGAGTTCCGGGTGCGCCGCATCCATCCGCGCCTCGCGCCCCACGGCCGCGCCGGTCTCGTGCACGACGCCGACCCGGACCCCGTCGACGACCGCCGTCCCGCGCTCCGACAGCCGGGCGCGCAGCTCCGCCCCGTCGTTGTTGCCCCAGCAGGCGAGCAGGCGGCGGGATCGCTCCTCGAGCCGGTCGAGGGTGGCCACGTCCACCCAGTCGCCGGCGTGCACGACGAGGTCCGCCGCCTCGACCGCCGCCCACACCTCGTCCGGCAGGTCGCGGGCACGCGTGGGCAGGTGCGTGTCGGCGAGGAGCAGCAGGCGCGTCGTCACCCCGCAATTCTGCGCTCTTGCGGGGCAGCGGTCCGCCGGTCAAGGGCGGGCGCCGCTAGCCGGTTCGCTGATTGACTGCGGGGATGCCCGAGACACCGATCCGCGCCGTCCTGTTCGACATCGACGGCACCCTCGTCGACTCCAACTACCTCCACGTCGACGCGTGGGACCGCGCGTTCGCGGACGCCGGCATCCCCGCGCCCGTCTGGCGCATCCACCGGTCGATCGGGATGGATTCGAAGAAGCTGCTGGAGGCGCTCGCCGGGGACGCGAGCGAGGACGAGGCGTCGCACGCGAAGGAGCTGCACAGCCGGTACTACAAGGAGTCGGTCGAGCGCCTGCGCCCGATCGCCGGCGCGCGCGAGCTGGTACACGAGCTCGCGGGCCGCGGCCTGAAGGTGGTGCTCGCGACGAGCGCGCCCGAGGACGAGCTCGAGATGCTGATGGATGTGCTGCAGCTCGACGAGGCGGTCGCCGGAATGACGAGCTCCGGCGATGTGGGCACCGCCAAGCCCGAACCCGACATCATCGAGGCGGCGCTCGCGAAGGCCGGCGTCGGCGCCGACGAGGCGATCATGGTGGGCGACGCTGTGTGGGACGTAGAGGCCGCCGGCCGAGCCGGCGTGCCGGCGATCGGTGTGCTCACGGGCGGCTTCGGCGAGGCCGAGCTGCGCAAGGCGGGCGCGGTCGAGGTGTACGACGACGTCGCTGGCCTGCTCGCCGCGCTCGACGCGAGCGTCCTCGGCCGCCGCGGCGCCCCCGCCTGACCTCTGATCCGCGAGCGCGGTACGAGGCGCCGAGCGCGGGCTGTGCACCTACCGCGCTCGGCGCCTCGTACCGCGCTGAGTAATGGAGGCGTCGCGCGGCGGGCGTCCTGCGGGGGAGCGCACCCCCTCCGCACGCACAGCGGCGGTGTCAGGGGCGGCGCGTAGAGTCCCCGCCATGACTGACGACCAGCAGCAGAACGAGACCCTCGGTGCCCGCGGCGACGACTCCTCGACGAGCGCGTCGAAGGACCCATCGCAGTGGGTGACCGGCGACGAGCCGATGACCGGCGCCCAGCGCAGCTACCTCGACACGCTCGCGCGGGAGGCCGGCGAGAAGATCTCCGCCGACATCACCAAGGCCGAGGCGTCGGAGAACATCGACCGCCTGCAGGAGAAGACCGGCCGCGGGCAGTAGCCAGGCGACCGGCCTCCGATCGCCGGCTACTTCGCCGCGTCGCGCAGCAGCCCGAGCAGCGGCTCGGCGGCTTCCTCGAGGAAGCGCTCCTGCAGCGCGTCGCCGACCTGGACGAGCGCGATGTCGGTGAAGCCCGCCTCCCAGAATGCACTGACCGACTCCACGATCGCGTCGAGGTCGGGGCCGCACGGGATCTGCTCCGCCACATCCTCGGGGCGCACGTACTTGCTGGCGCCCGCGAAGCCGGCGGGCGTCGGCAGGTCGGCGTTCACGGCCCAGCCTCCGCCGAACCAGCGGAACTGGTCGTGGGCGAGCCCGATGGCCGCGTCCCTGTCCGGACCCCAGCAGATCGGGATCTGACCGATCTTGCGGCCGCCGGCCGACAGCGCATCCCACGCGGCGAGCAGGTCCTTGTCCGGCTCCGTCGTGATCAGGTGGTCGGCGAGCGACCCGAACCGTTCGAGCCCCTTCTCGCCGGACATGGCGAGGCCGATCGGCACCCCGCCCTCGGGCAGGTCCCAGATGCGCGCGGAGTCAACCCGGAAGTAGTTCCCCTCCCAGGTGACCAGCTCGCCTGTGTGCAGCTCGCGGATGATCTGCACCGCCTCCTCGAACATGTCCTGGCGCTGGTCGACGGGCGGCCACCCCTCGCCGGTGACGTGCTCGTTGAGGTTCTCGCCGGCGCCGAGGCCCAGCAGGAAGCGCCCGTCGGCGAGGAGCTGCAGCGTCGCGGCCTTCTGGGCGACGACGGCGGGGTGGTAGCGCTGAATCGGGCATGTCACGTAGGTCATCAGCTCGACGCGCTCGGTGGCCTGCGCGACGGCGCCGAGCACCGTCCACGCGTACGGTGCGTGCCCCTGCGACACGAGCCAGGGCGAGTAGTGGTCGCTGGAGACCGCGAAGTCGAAGCCGCGCTGCTCCGCCGCGACGGCGTAGCGCACCAGCTCCTTCGGTCCGCTCTGCTCGGTCATCAGGGTGTAGCCGAAGTTCGTCACGTGTCCTCCTGGGGTCTCCGTTGACCTTTTCCCGCGGCCCCGCCCCGGACAACCCCCTTCCCGTGCCGCTCTTTTGCGGCAGGCGCTCGCTAGCGTTGAGGGCATGATCTCGGTGCCCGCCCTCGCGTCCGCATCGGAATCGGCGGCCGATCTCGGCGGCATTGTCGGCGTCGCCGCCCGGCTGATCCAGGAGCTCGGCGCGTTCGGGGTCGGTCTGCTCGCGCTCGTTGAGACGGTGTTCCCGCCCATCCCGAGCGAGGTGATCCTGCCGCTCGCCGGCTTCCTGTCGTCCCGCGGCGAGATGAACATCGTGCTCGTCCTCGTGATGGCGACGCTCGGCGCGTACCTCGGAGCGCTCATTCTCTACCTGCTGGGCCGCCGGCTGGGCGAGGAGCGCACGATCAGGGCGCTCGCGAAGCTGCCGCTCGTCGACCGCCGGGACTTCGAGCGCTCCGCCGGCTGGTTCCACCGGCACGGTCGTGCCGCTGTCTTCTTCGGCCGCCTGCTGCCGGGGGTGCGCAGCCTCATCTCGCTTCCTGCCGGCTCGGCGCGCATGCCGATGGTCCCGTTCACCGCGTTCACGCTCGCCGGCACGCTGATCTGGAACGGGCTGCTGATCGGCCTCGGCGCGGCGCTGGGCAGCCAGTACGAGCTGATCGACAAGTACTCGGGCGTCCTCGACGCCGTCATCTGGGCCGCCGTGGCCGCGCTCGTCGTGGGGCTCGTGGTGCGCCGCATCCGGCGGGCGCGGCGCGCGCGGCCCGCGTCGGGAACCGCCGACCGCTGAGTCCGATTCCCGCTATCGCGGTGCGGGCAGCACTGCGAGACTCGACGGGTGGACTTCACGGAGCGGTACCGGGCGATCTCGGCGAAGGACCGCCGGTTCGACGGCCAGTTCGTCACCGCGGTCCGTTCGACCGGCATCTACTGCCGGCCGTCCTGCCCGGCGCGCACGCCGAAGCCGGAGAACGTCACCTTCTACCCGACCTCGGCCGCGGCGCACGCCGCGGGGTACCGTGCCTGCAAGCGCTGCCTTCCCGAGGCGGTCCCCGGCAGTCCGGACTGGAACGTGCGTGGCGGTCTCGCCGGCCGCGCGATGCGGCTCATCGCGGACGGTGTCGTCGAGCGGGCCGGCGTGCCCGGCCTCGCCGAGCGGCTCGGCTACACGACCCGGCACGTCACCCGCGTGCTCACCGAGGAGCTCGGCGCCGGCCCGCTCGCCCTCGCGCGCGCGCAGCGTGCCCAGAACGCGCGGGCGCTGCTGACGTCGACCGATCTGCCGATCACGAGCGTCGCGTTCGCCGCCGGGTTCGACAGCGTGCGCCAGTTCAACGACACCGTCGCCGAGGTGTTCGAGCTGACGCCCACCGCGATCCGGGCCCGCGGGCGCGCCGACGACGCGCCCGCGCCCGGCCGCGTCCGGCTGAGGCTCGCCGCGCGCCCGCCA
>JAODAX010000064.1 GCA_025463675.1 Naasia sp. | reverse complement strand
AGCAAGAGGAGGCCGGCGAGAACGGCGACCGCGCCGCCGGTCGTTAGCCAGCCGATCTTCCGGCGTCGGCTCCGACGAGTGAATCGGCGGACCTCGTCGCGTTCGAATCTACGGCGGTCACGCTTCGCCCGGCGCAGCTGTCGACGGGCGTCGGATTCCGCGGTGCGGGAGGTCGACGGGTGGGGAATCGGACGGGCGGTGGATCGCGCCTTCGGAGCGCTCAGGTCCGAGTCCGGCGTCATCCGAGGAGTCGGCCCCGGCGCTCCCGCCGAGGATGGGCCTGGATCGAACCCCTGGGGCCGCTTCATTCGGTCGGGCCGGACGAACTCAGCGACTCCAGGATCTGCGGGATGATCCGGTAGACGTCGCCGCAGCTGAGGGTGAGCACGATGTCGCCCTCGCGCGCGACTTCCGCGACGCGCGCGGCGGCCGCGGCCCAGTCGGGCAGATAGGCGACCCGGCTCTGGTCGGCGAAGCGGGAGGACACGAGCTCACCGGTCACCCCGGGGACGGGGTCCTCGCGGGCGCCGTCGACGTCGAGGACCACCGTGTAGTCGGCGAGCGACTCGTAGGCGCGTGCGAATTCGGGCGCCATCAGCTGGGTGCGGCTGTACAGGTGCGGCTGGTGGACCGCGATGATGCGCCCATCGCCGACGGCGCTGCGCGCGGCGGAGAGCACGGCCGCGACCTCGGACGGGTGGTGCGCGTAGTCGTCGTAGACGCGGACGCCGCGCACGCTGCCCTTCAGCTCGAAGCGGCGCTTGGTGCCGCGGAACGCGCCGAGCGACGCGGCGACGCGGGCGGGGTCGAAGCCCATGCCGGCGAGCACCGTGAAGGCGCCGGCCGCATTGAGGGCGTTGTGCCGGCCGAGCACGGCGAGGCGCACCGTGTGCCCGGTGCCCTGCCAGTCGATCCGGAAGGCGACGCCGTCGGCTGCCGTCTCCAGGTGGCTGATCCGGGCGTCGGCGGCCGGGTCCTCCCCGAAGGTGAGAGTGCGCACGCCGCTCAGCCGGGCACCGATCCGGCGGGCTCCGGCGTCGTCGGCGGAGAGTGCGACGAACTCGCGAGCGCCCTGCGCGAAGGCGACGAACGCGGCGTCGAACGCCTCCGCGCTGCCGTAGTGGTCGAGGTGGTCGGCATCGACGTTCGTGATGAGGGCGACGGTGGTGTCGTAGAGGAGGAAGGAGCCGTCCGACTCGTCCGCCTCGATCACGAAGGTGTCGTCGCGCCCGGCGGCGGAACTCGTGCCCAGCGAGGAGATCACTCCCCCGTTCACGAAGCTCGGGTCGGCGCCGAGGTCGCGGAGGGCGGTGACGACCATTCCGCCGGTCGTGGTTTTGCCGTGCGCGCCCGCGATCGCGAGCACCCGGGAGCCGCGGGTGAGGAAGGACAGCGCCTGCGAGCGGTGCAGCACGGGGATCCCGCGCTCCAGCGCCGCCCGGTACTCGGGGTTGTCCGGCCAGAGCGCGCTCGTGACCACCACGGCGTCCGCGTCGCCGAGGTTGGCGGCGTCGTGACCGACCGTCACGGTGGCGCCGGCCTCCCGGAGCGCGGCCAGGTAGGGGCCTTCGGCGCGGTCGGAGCCGCTCACCCGGTGCCCGGCGGCGAGGAACAGGTGCGCGATGCCGCTCATCCCGGAGCCGCCGATGCCGATGAAGTGCACGGCGCCCAGCGTCTCGGGCACGGCGAGCGTCAAATCGGGGTGGAGAGGCACGCCCTCCAGGGTACGCAGTCGCCCGCACGGGGTGGGCAGGCCCGCGGCGCGCCCGGCGGTTGCGCAACGTTCCCGCAGAATCGCAACGGTGTGCGGTTGCGTTTCTGCGGGAACGTTGCGAAACGGGGCTACAGGGCGGCGAGGAGGAGGTCGACCATCCGGTCGGCGCCGTCGCGGAAGCCGGTCGACACCGCGGCGGCGGCCATCGCGGCACGCCGCTCCGGGTCGCGGAGGATCGGCAGCACGGTGTCGGTGAGGTAGCCGGGAAGGAATCGGGCGTCCTCGACGAGGAGCCCTCCGCCGGCGGCGACGACGCCGCGGGCGTTGAAGCGCTGCTCGCCGTTGCCGACCGGGTACGGCACGTAGGCCGCGGGGATGCCGAGCGCGGCGAGTTCGCTGACGGTGGCCGCGCCGGCGCGGGACACCGCGAAGTCGGCGGCGGCGAGGGCGAGCTCCATCCGGTCGCTGTAGTCGAGCATCCGGTAGTGCGGAAGGCCGGGGTCGGTCACCTCGGACCGCCCGCCGACGAGGTGCAGGATGCTCCAGCCGGCGTCGAGGATGGCCGGCGCCGCCTCGCGGACCGTGGCGTTGATCCGCCGTGCGCCGAGCGACCCGCCGGTGGCGAGCAGCACCGGGCGATCGGGGTCGAGGCCGTGCAGCGCGAGAGCCTCGGCGCGCGCGGCCGGGCGGTCAAGGGTCTCGATCTCGCGGCGCAGGGGCATGCCGACCACGCGCGCGCGCGGCAGCGGGGTGCCGGGGAACGCGACGCCGACGGAGGCCGTGAGCCGGGCGCCGAGGCGGTTGGCCATGCCGGGCTTCGCGTTCGCCTCGTGCAGCGCGAGCGGGACAACCGCCCGGCGGGCGGCGAGGTACGCGGGCGCCGCGGCGTAGCCGCCGAACCCGGCGACGGCGTCGACGCCGCGCTCGGCGATCAACCCCGTGATGCTCTGCACGGTGCGCCGGAAGGCAGGGGCGAAGGTGAGCGCCGCCCGATCGGGCCGGCGCGGAAAGGGAAGCCTCGGGATGACGAGCAGCTCGTAGCCGCGCTCGGGCACGAGCCGCGCCTCGAGCCCCTCGGCGGTGCCGAGGACGAGCACCTCGTCGTCCGGGCGCCGGCGACGCAGCGCGTCGGCGGTGGCGAGCAGCGGGTTCACGTGGCCGGCGGTGCCGCCGCCGGCGAGCAGCCAGGTGGTCATCGGAGCGCCTCCGGTTCGCGGCCGCGGGCGAAGGACAGCACGACGCCGATCCCGACGAGGGTCACCAGCAGGCTGGTGCCGCCGGATGAGATGAGCGGCAGCGGGACACCGAGCACGGGCAGCACCTGGAGCACGACGGCGATGTTCACGAGGGCCTGGAAGAGCACCCACACCATGATGGCGCTCGTGACCGTGCGGGCGAAGGGGTCGGGGGTGATCCGCACGATCCGCAGGAACGCGACGGCGAGCACCACGAACATGAGCAGCACGACCGCGGCGCCGAGCAGGCCGAGCTCCTCGCCGATGACGGCGAAAATGAAGTCGCCTTCCGCCTCCGGCAGCCACGACCACTTGGCCTTCGAGTTGCCGAGGCCGACGCCGAAGATGCCGCCCGCGGCGAGAGCCCACGTACCGTGCTGCACCTGCCAGCAGTTGCCGAGGTAGTCGCCTTCGCAGCCGGTGATCCAGGCCTGGATGCGCTCCACCCGGGAGCCGCCGGTTTGCAGCATGATCAGGATCAGCACGGCGCCGACGGCAATCGCCCCGCCGAGGTAGCGCATCCGCACGCCGGCGAAGTAGAGCACGCCGAACACGGTGGCGATCATCACGAGCGCGGTGCCGAGGTCGCCGCCGCGCAGCACGAGCCCGATCACGAGGAGGGACACCGGCAGCACGAGCAGAGCGAGCCGCCGGCCGTCATCGAGCAGGTGCTGCCGGTCGGCGAGGACCCGGCCGAACCAGAGCACGAGGGCGAGCTTCGCCACCTCCGAGGGCTGCACGTTCACGAACCCGAGGTTCAGCCAGTTGCGGTTGCCGCCGTACTCGAAGCCGAGTCCGGTGAAGACGAGCAGCTGCAGGGCGATCGCGGTGAGGAGGACGGGCAGGGCGAGCCAGCGCCACCAGCTGACCGGGAAGCGGGACGCGATCAGCATGAGCGGAAGGCCGAACATCGCCGCTCCCCCCTGGGTGAGGAACTCGGCGAACGAGCCCTGGCCGTCCGCCGCCGATTCCACGCTCGAGGAGGACAGCACCATCACGAGGCCGAACGCCACGAGGAACAGGGTGGTGCCGAGCAGCAGCACGAAGGCTCCGGAGTCGGCGGGGAACAGCCGACGCACACTGATCCGGGCGACGAAACCCGGCCGGTCGGCGGGCGGCCCCGATGCAGGCGCTGCGGCACCGCCGGGCCGCGCGGGCGCGCTGCGGGGCGCCGCCCTACGGGCCGGGGGTGGGGCGGGAGGCGTCCGGGTCATCGGCAGCACCTCCCAGGAGCTCTCGGACCGCGACTTGGAACTCGCGGCCGCGGTGGGCGTAATCGTTGAACTGGTCCATCGATGCCGCAGCGGGGGCGAGGAGGACCACGTCCCCGGTCCGAGCGAGGCCTGCTGCCAGGCGCGCCACGACGGGCATCACAGCGCCAGTCTCCCCCGGCACCGCCTCCGCGACGGCGACCCCCGGCGCGTGTCGGGCGAACGCCTCGAGCACTGCCGCGCGATCCTCGCCGAGGACGACGACGCCACGCAGCCGGCCGGCGCGCTTCGCGATCAGCTCGCCCAGGTCGACCCCTTTGAGCAGCCCGCCGACGACCCAGACGACGCTCTCGTAGGCGCCGAGCGAGGCGTCGGCGGCGTGCGGGTTGGTGGCCTTCGAGTCATCGATCCAACGGATCCCGTCGCGCTCGGCGACGACCTCGATGCGGTGCGGGTCGAGCCGGAACGCGGCGAGGGTGTCCCGGATGACGGGAGGCGGCACGTCGAGGGACCGGGCGAGGGCGCTCGCGGCGAGCACGTTCGTGACGATGTGCGGGGCGGACAGTCCGGCCGCGTGCAGCTCGGCCACGGTCGTGAGCTCGAGGGCGGTGCTGCGCCGGTCCTCGAGGAACGCGCGGTCGCAGAGGATGCCGTCGACGATGCCGAGGTCGCTCGGCCCGGGCACGCCCAGCCCGAAGCCGATCGCGCGGGCACCCTCCTCGACGTCGGCGTCGCGGACGAGCCGCTCGGTGGCCGGGTCGCCGAGGTTGTAGACGCACGCGACCCGCGTGCGCTCGTACACGCGGCCCTTCGCGGCCGCGTACGCCGCGCGGGAGCCGTGCCAGTCGAGGTGGTCGTCGGCGATGTTGAGGCAGACGCTCGCCCACGGCGAGACGCGCTCCATCCAGTGCAGCTGGTAGCTGGAGACCTCGACGACGAGCACGTCGTAGCCCATCGGGTCGCGGATGGCGTCGAGGACCGGGATGCCGATGTTGCCGCAGGCGACCGCCCGCCGGCCGTCGGCCTGCAGCATCGCCGTGGTCAGCCGTGCGGTCGTCGTTTTGCCGTTGGTGCCCGTGATGGTGATCCACTCGGCGGGCGTGCCCGTCTTGTCACGCAGCCGCCAGGCCAGGTCGATGTCGCCCCACACCGGGATGCCGCGCGCCGCCGCGTGCACGAGCAGCGGATCGTCGGGGTGGTAGCCGGGTGACACGATCAGCACGTCGGGCGTGAACTCGTCGAGCGCGTCCCGCGCCAGCTGCGCCTCGGCCCCCTCGATCAGCCGGCCGCCGATCACGTCGAGCAGATGTGCGCGCTCCGCGGGCGCGCGGTCGGCGAGCACGAGCACGTCGACGCCGAGCTCGATCAGCGTGTCGGCGGCCGCGAACCCGGTCACGCCGAGGCCGAGCACGGCCGCGCGGAGTCCCCGCCAGTCGGCGTGCCAGCTGGTCAGCTCGGGAAGCGGGGCGCTCACTGCGAGAGCCACTCCAGGTAGAACGCCCCGACGCCCGCCGCGGCGAGCAGTCCGGCGATGATCCAGAACCGGACCACGACGGTGACCTCGGCCCAGCCCTTCAGCTCGAAGTGGTGGTGCAGCGGGCTCATCAGGAAGATCCGTTTGCCGCCGGTGAGCTTGAAGTAGACGCGCTGGAGGATCACCGAGCCGGTCACGATGACGAACAGGCCGCCGATCGGCACGAGCAGCAGTTCGGTGTGGCTGAGGATCGCGAGCGCGGCGAGGGCGCCGCCGATGGCGAGCGACCCGGTGTCGCCGAGGAAGATCTGCGCCGGGGAGGTGTTCCACCAGAGGAACCCGATCAGCGCGCCGACGATCGCGGTCGCGACGATGGCGAGGTCGAGCGGATCCCGCACGAAGTACGCCTTGTAGTCGAGTGCGGGGTTCAGCCCAGCGGCGCCGAAGGCCGATTGGTTGTTCTGCCAGAAGCCGATGATGATGTACGACCCGATGGAGAGGATCGACGCGCCGGTGGCGAGGCCGTCGAGCCCGTCGGCGACGTTGACGCCGTTCGAGGTGGCGGCGGTGATGCCGGCGATCCAGATGAAGTAGACGATCAGGCCGCCGATCGCGCCGAACAGCAGCACGAAGTCGAACCGGGTGTCCCGGAACAGCGACACGGCGGTGGAGGCCGGCGTGGCGCCCTGCCGGTTCGGGAATTGCAGGGCGAGGTAGGCGAACGCGACCGACACGATGACCTGGCCGAGGATCTTCGCCCAGCCGCCGAGCCCGAGACTGCGCTGGTTGCGGGTCTTCAGGAAGTCGTCGATGAAGCCGACGACGCCGAGCCCCACCATCATGAACAGCACGAGCAGCGCGGACGCGGTGATCGGCTGCTCGGCCGTCAGCATGCCGACGAAGTAGCCGATGAGGGTCGCGGCGATGACGATGAGCCCGCCCATGGTGGGCGTGCCGCGCTTGGCGTGGTGGGACACCGGACCGTCGTCGCGGATGAACTGGCCCCACTCGAGCCGCCGGAAGAGGCGGATGAAGAGCGGGGTCAGGAAGAGGGAGAAGACGAGGGACACGACCCCGGCGGTCAGAAGCGCCTGCACGAGACCAATTCTCCCAGTCGGTCGCCGAGGAACCGGAGCCGCGCCGCGTTCGACGATTTCACCAGCACGGTGTCGCCGTCCCGCAGCAGGCTCCCGACGACCTCCTCGGCCGTCTCGAGGTCCTCCACGAAAACGCTCTCGCCGTCCCAGGACCCCTCCAGGCCGGCGGCCATGTGCAGCGCCTTGGCGCCGGTTCCGACCACCACGAGCTGGCCGATGTTGAGCCGGACGGCGAGCCGGCCGATACGGTCGTGCTCCTCCACTGAGTACGGGCCGAGCTCGCTCATCTCGCCGAGCACGGCAACGGAACGGCCCGGCGCGATCTGCGCGAGCGTCTTCAGCGCGGCCGCCATGGAATCGGGGCTCGCGTTGTAGGCGTCGTTGATGACCGTGACGTTCTGCCCCGGCAGCACCTCCATCCGCCAGCGCTCGGCGCGGGTCACGCTGGCGAGCCCGGCGAGGATGTCCTCGGCTGGGACGCCGAGCGCCCAGGACGCGGCGGCGGCGGCGAGGGCGTTGGTCACGTGGTGCTCGCCGAGCACCGCGAACGCCACGTCGTGGTGCGAGCCGTCCGGCAGGTGCAGCGTGAACCGGGTGCCGGTGGCGGCGGCGAGGACGTCGGTGGCGCGCACGTCGCCGTCGTCGAGTCCGAAGCGCAGCACGCGGGCAGCCGTCGCCGCGGCCATCCCGGCGACCCGGAAGTCGTCGGCGTTGAGCACCGCGGTGTCCTCGGGCAGCAGATCGGCGACCATCTCGGTCTTCGCGGTGAGGGTCGACTCGATGCCGCCGAACTCGCCGGCGTGGGCGAGGCCGACGGTCAGCACGATCCCGACGTCCGGGCGTGCCATGGCGACCAGCCGGCGGATGTGGCCGATGCCGCTGGCGCCCATCTCGGCGACCAGGTAGTCGGAGTCGGCTGTCAGCTGCAGCATGGTGAGCGGCGCGCCGACCTCGTTGTTGTATGAGCCGCGCGGGGCGACGGTGCTGCCCCGACGCTCGAGGATGGCGCGCAGCAGGTTCTTGGTCGTCGTCTTGCCGTTGGAGCCGGTGACGGCGACGATGCGCAGGCGGCCGAGGGCGCGCACCCGGCGGACCACCTCGGTCGCGAGGGCGCCGAGCGCGGCGACCGCGTCGCCGACGACGATCTGGGGCACGGGCAGGCCGAGCGGTCGCTCGACGATCAGCAGCGCGGCGCCCCGCTCCACGGCCTGCGGTGCGAACAGGTGCCCGTCGGTGACCTCGCCGGGCTTGGCGACGAAGATGCCGCCGGGCGTGATCTCGCGGGAATCGGTTTCCACCGCGCCGTCGACGACGGCGCTCTCGTCGGCGCCGGTGCCGGCCGACTCGAGGCGGCCGCCCACCGCCGCGGCGATCTCGGCGAGCGTGAGCGCGATCATCGGCGGCCCCCGAATGCTGCCCGGAGCCCCGGGGTGCGGTCGACGATGCGTCGCTCCGCTCGGTTGTGCCTCACGCCAATAGCCCCCTCAGATCCTCATCGAGCGTAGACGACGCCGTCGCGTCCCCCGGCCGCGGACGGCGCCCCCGCAGCCCGGACCGCCCCCGGGAACCGCACCGCTGCGCCGGTCCGGACGCTCAGTAGGTCGTGGCGAGCTCGGGCGAGCCGCTGCCCGACGGCACCACGCTGTATGCGGTGAGCAGGTGCGCCATCACGTCGTGGAAGATCGGCGCGGTCGCGCCGGACGAGTTCATGTTGACCGGGTCGGCGAGACTCACCGTGACCACGAACCGGGGGGCGTCGGCGGGCGCGAGGCCAGCGAGCGAGACGAGGTAGCTGTCGGTGTAGCCGCCCTGGCCGTCCGGCTGCTGGGCGGTGCCGGTCTTCGTCGCGATCCGGTACCCGTCGATGCTGATCTGCGTCGCCAGCCAGCCCTTGGTGGCGACGTTCTCCAGCATGTCGACGGTGGCGCGCGCCGCCTCGGGCGAGACCACACGGGTGCCCTCCGTGGGCGGCAGGTCGGTGAGGGTGCCATCCGGCAGGCGGCAGCCCTCGACGAGGGTCACCGGCAGCCGAACTCCGCCATTGCCGAGGGTCTGGTAGATGCTCGCCACCTGGACGGCGGTCGTGGTGAGACCCTGGCCGAACATGGTGGCGAGGTCGGATTGGGCGTCCCAGTCCGGTCCGGCGCCGAGCGTGCCGGACTCCTCGCCGCCGAAGCCGACCTCGGTGTCCGCGCCCAGGCCGAACGCCCGCATGTAGCCGTAGCGCTGCTCGCTCGACAGCCGCAGGCCGAGCTGGCTCATGCCGGTGTTGCTCGACTCGATGAGCACGCCCGTGAGGGTGAGCCGCTGGTCGGCGTGCCAGTGGCTGTCGTTGACGTCGGCGCCCGCGGGCGTGGTGAACCGGTAGCCGGCGACCACCCCGGTGCCGGGAGTGGCGACGCCCGCGTCGAGGAGCGACGCCGCGGTGAGGGTTTTGAACGTGCTGCCGGGCTCGAACGGCGCGGTGAAGGCCCGGGAGCCGAGCGCGGACACGTCGGTGGACGCGGTAGCGTTCACGTCGTTGGGGTCGACGGTCGGGTAGTCGGCGACGGCGAGCAGGCGCCCCGTCGTGACCTCCTGCACGACGGCGGTCGCCCACTTCGCGCCGAACTTCTGCGCGTACGCGGCGAGTGTCTGCTGCACGAACCACTGCAGGTCGCGGTCGATGGTGAGCACCAGGTCGTTGCCGTTCACCGCCGGGGTGGTGGTGAGGGTGCTGCCCGGGATGCGCACGCCGTCCGCGCTCCGCTCGTACACCTCGCTGCCGTCCGTGGCGGCGAGGCAGGCGTCCTCGGAGTACTCGACCCCGGCTTGCGCCTGGTTCTCGCTGCCGACGAAGCCGACCAGGTTGCCGGCGACCGCGCCGTTCGGATACACCCGGGATGGCCGCGCCGAGTAGTACAGCCATGGCACGTCGACGTCGCGGATCTGCTGGTACTGGGCGGCGTCGACGCCCTTCACCAGGAAGGCGAAGTCGGAGTCGGGATTCTCGGCGACCGCCCCGCGGATGGCGGCGACGATGGCCGCCGGGTCCTGGCCGGTAATCGGCGCGAGCGCAACGGCGGCCGCCTCGGGCGTGATCTTGCTGGTCACGGCGATGCGCGGTGAGGCGACGACGTCGTAGCGGAGCACGCTGTCGGCGAGCAGCACGCCGTTCGCGTCGTAGATGTCTCCGCGGACGCCGAGGATCGGCTGCTCGACGCTGCGCTTGCCCTCGGCTTGCGCGTTCAGCGTGTCGGCGTGCACGACCTGGATGTCGACGAGCCGGACGAGGAAGACGGCCAGCACCGCGAGCAGCAGCAGCGCGGACAGCGCGGTGCGCCGCCGTGCGGTGCGTCGGGTCACGGTGTCCTCCTGGGTTGGCGCCTAGCGCGTTGTGGGCGCGGGCGGCTGGCCCTGCGACGCTACCTGCGGCCCGGTGACGACCCCGGGAGCGGCGTCGCCCCCAGAAGCGGGGGTGCCGAGCTCGGTGACCAGCGGGACGCCCGCCAACAGGTCGTTGGCGACGAGGGATCCGGCCGCGAGCACGCCCGTGCCCGCCCTGGCGGGGGCGGGCGCACCGATGACCGCGCCGTCCGACATGCGCAGCCAGACGGGGTTCGCGTTCGGCACCATGCCGAGCGCCTCGGCGTTCTGGGCGAGGAACTGCGGCGAGGAGAGCCGGCCGAGATCCTCCGTGAGCTGCTGGACCGTGCGCGCCTGAGCCTTCTGCTCGGTCTGCAGGCGGTCGATCGTGTACGCGCCGTCGGACACGGCAATGGACAGCAGGAGCTGGCCGGTCATGAGCGCGCCGAGGCTGCCGACGACGACGCCGGCGTAGACGGCGCGGGGCCGCGCCCGTCGCTGAGCGCGCACCGGGACGATCTCGATGTGCGGGGCGCGTGAGGGCAGGGCGGGGCCCTGCGGACGGAGCGGGCTGGGCGGGCGGCGAAGCGGGGCGGCGAGGGCGGTGCTCATCGGGTTCCTTGTCGGGTGGCGGGTCGCCCGTCCGGCTGGACGGGACGGAGCCGCTCGGCCGCGCGCAGGCGTACGGGTGTCGCGCGTGGATTGGCGGCGATCTCCTCCTCCGTGGCGCGGCCGGCGCCGCGGACCAGGAGACGGAACTCGGGGGCGTGCTCGGGAAGCTCGACCGGGAGACCGGCGGGCGCGGTGGAGGCGGAGCGCCGGGCGAGTTCGCGCTTCACCAGCCGGTCCTCGAGGGACTGGTAGGCCAGGACGACGATGCGCCCGCCGACGCGCAGCGCGTCCAGGGCGGCGGGAATCGCCCGCTCGAGCGCAGCCAGTTCCCCGTTCACCTCGATGCGGAGAGCCTGGAACACGCGCTTGGCCGGATGGCCGGCGCGGGAGAGCGCCGCGGGCGTGGCCGCCTGCAGGACCTCGACGAGTTCGGCGGATCGCGTGAGCGGGCGCTCCTCACGGGCGCGCACGATGGCGCGGGCGTAGCGGCCGGAGAGCTTCTCTTCGCCGTACCGCTCGAAGATGCGGCGCAGCGCGCTCTCCGGGTACTCCGCGAGCACCCGCTCGGCGGTGAGCGGCGATGTGGAGTCCATGCGCATGTCGAGCGGCGCGTCCTTGGAGTAGGCGAAGCCGCGCTCGGCGACGTCGAGCTGCATCGAGGAGACGCCGAGGTCGAGGAGGATACCGTCGACGCCGTCCGCGGCGTGCTGGGCGGCGATGTCGCCGATCTCGTCGTAGACGGCGTGCACGAGGGTGACGCGGTCGCCGTACGGCGCGAGGCGCTCGCCGGAGAGGCGGAGGGCCTCAGGATCGCGGTCGATGCCGATCAGGCGCAGACCGGGGAAGCGCGCGAGCAGAGCGCTCGCGTGGCCGCCGAGGCCGAGTGTGCCGTCGATCACGACGGCGCCCTCGCGGACGAGGGAGGGACTGAGGATCTCGATGCTGCGCTCCAGCAGCACCGGGACGTGGATGGCGTTCTCTTCCATGATGTGCCGGTTCCGGCCCGCCGTCCGATTCCCCTCCGTATCCGTCGCCTGGCACCGGGGAAGTGTGTCAGGGGGCGGGACGGCGGGGAGTCGCACGGCGGGCTGAGCCGCTCGCGCGGCTTAGAAGATTCCGGGGATCACCTCCTCGGCGATGTTGGCGAAGTCGTCCTCGTTCGAGGCCACGTAGGCGTTCCATGCCTCGGCGTCCCAGATCTCCGCACGACTTCCCGCACCGATGACCACCAGGTCGCGGCCCAGGCCCGCGTAGGCGCGCAGCCCCTGCGGGATGGTGACGCGGCGCTGCTTGTCCGGCGTCTCGGCGTGCGCTCCGGAGAGGAGGAGGCGGACGTAGTCGCGGGCCTGCTTGCTGGTGACGGGCGCCTGCCGGATGCGCTCGTGCACCTCCTCGAACTCGCGTGCGCTGTACACGTACACGCAGCGGTCCTGGCCGCGGGTCAGCACCACGCCGCCCGCGAGCTCGTCCCAGAACTTGGCGGGAAGGATGATGCGGCCCTTCTCGTCGAGCTTGGGCGTGTAGGTGCCGAGGAACACATCTCCACCCCCTTTTCTCCAGTCCGTGGAACTTTCCTCCACTTTACTCCACCGCCCCCCACCCGACAATGGCGCGAGCGTCCGCAACGTCTCGGATGCGCAACGAAGCGCACCCCCACTTCGCGGGGACACCGCGGAAATCCGCGGAACTGCGGGCGGCCGGAGGAAAGGGAGCCGAGTGGAGGCGCAGCGCAGGGGCCGGTGGCGGCCCGGGTGAGGAAACCGGCCGCGCGGCGCGGCCGGCAGGGCGAAAGACGGCCGGAAGGGGCTCGTCGAGAGGCGGCAGCCCGAGCGACGACCCGAGCGGCGGGGCACGGGAGCGAAGTGGAGGCCCGCCGGCGCCGGTTAACTGACGAGAGCCGGCACGCGGCCGGCTCTCGTCAGGAAAAGGGGTGGGCTAGCGGTCGCCGCCGCCCTGGCGGCGCTCCCAGCGGTCGTTCATGCGGTCCATGAAGGAGCCGCCGGCCGCGCGAGCCGGGCTCCCGCTGCGGCGGGCGGACGAGGGGCGCGGCGCCGCCGGGAGGGATCGACGCGGGGAGCCGAAGGCCACCAGCACGCCGGCGAAGAGGACGAGGAAGCCGCCGACGCCGATGACCGGCTGGCGGAGCACGACGCCCGTCACGAGGATCGCGACGCCCAGCACTGCAATGAGCACCCCGATGACGAGGGTGGTGTAACTGACCCGGCCGCGACGCGCTCCGCTGACCGAGGCGACGAAATCGGCGTCGTTCTGATAGAGACTGCGCTCCATCTCGTCGAGGAGGCGCTGTTCTTGCTCCGAGAGCGGCATGTCCTTCTCCTCACCTCGGCGGGCCCGTGGTAGAGCCAAATGATAACGGTCAGCGGATAGCTAGGCTAGGCGCTGTGACTGCGGGCACTGGTACTCCTGGCGCTCGACTGGTCGACCTGGTGCGTTCGCGCCTGGATCGACTTGTCGATGAGCGTGCATCCATTCTCGCCGCCGTGGCCGAAGAGGCCACCCCGATCGCGGAGTTCTCCCGGCAACTTCTCAGAGGTGGCAAGCGGGTCCGCGCGCAGCTGTGCTGGTGGGGCAGGGAGGCCGTCGCGGGCGGCGCGCTGCCCGGGCCGGTCGACGTCGACGCGGTGGTCACCGTCGCCGCGGCGCTCGAGGTGTTCCACGCCGCCGCCCTCGTGCACGACGACCTCATCGACAGCTCGGACACCCGCCGCGGGTTCCCGTCCGCGCACCGCCGGTTCGAGCGGCTGCACGTCGAGCGGGGCTACGCGGGCGACCCCGCGTCGTTCGGTCGCGGGGCCGCCATCCTGCTCGGCGATCTGTTGCAGAGCTGGAGCGATGACCTGCTCACCGACGGCATCCGCCTCATCGCCGAGGAGCGCGGCGAGGCGGTGCGCACCGAGTTCGAGCGGATGCGCCTCGAGGTGACGGCGGGCCAGTACCTCGATCTCGTGGAGGAGCGGGCCTGGCCGACGGTCCTCGAGGCGGAGGCGCTCCCCCGCGCCGAGCGCGTCATCCTCTACAAGTCGGCGAAGTACTCGGTGGAGGCGCCCCTCGTCATCGGCGCGGGGCTCGGCGGCGGCGACGCGACCCAGATCGCAGCGCTCCGCGCGTTCGGGGTGCCGCTCGGCATCGCGTTCCAGCTCCGCGACGACCTGCTGGGCGTCTTCGGCGATCCCGCCGTGACCGGCAAGCCCGCGGGCGACGACCTCGTCGAGGGCAAGCGGACCGTGCTCATCGCGCACGCCCGGTCCCTGCTCCCCGTCGGGTCCCGGCGCCTGCTCGACGAGCTGCTCGGCGACCCGGAGCTCACCGCGGAGCAGGTGCGGATGCTGCAGACCACGATCCGGGACAGCGGTGCGGTCGACCGGGTCGAGGCGACGATCGCCGACCAGGTGGCCGCCGCGCGGGCGGCGCTAGTGCGCGCGCCGTTCGACCTGCGCGCCCGGGAGGCCCTCGAGGCGCTCATCGGGCCGTTGACGGAGCGCGTCAGCTAGACGCCCGGTGTTCCCCGGTCAGCGCTCGGGGCGCATCAAGCGAGCGCCTGGGCGACGCGGCGCACCTCGGCCTTGCGGCCGGCCCGCAGCGCATCGACCGGTCGCGCCCCGAGCACCTCGTCGACGCTCAGCAGCCAGTCGATGGCCTCCTGGTCGTTGAAGCCGTTATCGGCCAGGACGATGATCGTGCCACGCAGCTCGTTCATCGGCTCGTCGTCCCGCAGGAACTCGGCGGGGACCTTGAGGACGCCGTCGATCCGGACCGCCAGGAGCTGACGCTCCTCCAGCAGCCGGCGCACCTTGCTGAGCGGCAGGTCCAGCCGCTCCGCGAGGTCCGGGATCGTCAGCCACTCATGCTCATTCGGGGCAGCCACACTCTTATCGTGCCACTCCGCGGCGGCCCTCGTGCACCGAGTCCCCCTTTTCCCGGACGCGCCGCACGCGGGGACCGGGTCGGGACCCCCCGTTCGTACACTTCTGGGGTGAGTGCGAGCCAGACCGACCCGATGGTCGGCCGACTGCTGGACGGCAGATATCAGGTCCGCGCCCGCATCGCGCGCGGCGGGATGGCGACCGTCTACCTCGCCACCGACCTGCGCCTGGAGCGGCGCGTCGCGATCAAGATCATGCACGGCCACCTCGCCGACGACGCCGCCTTCCGCGACCGGTTCATCCAGGAGGCGCGCTCCTCGGCCCGGCTCGCCCACCCCAACGTGGTCAACGTCTTCGACCAGGGCCAGGACTCCGACATGGCCTACCTCGTCATGGAGTACCTGCAGGGCATCACGCTGCGCGATCTGCTCAAGGAGTACGGCAAGCTCACGCCCGAGCAGACGATGGACATCATGGAGGCCGTGCTCGCCGGCCTCGCGGCCGCCCACAAGGCCGGCATCGTGCACCGCGACCTGAAGCCCGAGAACGTGTTGCTCGCCGACGACGGGCGGATCAAGATCGGCGACTTCGGCCTCGCCCGCGCCGCGACCGCGAACACGGCGACCGGGCAGGCGCTGCTGGGCACGATCGCCTACCTCTCCCCCGAGCTCGTCACGCGCGGCATCGCCGACACCCGCAGCGACATCTACGCCATCGGCATCATGATGTGGGAGATGCTCGTCGGCGATCAGCCGTTCAAGGGCGATCAGCCGGTGCAGATCGCCTACCAGCATGCCAACGAGCAGGTGCCGGCCCCGTCGAGCCGCAACTCCGGGGTGCCCGTCGCCCTCGACGAGCTCGTCCTCTGGGCGACCGCCCGCGACCCGGAGCAGCGCCCCCGCGACGCCCGGGCGATGCTCGACCAGCTATTCGAGACGCAGAACCTCATCCGCGAGGGCCTCGGTGGGGTGTCCACGACGACGCAGCGCACGATGGTTCTCCCTTCCGCCCCCTCCCCCACGACGACCGTGCACCAGTCCGCGGAGACCACCGTCATCCCGCGCGGGTCGCGCCGCACCGGCCCCGTCGCCATCGAAAGCGCCACCAAACTCGCCAGCACCGTGCAGAAGCGGCACCGTCGGGGATTCTGGCTGTTCGGCCTCTTCCTCGTCTTCGCCGCCGCTATCGGGGGCACCGGCTTGTACTTCGGCGCCGGCCCCGGCGCCAGCGTGCCGATCCCGTCCGTCGCGGGCCAGGACGTCGCGACGGCGACCGCGACCCTCGAGAAGGCGGGCTTCCTCGTCGGCGGCACCGAGGAGGTCTTCGACTGGCGGACCGATCCCGGGCTCGTGTCCGCGACCGACCCCGCTGCGGGCGCCGCCGTCGTGCGCGACACCCCCATCAGGCTGTTCGTGTCGAAGGGCGCCGAGCCGCTGCCGGTTCCCGCCCTCGCCGGGCAGCCGGAGGACGTCGCCCGCACCGCGATCACCGACGCCGGATTCACCGGAACCGACGATCCCGCCCGGGAGTTCAACGCCGACGTCCCGGCGGGCACCGTCCTCCGCGCCACGGGCGCCGACGGAGCACAGCTCGGCGAGGGGGCCACCTACCCCGAGCGCCAGCCGATCACGCTCCTGATCAGCGCCGGCCCCGTCCCGGTCGTGTCCAACATCCCGGTCGGCGACGCCGAGCAGCGCCTCCGCGACGCCGGCTTCACCGTGGAGCGTGGTGCGTCGGAGTATGACAACTCCGGCGAGGTGCCGCAGGACAACATCCTCCGGCTCGACCCGGTGCTCGATGACGCGGGCGCCCCGCGGCCGTACCGGGTGGGCGACACGGTGACGATCCACCTGTCCCTCGGGCAGGACCTCGTCGCGGTGCCGAACGTGGTCGGGCTGTCCTGGACGAACGCGAAGCCGAAGCTGCTGAACGCGGGCTTCGCCATTGACTACAACACGGCGGCCGACGCGCTGCCGAGCGTCGAGGTCACCGCCACCGACCCCGAGGGCGGCGACTTCGTGCTCCGCGGCGCGACGATCAGCGTCGAGTTCTAGCGCGAACCCCGAATCGCAACGGTTCCACAGAATCGCAACGGTGCGCGGTTGCGATTCTGCGGGAACGTTGCGATTCAGCAGGCCTGCCGACAGCGCGGGTCAGCGGGCGCTGAGCTCCTCGGCGACGAGGAAGGCGAGCTCCAGCGACTGCATGTGGTTGAGGCGCGGGTCGCAGAGCGACTCGTAGCGCGTGGCAAGGGTCGCCTCGTCGATGTGCTCACTGCCGCCGAGGCACTCGGTGACGTCGTCGCCGGTCAGCTCCACGTGGATGCCGCCCGGGTGGGTGCCGGCCGCGCGGTGCGCCTCGAAGAAGCCCTTCACCTCGTCGACGATGTCGTCGAAGCGCCGCGTCTTGTAGCCGGTCGGCGTGGTGACGCCGTTGCCATGCATCGGGTCGGTGACCCAGAGCGGGTTCGCATCCAGGCCCTTCACGTGCTCGAGCAGGCCGGGCAGCACGTCGCGGACCTTGCCGGCGCCCATCCGGGTGATGAAGGTGAGCCGGCCGGGCTCGCGCTCAGGGTCCAGCTTGTCGATCAGCGCCTCGAGCGTCGCCGGGGTCGTCGTCGGGCCGAGCTTCACCCCGATGGGGTTGCGGATGCGGGAGAAATAGTCGACGTGCGCGCCGTCGAGGTCCCGCGTGCGCTCGCCGATCCAAAGGAAGTGGGCACTGGTGGCCACCGGGGTGCCGGTGCGCGAGTCGATGCGGGTGAGCGGCCGCTCGTAGTCCATCAGCAGGCCCTCGTGGCCGGTGTAGAACTCGACGCGCTTCAGCTCATCGAAGTCGGCGCCCGCGGCCTCCATGAAGCGGATGGCGCGGTCGATCTCCTTCGCGAGGCCCTCGTAGCGGGCGTTGGCGGGGTTCGCGGCGAAGCCGCGGTTCCACGAGTGCACCTCCTTGAGGCTCGCGAAGCCGCCCTGCGTGAAGGCGCGCACCAGGTTCAGGGTCGAGGCGGCGGTGTGGTAGCCCTGCACCAGGCGGGCGGCGTCCGGCTCGCGGGACTCCGGGGTGAAGTCGTATCCGTTGACGACGTCGCCGCGGTAGGCGGGCAGCGTCACGTCTCCGCGGGTCTCCACGTCGCTCGAGCGGGGCTTGGCGAACTGCCCGGCCATCCGGCCCATCTTGACGACGGGCATGGATGCGCCGTAGGTGAGGACGACCGCCATCTGCAGGATCGTCTTCACCCGGGCGCGGATCTGGTCGGCGGTCGCGCCGGCGAACGTCTCGGCGCAGTCGCCGCCCTGCAGCAGGAACGCCTCGCCGCGCGCGGCGCTGGCGAGCCGGTCGCGCAGCTGGTCGATCTCGCCCGCGAAGACGAGCGGCGGGTAGGTTCCGATCCGGTCGGAGGCCTCGGCGACCGCGGTGGGGTCGGGCCAGGCCGGCTGGTGCTTGATCTCGAGCGTGCGCCAGTGGTCGAGGCCGGCGAGGATCTCGGGACTGGCGGCGACGATGGGCTCAGGATCACTCACAGGGGATCAATTCCTCGTTCGGGGGGCGGGCGGTCAGACGGTCAGCGTGCGGCGGCGGCACGAGACGCCGCCCCCTTGGCCGAAGACGCGTAGACATCCACGTATTCCTGACCGCTCAGCTTGGCGAGCTCGTACATGATCTCGTCGGTGATGGAGCGCAAGATGAAGCGGTCGCCTTCGAGACCGGCGAACCTCGAGAAATCTAACGGCTCCCCGATGACGATGCCAATCCGCCGGACCTTGGGCAGGCGGCTGCCGATCGGCATCGCCTTCTCGGTGTCGATCATCGCGACGGGGATGACCGGGACCTGGCCCTCGAGGACCATGCGGGCGATGCCGGTGCGGCCGCGGTACAGCCGGCCGTCGTGGCTGCGCGTGCCCTCCGGGTAGATGCCGAGCAGCTCGCCGCGGCCGAGCACCTGCAGCCCGGTGACGAGCGCGGCCTCGCTGGCCTTGCCGCCCGACCGGTCGATCGGCAGCTGGCCCGTCGCCAGCATGAAGGTGCGCACCGCCCAGCCCTTGAGGCCCTTGCCCGTGAAGTACTCGGCCTTCGCGAGGAAGGAGATTCGGCGCGGGAGCTCGATCGGCAGCAGCACCGAGTCGATGAAGGAGAGGTGGTTGCTCGCGAGGATCGCGGCGCCGCGCTTCGGGATGTGCTCGATGCCGGTCACCCAGGGCCGGTAGACGCGGCGCAGGAACGGACCCACGACGACGTATTTCAGCAGCCAGTAGAACGCGCGCACCCGGACCTCCCGGGGACGAGCCTACTGCGGCGCCGGGGTGTAGCTCTCCGGGTCGCCCGGCGAACGGAACGAGGCGCGGGCGAGGTCCGCGGCGCCGACGACGCCCGCACCGCCCGCGAACTCGGCGACCGTGAACTCGGGCTCCGGGTGGTAGCCGCGCGCCGGGAGGTTCTCGAGGTAGGCCGCGCGGATCGGCGCGAGCAGCGCCTCGCCGGCCTCCGACACTCCCCCGCCGAACACGAACAGCTGCGGGTCGAGCACCGCTCCGAGGCTCGCGCACGCCTGGCCGAGCCAGGAGCCGAGCTGCCGGAGGGCGGACATCGCGCCCGGATCCTCGGTTGCGAGCAGCGCCGCGACGTCGGGGCCGGTGAGCCGGCCGTTCGCGGCGCGCGCCGCCGCGAGCGGACCGCCGATGCCGCCGCCGTCCGCGACCTCGTTCGCCATGCGCAGCAGGGCACGTCCGGAGCCGTACTGCTCGATGCAGCCGCGGGCACCGCAGCCACAGGGCAGCCCGTCCGGCACGATGCGCAGGTGGCCGAGCTCCGCGGCCGCGCCGAAGCCGCCGCGGAACAACCTGTCGCCATGCACGATCGCGCCCCCGACGCCGGTGCCGATGGTGATCATCACCATGTCGCTGACGAGGCGGCCGGCGCCGAACCGGAACTCCGCCCAGCCGGCCGCGTTCGCGTCGTTCTCGATGAGGATCGGCAGGCCGATGCGGGCTTCGAGCTTGTCGCGGAACGGCTCGTTGCGCCAGGCGATGTTCGGCGCGTAGTAGACGACGGACTGCGCGGCGTCGATGAAGCCGGCAGCGGCGACTCCCACGGCACCCACGTCGGCGCCGTCGGCGAGGGCGGTGACCATCTCCACGACGGCGTCCTCGAGGAGGCTGGCGTCGCCGGCCGGGGTGGGTGTCCGGAGCTCGGTGAGCACCGTCCCGAACTCGTCGACGAGCGCGCCCGCGATCTTCGTCCCGCCGATGTCGATGCCGATGGCCTGCACCTTCGGAAGCCTACCGATCCGCGGTATTCCGGGGCGTACCGGTAGACTCGGGGCACTTTCCCGCCCGGTACCGAAGGAGTTGCCGTGAACCAGACCGACGCGCCGGCAGTAGTCGCCGCCACCCCCGACGCGAACGCGACGGATCTGCTCCTCGAGCGCATCGCGCTCACCCCGGAGGCCCCGCTGTTCGCCCGTCAGCAGGGCGACACGTGGGTCGACGTGAGCGGCCGGGACTACCTCGTCGAGGTGCGGGCCCTGGCGAAGGGCCTCATCGCCGCGGGCATCGAGCCGGGCGAGAAGATCGGCCTGATGGCCAAGACCCGCTACGAGTGGACGCTCATCGACTTCGCCGCCTGGTTCGCCGGCGCGATCCTCGTGCCGATCTACGAGACGTCCTCGCCGTCGCAGGTGCACTGGAACCTCAGCGACGCGGGCGCGCACGCCGTCATCGTCGAGTCGCCCGAGCACTTCGCGAAGTTCGACGAGGTGGCCGCCGACCTCCCGGACGTGCGGCTCTCCTGGCAGATCGACCGCGGCGACCTCGGCAAGCTGGCCGCGTCCGGCGTGGGGGTGAGCGACGAGGAGCTCGAGCGCCGCCGCTCGCTCGCGAACGAGGACGACATCGCGACGATCATCTACACCTCGGGAACCACCGGCCGACCGAAGGGTTGCGTCCTCACCCACCGCAACTTCGTCGAGCTGTGCCGCAACACGCAGGCCGCGATCCCCGAGGTCATCAAGCCGGGCTCCAGCACCGTGCTGTTCATCCCCACGGCGCACATCTTCGCCCGCTTCATCGCCGTGCTATGCGTGTACGGCGGCGTGAAGGTGGGCCACCAGCCCGACACCACCAAGCTGGTCCCGACGCTCGGCTCGTTCCAGCCCACCTTCCTCCTCGCGGTGCCGCGCGTGTTCGAGAAGGTCTACAACTCGGCGGAGCAGAAGGCCGAGGCCGGCGGCAAGGGCAAGATCTTCCGCCGCGCCGCCGACGTGGCGGTCGCCCACTCGGAGGCGCTCGACGCCGGCAAGGTGCCGCTCGGCCTGAAGCTGCAGTACGCGCTGTTCGACCGGCTGGTCTACGGCAAGCTGCGCACCACGCTCGGCGGCCGCGTCGAGTACGCGGTGTCGGGCTCCGCGCCGCTCGGCCACCGCCTCGGCCACTTCTACCGCAGCCTCGGCGTCACCATCCTCGAGGGCTACGGCCTCACCGAGACCACCGCGCCCGCCACCGTCAACCGGCCGAGTGACTTCCACGTCGGCAGCGTCGGACCCGCTCTGCCCGGGGTGTCCATCCGCGTCGAGCCCGACGGCGAGATCCTCGTGAAGGGCGTCAACGTGTTCCGCGAGTACTGGAACAACGCGGCGGCGACCGCCGAGGCGTTCCACGACGAATGGTTCCGCACGGGTGACATCGGCGAGATCAACGAGCACGGCCACCTGAAGATCACCGGGCGGAAGAAGGAGCTCATCGTGACCGCGGGCGGCAAGAACGTCGCGCCGGCGGTGCTCGAGGACCCCATCCGCGCCAACCCGATCGTCGGACAGGTCGTCGTCGTCGGCGACCGCAAGCCGTTCATCGGCGCGCTCGTCACCCTCGATACCGAGATGCTGCCCGTCTGGCTGAAGAACAACGGCCACGGCGAGGGTCTGACGGTCCAGCAGGCCGCCCAGCACCCCGAGGTGCGCGCCGAGATCCAGCGCGCCATCGACCACGCCAACTCGCAGGTCTCCCGCCCCGAGTCGATCCGCAAGTTCACGATCCTGCCAACCGAGTGGACGGAGGCGAGCGGGCATCTGACGCCGAAGCTGTCGATCAAGCGCAACGTGATCCTCACCGACTACGCCACGGCCATCGAGGACATGTACGCGGGCGCCCCTACCCTGACGGAGAGCACCCCGACCGTCGGCTGACCCCTCCACTTTCGCTCACTCTCTCGCGACAAGAGTGCCGCCTGGGCCGCCCGGCCGCTGCCCGTCGACAGGCTCAGCCGGCCGTGTCCGGCCTGTTGGGGGAAAGCGGTCCTGTTGAGGGTTGGGTCGCTCGGCACTGATCGCAGCTCGGTGGGTCAGAACCAGGCGGATTCGCGGACGCGGCGCATCGCGTCGCGTCGGAGGTCCTTCGGGAGGCGGTCGAGGTAGAGGAGGCCGTCGAGGTGGTCGGTCTCGTGCTGCAGCGCCTGCGCCATCAGCCCGGTCCCCTCGACGACGACGCTCGCACCGTCGAGGTGGACGCCCTGCACGCGGGCGTACGGGGCGCGCGGTACCGGGTACCAGAGCTCGGGCACCGAGAGGCAGCCCTCGTCGGTGGGCTCCGGCTCGCCGCGCAGCTCGACGAGGACGGGGTTCAGCACGTAGCCGATGTCGCCGTCGATGTTGTAGCTGAAGGCGCGCAGGTTCACGCCGATCTGGGCCGCGGCGACGCCGGCCCGACCGGGCAGGCGCACCGAGTCGACGAGGTCCGCGACGAGCGCGCGGACGCCGTCGTCGACGGCGTCGATGGGGGTGGAGACGGTCTTCAGTACGGGGTCGCCGAAGAGGCGGATGGAGCGTTCAGGCACCGAAGAAGTCAAGCACCTCTGCGGACGGGCAGACCGTCCATGACGAGCGCGGCCAGCAGGCGGGCAGCATCCTTCGTGGTCTGCTTCAAATCCTTGTAGCTGACCACGCTGCCGGCGGCGAGCACCGGGTCGTACGGGATGCGCACGATCTCACGGACGCGGGACTTGAAGTGCGCCTCGATCTCGTCGAGCTTCACCAGGTTGGTGCCCTGGGTCGCGGTGTTGAGGGCGACGATCGCGTTGCGGACCAGGTCGCCGTAGCCGTTCGCCTCGAGCCAGGTGAGAGTCTCGGACGCGAGCCGCGCCTCGTCGACGCTGCCGCCGGAGACGATGACGACCGAGTCGGCCCGGTTGAGCGTCGCGCGCATCACCGAGTGCACGATGCCGGTGCCGCAGTCGGTGAGGACCACGGAATAGAACCGGGCGGTGAGGTCGGCGACGACGTTGTAGTCGTTCTCGTCGAACGCCTCGCTGAGCAGCGGGTCGGTGTCGGAGGCGAGGATGTCGAGCCGCGTCTCGTCACGGGAGACGAGCGTGGTGAAGTCGGTGAACCCGTTGATACTCGCCGCGCGGTGCACGACGTCGCGGACGGTGGCGCGGGTCTGCTTGGTGACCCGCTCGGAGAGGGTGCCCCGGTCCGGGTTCGCGTCGATCGCGATGATCCGGTCCTCGCGCGTGGTCGCGAGCGCCATGCCGAGCAGCGTGGTGACGGTGGTCTTGCCGACCCCGCCCTTGCGGGTGAGGATCGGGACGAACCGGGTGCCGCCCTCGAACTGCTTCACGATGCGGGCGTCGAGTTCCTTGCGGGCGCGCTCCGCGGCGGAGTCGCCGAGGTTCAGCTTGTGGAAGGTCGCCGCGTAGACAAACTTGTTCCAGCCCCCGGTCGGCGGCGTGCGCCTGCGGTGCGCCTCGATGAGCCGGTCGGCGGTGAGCATGGCCGCCGTCTCCGGGTGCTCGCTGCGGGTGCCGCTCAGCCGATCCCGCCGGCTGACGCTCGTGCCGCCGGCAGGCGTCGCGGGCTCGACCCGGGGCATCTCGCCCGTTCCCCGGAGGCCCTCACGGGGGAACTCACCGGTCGCGTAGCGCGGCATCTCGCCGGTGGCGTGCCGGCCGGCGCCGCTGCGGCGCGGCGGCTCCTCAATGCGCGGAACCTCCCCGGTGGAGAAACGGCCGCTGTCGCCGAGGTCGTACGAGCTGTAGGTGCGGCCGCCGAGGAGGGCGTCGAAGGCGCTGCCGGTGGGGCGCACCGGGGGCTTCGGAGCCGGCGCGGGGCTCGGGCCGAACGGCGTGACCGGCGCGGAGTCGGCCCGCTCGAGGGCGGCGAGCTCGCCGAGCGGGATCTCGCCGGTGAGCGTGCCGGGGACGGCGCTCGGCGTGATCACCGGGTCGTCGTCGATCGCGACGGCGGCCTCATCCTCGGGCACGTCGCGGACGGGTGCCGGGGGCAGGTCGATGTGCACGGTCATCGTGTCGAGCTGCTCTGCCTTCGCGGCGCGGGCGCGGGCGCGGTCCGCGACGAGGTCGCCGGCGAACGTCTTCTCGAGCGTGTCGATGCGCACGTCGACCTCGCCGGTGTCGAAGGTGCCGGCCTCCGGCACCTCGGCGACGGACTCGGGCTTCTTGCGCTTGCTCACCACAGCTCCGTCCCCCTCTGCTTGCGGGTCCCCGGCACGCCACCTGCTGGCGCGCACTCCGACCTGCCGCCACGCTATGCGACGGACGCGGCCGGATCCGGTTGCCACGCGGTGCGACGCGCCGCGGATGCGGGGGTTGACGTCAGGACGCCTCGACGACGAGAAGAAGATCCCCGGCCTCGACCTGCTGGGTGCCGCCGACGGCGAGCCGGCGAACCGTGCCGTCGAGAGGCGAGGTGATCGCGGCCTCCATCTTCATGGCCTCGATGGTGGCCACCGACTGGCCTGCCGCGACGGTGTCGCCCTCCGCCGCTTTGAGGGTGACGACGCCCGAGAACGGCGCGGCGACGTGGCCGGGCCGGGCCGGGTCGGCCTTCTCCGCCGCCTTCACGTCGACGGCGGTGCTGCGGTCGCGCACCGACACGGGGCGCATCTGGCCGTTGAGGGTGGTCATGACGGCGCGCATGCCCTTCTCGTCGACGTCGCCGATCGCCTCCAGTCCGACGAAGAGCTGCACGCCGCGGGCGATGCGCACGGTGTGCTCCTCGCCGGCCTGCAGACCGTACAGGTAGTCGGCGGTGTCGAGCACGGAAAGGTCGCCGTACTGCTCCCGGATCTGCTCGAAGGCACTGGTCGGCCCGGGGAAGAGCAGCCTGTTGAGGGTGGCGCGGCGGGTGCCGCTGTCGGCGTCGAGCGCCGCACGGTCCTCCGCCGCCAGCTCGGCGACGGACACGTCCACCGTGCGACCCTCAAGCACCTTGGAGCGGAACGGCTCCGGCCAGCCGCCGGGCAGGTCGCCCAGCTCGCCGGCCATGAAGCCGATCACCGAGTCGGGGATGTCGAACTTCTGGGGGTTCTCCTCGAACTCGGCCGGGTCGGCGCCGACGGCCGCGAGGTGCAGGGCGAGGTCGCCGACCACCTTGGAGGACGGCGTCACCTTCGGGATGCGCCCGAGGATCCGGTTCGCGGCGGCGTACAGGTCCTCGATCAGCTCGAACCGGTCGCCGAGGCCGAGCGCGATCGCCTGCTGCCGGAGGTTCGAGAGCTGCCCGCCGGGGATCTCGTGGTGGTAGACACGGCCGGTGGGGCCGGGCAGGCCGGACTCGAACGGCCGGTACAGCGAGCGGACCGCCTCCCAGTACGGCTCGAAGTCGGCGACGGCCTGCAGGTCGAGGCCGGTGTCGCGCTCGGTGTCGGCGAGGGCCGCGACGAGCGCCGATGCGGACACCTGGCTCGTGGTGCCGGCCATGGCGGCGCTCGCCACGTCGACCGCGTCGACGCCTGCCTCGCTGGCGGCGAGCAGGGTGGCCAGCTGGCCGCCCGCGGTGTCGTGGGTGTGCAGGTGCACGGGCAGGTCGAACCGCTCGCGGAGCGCGCGGACCAACTTCGCTGCGGCGTACGGGCGCAGCAGCCCCGCCATGTCCTTGATGGCGAGGATGTGCGCGCCGGCCGCGACGATCTCGTCGGCGAGCCGGAGGTAGTAGTCGAGGGTGTAGAGGTCCTCGGCCGGGTCGAGCAGGTTGCCGGTGTAGCAGAGCGCCACCTCGGCGACCGCGGCGGTGCCGCGCACCGCGTCGATCGCGGGGCGCATCTGGGCGACGTCGTTGAGGGCGTCGAAGATGCGGAAGATGTCGACGCCGGTGCCGGCCGCCTCGCGGACGAACGCGTCGGTCACCTCGGTCGGGTACGGCGTGTAGCCGACGGTGTTCCGGCCGCGCAGCAGCATCTGGATGGCGACGTTCGGCAGGGCCTCGCGCAGCGACGCGAGCCGCTCCCACGGGTCCTCGCCGAGGAAGCGGAGGGCGACGTCGTAGGTGGCGCCGCCCCACGCCTCGACGCTCAGCAGGCCGGGCACGCTCCGCGCGTAGTGCGGGGCGACGGCGAGCAGGTCGCGGGTGCGCACGCGCGTGGCGAGCAGCGACTGGTGGGCGTCGCGGAAGGTCGTGTCGGTGACGGCGAGAGCGGTGGCTGCCCGCAGGTCGGCCGCGAAGCCTTCGGCGCCGAGCTGCTGCAGCCGCTGCCGGGAGCCGGCCGGGGCGGCGGCCTGGAGGTCGACGGCGGGCAGCTTCGCGGCCGGGGTGGCGCCGGGTGGCCGGGCGCCCCACGGCTGGTTGACGGTGACGTCGGCGAGCCAGGTGAGGACCTTGGTGCCGCGGTCCCGGGACGGGTTCGGCGCGATCAGCTCCGGCCGCTCGTCGATGAACGAGGTGCTGAGGTCGCCGGCGACGAACGCGGGATCCTCGAGCACCGCCTGCAGGAAGGAGATGTTGGTGGAGACGCCGCGGATGCGGAACTCGGCGAGTGCCCGCTTGGCACGGCTGACGGCGGAGGGGAAGTCCCGGGCCCGGCAGGTGAGCTTCGCGAGCATCGAGTCGAAGTGGGGGCTGATCTGCGCGCCCTGCGCGACCGTGCCGCCGTCGAGCCGGATGCCGGCGCCGCCCGGCGAGCGGTAGGTGGTGATCTTGCCGGTGTCCGGCCGGAAGCCTTGGGAGGGGTCCTCGGTGGTGATCCGGCACTGCAGGGCGGCGCCGCGCAGCCGCAGCCGGTCCTGGGTGAGGCCGAGCTCCTCGAGGGTCTCTCCCGCCGCGATGCGCATCTGGCTCTGCACGAGGTCGACGTCGGTGACCTCCTCGGTCACCGTGTGCTCGACCTGGATGCGTGGGTTCATCTCGATGAAGACGTGCGTGCCGGCCCGCTCCCCCGCGGTGTCGACGAGGAACTCGACGGTGCCGGCGTTGACGTAGCCGATCGAATCGGCGAAGGCGACCGCGTCGCGGTACAGCGCCTGCCGGAGGTTCTCGTCGAGGTCGGGGGCGGGCGCGATCTCGATGACCTTCTGGTGCCGGCGCTGCACCGAGCAGTCGCGCTCGAACAGGTGGACGGTGCCGCCCGCGGCGCCCGTGCTGTCGGCGAGGATCTGCACCTCGATGTGCCGGGGCCGGAGGACCGCCATCTCGAGGAACATGGTTGGGTCGCCGAACGCGCTGTCCGCCTCGCGCATGGCGGCGGTGAGCGCGTCGCGGAGGTCCTCCCGCCTGTCGACGCGGCGCATGCCACGGCCGCCGCCGCCCGCGACGGCCTTCGCGAAGATGGGGAAGCCGATCTCCTCGGCCGCGGCGACGAGCTCGTCGATGTCGGCCGAGGGCGCGCTGGAGGCGAGGACCGGCACGTTCGCGGCCTTCGCGTGCTCCTTCGCGGCGACCTTGTTGCCGGCCATCTCGAGCACCTCCGGCGGCGGGCCGATGAAGGTGATGCCCGCGTCGCGCGCTGCGGACGCCAGCTCCGGGTTCTCCGACAGGAAGCCGTAGCCGGGATAGATCGCGTCAGCCCCCGATTCCTTCGCCACGCGGATGATCTCGGCGACGTCGAGGTAGGCGCGCACCGGGTGCCCGGGCTCCCCGATCAGGTACGCCTCGTCGGCTTTCAACCGGTGCAGGGAGTTGCGGTCCTCGTAGGGGAAGACGGCGACCGTCTTGGCCCCGAGCTCGTAGGCGGCTCGGAAGGCGCGGATCGCGATCTCTCCACGGTTGGCCACCAGGATCTTCGAGAACATGCCGAAATAGCCCCCTCCGGCGCCCGCGCCGATCCGGTGTCGTTTTGGGTCGTCTCAGACTAGTGGCGGTACCCTGGTCCCCGTGCATGTGCTGAGCGTCTCCTCCCTCAAGGGCGGGGTCGGCAAGACCACCGTGACGCTGGGCCTCGCCTCGGCGGCGTTCGCCAAGGGACTCACCACGCTGGTCGTCGATCTCGATCCGCAGTCCGACGTCTCCACCGGCATGGACGTGCAGGTGCAGGGCCACCTCAACGTGGCCGACGTGCTCGCCTCCCCCAAGGAGAAGGTCGTCCGTGCGGCGATCGCTCCGAGCGGCTGGACGCGCGGGCGCTCCGGCACGATCGACGTCATGGTCGGCAGCCCATCCGCGATCAATTTCGACGGCCCGCATCCGAGCATCCGGGACATCTGGAAGCTCGAGGAGGCGCTCGCGAGCGTCGAGCACGACTACGACCTGGTGCTGATCGACTGCGCGCCTTCCCTCAACGCCCTGACGCGCACCGCGTGGGCGGCGAGCGACCGGGTGGCCGTCGTGACCGAGCCCGGCCTGTTCTCGGTGGCGGCCGCCGACCGCGCGCTGCGCGCGATCGAGGAGATCCGCCGCGGCCTCAGCCCGCGCCTGCAGCCGCTCGGCATCATCGTGAACCGCGCCCGCGTGCAGTCGCTCGAGCACCAGTTCCGCATCAAGGAGCTCCGCGACATGTTCGGTCCGCTCGTGCTCAGCCCGCAGCTGCCGGAGCGCACGTCGCTGCAGCAGGCGCAGGGGGCGGCGAAGCCGCTGCACATCTGGCCGGGCGAGAGCGCGCAGGAGATGGCGCGGATGTTCGATCAGCTCCTCGACCGGGTGCTGCGCACCGGCCGGGTCGGCGAGTACGCCGAGCTCGAGCCCACCCAGACGGCGCACCAGTAACCCGCTGCCGCTGCCCGCCGTTCGGGTCGGCGCCCTGCCTACGGCAGCATGGCGAAGGCACGCACCGGGAAGGTGCCGAAGCCTTCGATGCGGGGCGGCACGGCCGTGAACGCGGCGCCGCTCGTCGGCACCTGGCGGAGGTTCGTGAGGTGCTCCACCACGGGGATGCCCGCCGCGAGGAGCGCCGAGTGCGCGGGCCGCTCCCCGTTCGCGGCCGGCGAGGAGTCGTCGATGTTGACCGAGTCGATGCCGACGAGGGCGACGCCCTGCGCGACGAGGTGGTCGGCGCCCGCGCCCGTCAGGTAGGGCGCGCCGACGCCGTACTCGGGCCGGCCGAAGTGCCGGTCCCAGCCGGTGTGCAGCAGCACCGCGGCGTCGCGGAGGTCGCGATCGGCGAAGACCTCGGCAGGGATCCCTCGCTCGCCGAGGTCGACCAGCCGGAAGACCTCGGCGCGCAGCCCGACCAGCCGGTCGAGGGGCAGGCCGGCCAGATCGTCGCCGTCGGCGTACCGGTGGAAGGGGCTGTCGAGGTAGGTGCCGGTGTTGCCCACCATGGTGATCGCATCGATCGCGAACTCGGTGCCGGGCGCGTAGGACGAGCGGGACCCCTCCCGGGTGAGGTGCGGGGTGATGGTCGGGGCGGGCAGGCCCGGATAGGTGACGAGGCCCGCCCGGATCGGGTGACTCAGGTCGATCAGCGGCGAGGCGGCGGGAGCATCGGTCACGGCCTCAGCCTCGCAGGAAAGCCCCGGGGGTGACCAGTCGCGTTACGGCCGCGCGTCGACGACCGGGCGCCACAGCCGGCGCGAGGCGGCTTCGCGTCAGCTGACGGCGCGTGTGGCGCGCCGTGCGGCGAGCTCGTCCTGGGGATCGAGCGACTGGGTGTCGAGCTCGACGAGCGTGGACTCGACCTCGCGCAGGACCTTGCCGACCGCGATGCCGAACACGCCCTGGCCGCGGCTGACGAGGTCGATGACCTCGTCGTTGGAGGTGCAGAGGTACACGGACGCGCCGTCGCTCATCAGCGTCGTCTGGGCGAGGTCGCTGACGCCCGCCTCGCGGAGCTGATCGATGGCGGTACGGATCTGCTGGAGGGAGATGCCGGTGTCGAGGAGGCGCTTGACGAGCTTCAGGACCAGGATGTCGCGGAAGCCGTACAGTCGCTGCGAGCCGGAGCCGGCCGCGCTACGGATGGTCGGCTCGACCAGGCCGGTGCGGGCCCAGTAGTCGAGCTGGCGGTAGCTGATGCCGGCCGCGCGGGCGGCGACTGCGCCGCGGAAGCCCTCGTTCTCCGCGAGTTGGGGCATGCCGTCGGTGAACAGCAGCCCGAGGTCGTAGCGATCGTCGCTACGGCTGAGTTCACTCATTGGGTTTGCCCACCGTTCATCTCGGGAATTCTCCCACGGTATCGAGGGCGGGAGGCCGCGGCAATTACATCGATGTTTTTATCCCGGCGTGTCGCGCCCCTCCCCACCTAATGGGGGCGCGGGCGGCGGCCGGAGAGACGGTCAGCCGAGGCGGTCGATGGAGGCGCGCAGCAGGCTCGCCCGGACGACGTCGAGCTGACCGGCGAGTTCGGCGGCGAGTTCCGCCCCGCGCATCCGGCCGGTGCCGTCGCGCCGGCGCAGGAGCGGCAGCACGGCGGACTCGAGGAGCGCGGCCTCCCGCTCGGCGGCGGCTCGGAAGCCGCGCAGGTGCCGCGGCTCGATGCCGACCCGGCGCAGCTCGGCGAGCGCCTTGAGGACCGCGAGCGCGTCGTCGGTGAACACGTCACCCGCGGGCAGCAGCGAGGTCGCCACGGCGTCGTCGAGGAGCGCGGCCGGGGCGCTCGCCTCCCGGAGCAGCTCCTCCCGCGTGTACCGGCGCTCGGCGCCGAGCATCGACGGGGTGGCGGGGGCGTTCGCGCCCGGCCAGGCGGGGTTGCGACCGGCGTCGAGCTCGGCGAGGTACGAGCGGATCACCTTGAGCGGCAGGTAGTGGTCCCGCTGCATGGTGAGGATGAGGCGCAGCCGGTCGAGGTCGCGCGGCGAGAACTTGCGGTAGCCGGAGTCGGTGCGGGACGGGAACACCAGCCGCTGCTCCTCGAGGAAGCGCAGCTTCGACGGGGACAGGTCGGGGAACTCGGGCTTCAGCTTGGCGAGGACCTGGCCGATATTGAGCAGCGGTGCGCCCGGTCCACCGGCCGGCCCCTGCGCGCGGGCGAGGGAGGTGGACATGGCCTCAGCGCGCGCCGACGTGGGCCAGGTCGTGCCGGGACGCGTAGAAGGTCAGTCGGAACTTCCCGATCTGGACCTCCGCACCGTCGGTCAGCAGGGCCGTGTCGATCCGCACGCCGTCGTAGTAGGTGCCGTTGAGGCTGCCGAGGTCTTTGACCTCGAACACCGTGCCGTGCCGCACGAATTGCGCGTGCCGGCGGGAGACGGTGACATCGTCGAGGAAGATGTCCGAGCTCGGGTGGCGACCGGCAGTGGTCACATCGGAGTCGAGGAGGAAGCGGGCACCGCTGTTCGGCCCACGGCGCACGACGAGAAGGGCGGAACCGGACGGCAGAGCGCCCACCGCGGTCTGCTCCTCGGTGTTCGTGCGGGTGTCCATCGCGGCCACCTGGCCGAGGAAGTCATCGCCGAACGACGCCGTCGTGTCGGCGTTGAGGTTGGAATACGGCACGCGCTGCGTCCGGGGATCGCCGGCGTTCCCGGCTCCGTCGCGGGGATCTCCCATCGGGGCTACCTCCTTTAGCGGACAACCCTAGCGGATGCCGGAGCGTCTGCTTCCGCCGGGATCCTCACCACCCGCACCGTCTCGACGGTGTAGATGATGCCCGCCCACCAGTAGAGGAACGCGCCCCAGGCGGCGAATGCCCAACCGGCCGGCGCGGCCACGAACGCGACCGCGGGAAACGCCTGGGCCAGCACCAGCACCGGCAGCGCGTAGAACAGGCAGAAGGTGGCGACCTTGCCGAGGTGATGCACCGGCAGCGGCCCGTAGCCGGCGTTCGCGAGCACGATGCCGAGGACGAGGAGCACCACGTCGCGGCCGACGATGATCGCGACGAGCCACCAGGGGATGAGCTCCCGCCCGGCGAGGCCGAGGAGGGTGGCGAAGATGAACAGCCGATCGGCCGCCGGGTCGAGCAGCTGGCCGAGCCGGGAGATCTGCGAGAAGCGCCGCGCGAGCCAGCCGTCCAGGTAGTCGGTGAAGGTGGCGACGATGAGGACGACGAGCGCGGCGATGTCCTCCCCCTGCAGCAGGAGGACGAGGAAGACGGGGACCAGCGCGAGCCGGGCGACGCTCAGCAAGTTGGGCACCGTGACGATGCGCTCGCTGACCGGCGGCTCGAGTCGCCGGCTCTTCTGCGGGGCGCCGCTCACGGGGCCAGCCTACGCCAGCGCGCTGAGGTGCGGTCGGGGTCAGGCCGTGCCGGCGTCGAGCGCGTCCCGGAGCGCGGTGGCCGTCGCGAGCAGCTCGTCGGCGGCCGGGGTGGACTCGGTTCTGTGCAGTCATGGGGATGACGGTGGGGAGCGGCGGCAGCCGGCTGGGCACCGTTGCGGACCTGCACGCGCCCTGTAACCGCGGGGAGCCGCAGGTTGCACGGACGGCGACCGAGGTTGCAGCCCGGCTTGCGGGGAGCGGCGGATCCGGGGGGGCCACGCAGCGCGAATCGCCGGAGGCGTCCCCGGAGCCGCAGGGCTCGGCGACGTAGCCTGTCCGCCATGTCCTGCATCCGGTTCAACACACTCGCCATGCGCCGCCAGATGAGGGAGCCGCTACTCGGCCTCGCCGACGGCGACGCGGCGCTGCTGCACCTCTCCCCCGTGGTCACCGAGAGCAAGATCGAGCGGCTGCGCATCCTCGCCACGCACGCGAACCCGAAGATCCGGGAGAGCGTCGCGAGCAGCCGGAACACCCCGGCGGACCTGATCGAGGTGCTCGCCGCGGATCCCGATGAGGGGGTCCGGGCCTGCGTCGCCCGGAACGAGACGACGTCGTGCGACGTGCTGCGCACGCTGGCCGGCGATCGGAGCGAGAAGGTGCGCGGCTGGGTCGCGCTCAACTACTTCGTGCCGGAGGACGCCATGGAGCGCCTCTCGAAGGACCGGAGCAAGGTGGTCCGGGGACTCGTCGGCTGGAAGGCGTCGATCGCGGAGCGCGAGCCGATCGCCGCGGCCGAAACCGCCTCGGCGCGGTAGGAACTTCGGCCGCGGCGAGGTCGTTTCTCCCGCGCAGCGCGGTGCCTCGGTTGGTCCTAGTCGGCGGCGTCGAGGAGTTCGAGAAGCGCGCCGGGACCCGCGACGCGCGCGCCGACCGCGGTGACGCGGTCGCGGAGGCCGCGGTCGGCGGTGACCACCGTCGCGGCGGGACCGAGGACGCCGGCGAGCTCGGCGATCGTCGCGTCGCCGTCCCGCTCAGCGTGCACCACCGCGACCCCGTCCGGCGCAGTGCTGAGGGCACGCGCCCGTCCCTCGACGACGAGCCGGAACTCCGGCCACCACTGCTCCTCCGGCAGGCCGAGGAGTGCGGCGGGCACGCCGACGCCGGCGAGTCGCTCGAGGCGGGCCGCGAGTCGGTCGGCGGCACCGGCGCGGTCGCGCCACCAGCCGTCCGGCCGGGAGCCGACGACGTTGGCGCCGTCGACGACGAGGACCGGGCGCAGATCGACGAGGGGCCGTAGGGTCGGCCAGGCGGCCGCGAAGCCGGGGTGCAGCGGCAGGTCGCCGACCTTGCCGGCGTCGACCCAGCGCAGCTCGGTGCTCTCCGCGTCGCCGATCACGGGGGCGAACGCACTGTCGGTGGTCGCGGCGACCGTCGTGTAGGACCAGGCGCCGAGCTCGAGCCGGCTCGTGAAGCGCAGCGTCAGCACCTCGCGCGGAACGCCCGCCTCCTCGGCGGCCTCCCGGGCGGCGGCCTGCACGGCCGACTCGTCCGGGTGCCGGGCGCCGCCGGGCAGGCCCCAGGTGCCGCCGAAGTGGCTGTAGCCGGCGCGGTGCTGCAGGAGGATGCCGGCCGGCGAAGACACGAGCAGTCCCGCCGCTCCGAACCGGCCCCAGAACCGGCGACCGTCCGGCAGGGTGACCCACTCGTCGCCCGGCCCCATCGGGCGCCGCGGCAGTTCGCCCTCGGCGCGCGAATCGGAGGGGGAGGGCACTCCCCCACTCTGTCACGCGTCAGACGGACTGCGCGGTCCGAACCAGGTCGCGGAAGGACAGCTGGCTGCCCCGGCTGCGCGCGGCCTCGGCCTTCTCCCGCGGGAGGGCCTCGCGGAGCCGTTCGCGTTAGGTGTCGAAGAAGTCCTCGGTGACGGGCGCGGAGCCGAACCGCTTGCCGACGGTTTCGACGCCGCTGAACAGGGTGAGGCCGAGCTGGGCCTTGTCGAGCAGCAGGCAGGCGCACGCGGTGACCGCGATGCCGGCGCGGGTGCGGATCGTCATGCGGGTCACGCGGGGCTCGGCCCGCATCGAGCGCAGTGCGAGGCGCCGAGCGCGGTGTGTGCACCGCCCGCGCTCGGCGTCTCGTACCGCGGAGAGCGGTGCACGTACCGCGCTCGACGCGGGGCCGAGGCGCGTGCCGGCGCGCACGCGCGTGCGGTTAGCCGCGTCCGTCGCGCTTCGCGAGCGCCGCCAGGCGGGCGTTGTATGCGGTCAGCTCGGCGTCGCCGTCGCGAGCGGCCGCCCGGTCGGACCGGCGGGCCTGGCGGGCGTCGCTGCGGATCCACTGACGCACCACGACGAGCGCCACGAGAACGGTGGGCACCTCCCCCGCACCCCAGGCGAGACCGCCGCCGGCCCGCTGGTCGTCGAGCAGCGCCGCGGCGTCGGTCGCCCCGAGGGCGCGCCACCAGTCAATGGCGAGCACGTCGCTCTGCGACATGAGGGCCAGACCGAAGAACGCGTGGAAGGCGAGGGTGGCGAGCAGCACGATCAGCCGGAAGGGCGGCGCCGGACGGTTGGGGCCGGGGTCCTCGCCGATCAGCACCCAATAGAAGAGGTACCCGCCGAGGAGGAAGTGCAGCACCATCAGCAGGTGCCCGGTGTGCTCGCGCAGCGAGAACTCGAACCACGGCGTGTAGTAGAAGGCGACGAGGCTGCCGGCGAAGATGACGGCGGCGACGACCGGGAAGGAGAAGAACGCCGCCACTCGTGAGTGCACGAGCACAAGCAGCCACTCGCGGATGCCGCGGCTGCCGTCCCGGCGGGCGGGCAGCGCCCGCATCGCGAGCAGGATCGGCGCGCCGAGGACGAGCAGGGGCGGCAGGAACATCATGAGCCCCATGTGCTGGAGCATGTGGGTGCTGAAGCTGGTTGGCCCGTAGGCGCCGGGACCGCCGCTCGTGACGTAGACGAGGCCGAGGCAGCCGAGGACCCAGGGCACGGTCCGCCGCAGCGGCCACGCGTCGCCGCGGCGGCGGAGCTTCACCACGCCGGCGAGATATGCCCCGATCAGGATGCCGGCGAGGCCGAGGAAGGCCCAGTCGACATGCCACTCGGTGAGCATCCGAAGCGGCGTCACGGGTGGCGGCTCCGCGTAGCCGACGAGCGCCGCGAACCGGTCCCCCGCCGCTTCTTCGGGGATGGGCGGCGCCGAGCGGGACAGCGCGACCGAGAGCCCCATCGCGGCGGCGAGCACGACGATCTCGGTGGCGGCGAGGCGGAGGAACGCGCGCGGGCCGTCGCGCTCGAACCGCGGCAGGATCCGCCGGCGCTGCGCGGCGCCCGCGACGCCGAGCGCGACGAGGAGCCCCGCCTTGGCGAGCACGAGCAGCCCGTAGCCGGTGAGCAGGTCCTCCGGCCCCGCGAGCCGCAGCGAGGCGTTGACGACGCCCGAGAAGGCGACCGCGCCGAACGCCCACGCCGCGAGCGTGGAGTAGCGGCGCGCGGCCGCGGCGAGGCCGCCGCCGAGGGGGCGACGCAGCAGGATGAGGCCCACCAGCCCGCCCGTCCAGGCGGAGACGCCGATCAGGTGCACGGCGAGGCTGCTGACCGCGTTGCCGTGCTCGAGCGCGCCGGCCGCATGGCCGTTCAGGGCGAGCGGCAGGAGTGCCGCGACGGCGAGCACGCCGGCGACAGCGACCCAGGCGGTGCGCGGGGAGAGCAGGGTGAGGGCGAGCACGGCGGCGACGAGGGCGAGGGACACGACCGAGTTTGCGCCCAGCTCGGTGCGGGCAACGAAGGCCGGGAGGACGCCGGGCAGCCCGTCCGCCGTGCCGAGCACCGCGGCGGCGGTCAGCGCGAGCACGGCCGCGCCGGCCGCGAGCCAGACCGCGCTCGCCACCGCGGCGATCCGCAGGGCCGCTCGCTGGGCGACCCCGGGCAGCCGCGGGTCGCCGGCCTCGCCCGGCAGGGCGAACACCGCGAGCACGAGCACGCCGACGGTGAGCGCCGCGGCGCCGTCCGCGACGACCCGCGCAATGGGCAGCCCCCAGGTCACGAGCGGGCCGGAGTCGACGAGGTGGGCGCCGAACGCGCCGCTGCCCGCCATCGCGGCGAGCGCCACGACGATCGCGAGCGGGATCGCGGCGAGCAGCGCGACGCCGGCACGAGTCGACTGCTGGTTCGCCGACGGCGGGGACTCCGGCGCCGGGGTGGCCGGCCGCGCGTCCTGCGCGGTCATCGGATGCTCACGCTCCCAGGCTACGCTCCGGCGACCGCCCGCCCTGGGCGGCGGCCGGGAGCGCCAGCGGCCGCCGCCGAGCCACGCGCCGCGGACCGGGCTCAGACGTAGGTGCGGAGGACGTGCCAGGTGTGCTGCGCTTCGACGATCTCAAACATCAGCGACGCACCGTTCGCGGCCGTGCCCTGGAAGCGCCAGCCGATGAGGCGCGGCGCCGCGTGGGTCATCGGCGGGCACCAGGCGTCCTCGGTCAGTGGCGTGGGCGTGTCGGTGACCCGGTAGCGCACGCCGTCGCGCACCAGTCGCGCCGGCACCCCGTTCGAGAACCACACGACGACCTCCGTCGACAGCGCTGCCAGCGACATTTCCACGCCTCCATTCGAAAGTTTGTTCGAGTGGATGCGAGCGTAAGCGCTGCTCCGGCGACACGCCAAGCCGCGGCCCCCAGTATCGTCGAGGGGATCATGGGGGTGCGCACCGCGATCGGTTTCACGCGCCTCGCCTTCGCCGCGATCGGGCTCGGCGCGCTCGTGGCGCGCTTCCTCTACGGGTTCGGCTTCCGCAGTTTCGCCTGGGTCGACTTCTTCGGCTACCTGACCGTGCAGAGCAACCTCGCGGCCGTGGTGGTGTGGGCCTGCTCCGGCGTCGCTCTGCTACGGGGCCGGCCCGAAACCGCAGCGCTGTCCACGGCTCGTGCGGTCGTCACCTGCTACCTGCTCGTCGCCGGCATCGTGTTCGCGCTGCTCGCGACCGGCGCGCCGGCCCAGGGCTACCGGCTGGAGGTGCCGCCCTCCGACCAGGTGCTGCACTTCTTCCTGCCCACGTTCGCGCTCATCGACTGGCTGGTGACGCCGGGGCGGCGGACGGTGCGCTGGCGGGTCGTCCCCCTCGTGCTGGCCTACCCGGTCGCGTGGGGGCTCGCGACGATCGTCCGCGGCCGCATCGTCGGCTGGTACCCGTACTTCTTCCTCGACCCCGCTCAGGCCGGCTACCCGTGGTCCTTCCTCGCCTACTCGGTCGGTGCGCTCGCGCTGTTCGCGGGCGTCGGGGCCGGACTGGTCGCGGCGAGCCGGACGCCGCCGCTGGCCGAGCGGGATCTGCCGCGCGCTCCCGCGGCCCTCGACCACGGCCCCGGGGTCCTGCACGTGCTGCTGCTGCTGCTGCTCAGCCGCCGGCGGCCGGCGCGTCGGCGCCAGAGGACGCGGTAGTGCCCGCACCGGACCGGTCCCCGGAGGCGAACGCCGCAAGGCTCGTCAACGCCCGCTCCAGCACGCCCGCGTCGTCGAGGTCGGCGAAGTCCCGGGCGGCGGCGGCGCCGACGAGGCCGAGCAGCACGGGCTCGCCGGTCAGCGGCTCGAGGTTCACCCACTCGGGGAAGTCGGCGTCGCCGACGATGCTCCAGGCGATCGCGTCGGTGTCCCAGAACGGCTCGTCGAAGCGCAGGGCGACGGTCTCCAGGTCGCCGACGCCGAGCTCGGCGATGGCGCCGCGCTTCGCGAAGGGCAGCGGCGGGTCGAACTGGAGCCCCTCGTCCTTCAGCACACCGAGCGGCACGGTCACGACCACGCGGTCGACACTCAGCGCCTCGCCGGTCGACAGTCGGACGCTCACGCCGCTGTCGTTGTAGCTGAGCCCCGTCACCGGTGAGCCCAGCCAGACGTCGATCCCGTCGAGGAGGTCAGCGACGACGGCGTCGTAGCCGCCGAGGACGAGCTCGCCCGCGAACACGGCCGGCCCCGGGTCGGTGTACCAGGCGGACGCCTCCTCGGCGGGCGCGCCGACCGGCAGCCCGAGGTCCAGGCGGAGCGCGGCGGCGAGCCGGGCCGCCGGCGACGGCGCGCCCGCGTCCGACACCTCCCCGGCACCGGAGCCGGTGAGCGCGTCCGCGATCGACACGTCGGCCGCGCGGTCGCGGGCCCAGCCGAGCGCCTCGTCGACCGCCGCCGCGGCGTCGCCGGAGCCGTCGACCAGGGCGCCGTCCGGGGTGACCCGCAGCACGCCGTCCTCCGTCGGAGACGCCGCGGTGGCGACGCCGAGGCGCGCCAGCCGGGCGGACAGGCTCTCCACGTCGCCGCCGCGGACCCAGGCGGCGCCCAGCTCGATCGGCGCGGGCCACTCATCGTCGCGCACGGTGGAGATGCGTCCGCCGACCCTGTCGCGGGCCTCCAGGACGGTCACGGCGTGGCCGGCGTCGAAGAGCCGACGGGCGGCGGCCGCTCCGGCGGCACCCGCGCCGATCACGGCGATGCGCTCGCTGCCTCGGGTGAGGGTCTCCACCTCGGTGGCGGCGCGGCTGCCCGAGTCCAGGGCCCCCGCGACGGTGCCCGGCTGATCGTCGGAGGTGGCCTCCCCCGCGAAGAAGATGCGGTCGTCGAGAGCGGCGCGGAGGGTCTGGCGGTGCTCCGGCGCGGAGCCGACGGCGACGAAGCTGGAGGCGCCGCGGGCGAACGGGTCGGCCGTCCACCCGCTGCGCAGCATCCCGGCGGGCCGCGGCACCGCGAAGCCGGTCGTCGGCGTGGGCAGCGGCGTGCTCGCGGTGGGCCGCGGGCGGGGGGTCGGCGTGCACGCGGCGAGCACCAGCATCGACAGTCCCGATGCCGCACCGGCGAGGAAGCTGCGTCGCGGAATGCTCATCCTGCCGTCAGCCTACTTCGCGGGCTCCCCGTGGCGGGCGCGCAGGGAACGTGCCGCCCGGGGCGGTACGGTGGTCGGCGTTTGTCCCCGATCGGAAGCGAGTCCGCTGTGCGCCGCGCCCTGCCCCTCCTGACCGCCGCGACCCTGCTGGCGGCCCTGACCGCCTGCGCGGGCGACGCTCCCGCCCCGGCGGACAGCACACCACCGGCCGCCGACGCGGCGGCCGATGTCTGCTCCGCCGAGTCGGGCAGCGCATCAAAGGCAGTCACCGTGTCCGACGATCTCGCCGCCGCGCCGGAGGTCGCCTTCGAGGCGGGCATCGACGCGGCCACGACGGAGCGGACGACGGTCGTCGAGGGGAAGGGCGAGGAACTCGAGCGCGGGTCGCTCGCCCAGGTGGCCTTCGCCGTGTACAACGGCGCCACCGGCGCCCCCATCGAGAGCTACGGCTATGCGGAGGGCGAGACGACCGCCGCCTTCCAGGTCGACACGACGCAGCTGCTTCCGGGGTTCGCGAAGACGCTCGGCTGCGCATCGGTCGGGTCGCGGGTCGTGTCGGTCATCCCCCCGTCGGAAGGATTCGGTGAGGCCGGGAACACCGACCTGGAGGTCGCAGGTGACGCGTCCCTCGTCCTCGTCATGGACATCGAATCGGCGATCCGGACGATTCGCTACGAGGCGGGCGACGAGCTGCCGGGCACGCTGCCGACGGTCGCGCCGGCGGCCGACGGCAGTCCGACGGTCGCCGTGCCCGCGGCGGAAGCGCCGAAGGATCTGCACATCGCGACCCTCACGAAGGGCGACGGCGAGGTGGTCCCGGCCGGCTCCTCCGTCCAGGTGCACTACCGGGGCATGCAGTGGTCGGACGGCACCGTCTTCGACGAGAGCTGGGGCGGGGAGCCTGCCACCTTCGCGCTCGATCAGGTGGTGCCCGGATTCGCCGCGGCGATCGCCGGCCAGACCGTCGGATCGCAGGTCCTCGTGGTGATGCCCCCCATCTACGGCTACGGGGAGCAGGCGCCGGAGAACACCGCGCCGCTCGCCGGCCAGACGCTCGTCTTCGTGGTCGACATCCTCGCGATCGGCTGAGCCCGGCGCACCCCGATCAGCGCAGCCTCCGGAAACGAGACCGGCCCTCACCAGGATTCTGGTGAGGGCCGGTGTCGGTGCAGCGCGAGTTAGCGGACGCCTTCGATCTCGATGGTCGCCGATCCCGCCAGGTTCAGCGAGTCGCCCGGGTAGACGCGCATCGGCTCGTCCGAGGGGATGAGCACCGGCGTCTGACCGCGGCGGGTGAGCACCGTGCCGTTCGTCGAGCGGTTGTCGCGGACGTAGACGGCGTCGCCGTCGGTGGTCACCTCGAGGTGCGTGCGCGAGATGTCGGTGAGGTTCGCGGCGAGCGCCACGAGCTCCGGCGAGTCGGTGCGCGCGGACTCGGACGGGCTGCGGCCGATGAGGACCGTCCCGTCCACCGTGAGGTGCCGACCGCCCGGCAGGACCAGGGCGACGGCAAGGTAGCCCTCGTCCTCCTCCACCGTCGCCGGCACGAGCGGGCTTTCCACGAGGAGATCGCCGCGCCCGAAGCCGAGTGCCTGGCTGGTCTCGCCGAAGTCCGGCTCGGAGCCCGCCCCGGTGCCCGGCTCGAGGCCGAGGGCTGCGAGGCCATCCGGCTCGCCGGCGAGGATGTCCTCGAACGGCACCGCAGGCACCGACGTGTCGAGGGCGGAAGCGGGGGTCGGGGCCACCGCTCCTTCCGCGACCGTGAAGGGCAGGTCCGCCGACAGCGCGGAGGCGGCGTCGACCGTGTCCCCGTCGGCGTCGGTGATGGCGAGGCCGCCTTCGGCGAAGACGCGCACACCGCCCGGACCGCGGACGATGAGGACGTACTCCGCCGCCTCGTCGAGTGCGGTGAGTGCGGGGATGCGCCCTTCGGCATCCGCGGGACGCTCGCGCTGGCGCCGGCGGCTCGGTGCCGCTCCTCCGACCTGCGGGAAGACCGCGGGAGTCGGGGCGTGCGCGACGGGAGCCGCGAGATCGTCCTCGATCGTGTAATCCGTCGTCGTGTTCATGTCTTTCACCTTCCCTGGGTGGCGGCCGGTGCTCGGAAGCATGCCAACGAAAATCCGGATGGGGGACACGACACGCGCGTGTCGCGCCTTTTGGAGGACCGCGCGCCCCACCGGTCGCCCTCGCGCCCGGCCTGCCGCGCGACGGGCCGCCGTCAGCCCCGGGCTCCCGGACCGGCGGGAAAAACCGACTCTCCCCGAGAATGCGGCCTCAGGTGTAGCCTGGGGAACGCAGTTGTGTTGTGTACTTGCATTTCTCGTGTCCGCCGGGTTCACCGGTCGGCTCCGGAGAGCGCGGAGTTCGACAGCGTGACAGAGGCCTCGTGATTGCGTCGCCGGACATCAGAAATCGAAAGAGAGACAACATGCCTACTGGCATCGTGAAGTGGTTCAACGCCGAAAAGGGCTTCGGCTTCATCGCCCCGGACGACGGCAGCGCCGACGTCTTCGCCCACTACTCGGCCATCGACTCGCGCGGCTACCGCTCGCTCGAGGAGAACCAGCGCGTCGAGTTCGAGGTCGTTGCGGGCGCCAAGGGCCCCCAGGCGTCGAACATCCGCCCCGCTTCCTGAGCATTCCCGCTCCTGGACACCAGGAAGGCCCCCGTCGATTCCGGCGGGGGCCTTCCTCATTCCTCCCGGCGCGCCTCTGCGGCGCGCGTCGCCTCCGGGGCGGCGGTCACTTCTTCTCGACCGCGTCCTTGATGGCGCCACCGATCTTCTCCGCGGTGTTCGACTTCGCGGTGGTGCCGTAGAAGCGGCCGTCCGGCTGAGTGGCGGGCGGCATCGGCACGCCCTTGGGCGGCTCGGCCACGTAACTGAACTGGCCGTGCCCGTCCGGGGTGGGGCCGCTCGCCCAGGTGCCCTCGCTGGCGGCCTGGCCATCCGAGAAGTTGATGTACTGGTACGACACGCTCCGCTCCTCCTTCGAGATCGGGAAGTTGCTCGGCACGGGCAGCTCCTCGAAGCCTTCGGCGCGCAGCTCCTCCGCGGCGCGGATCCACTGGTTCTGGTGCATCGTGTCCCGGGCGAGCAGGAACGACAGCAGATCGCGCACGCCGTGATCGTCGGTCATGTGGTAGAGCCGGGCGACCTGCACGCGGCCCTGCATCTCGGCGTTCGCGTTGGCGGTGAAGTCGGCGAGCAGGTTGCCGCTCGAGGTGATGTAGCTGCCCTGCCAGGGGTTCCCGTTGCTGTCGACCGCACGCGCCCCCGCGCCGGCGACGATGGCGTGCTGGACGTCCATCCCGCCCATCACCGCGCCGAGCACCGGGTCGGACTTCGCAGCATCCTCGCTGGCCGGGATCGGCGCCTTCTCGAGCAGTTGGGCGATCATCACCGCGAGCATCTCGACGTGGCCCATCTCCTCAGCGCCGATGCCGAACAGCAGGTCGCGGTACTTGCCGGGCAGGTGCGAGTTCCAGGCCTGGAAGCCGTACTGGAGCGCGACCGTGATCTCGCCGTACTGCCCGCCGAGGACCTCCTGCAGCCGCCGCGCGAAGATCGCATCGGGCTTGGAGGGCTTCGACTTGTGCTGCAGTTCTTGGCGGTGGAAGTACATGAATTCTCCATTTCGTCGGGGCCGGGCGGCTCCTCCGACGTTAGGTAGCGCCACGGCGCCGTGATAGGGACTTGCGTGTGGCCGAATCGCTGACACACCCCCGCCTCGCCGCGATGCGCGAGTCCCGGACGGTCTCGGTCGTGATCCCCGTCAAGGACGACGCCGCGCACCTCGCGCGCTGCCTGCGGGATCTCGCCCGGCAGACCCGGCTCCCGGACGAGATCGTCGTCGTCGACAACGGCAGCACCGACGACAGCGCGGCGGTCGCGGCAGCGGGCGGCGCCCGCGTCGTCGAGGAGCTCCGCCCCGGCATCCCGGCGGCGGCCTCGGCCGGCTACGACGCCGCCACCGGCGACCTGATCCTCCGCTGCGACGCCGACAGCCGACTGCCGCCCGACTGGGTGCACCGGCTCGCCCGGCTGCTCGACGACCCCGCCGTCGCGGCGGTGAGCGGGTCGGCGCAGTTCTACGACCTGCCGACGCGCCTGGCGCCCCTGTCGCGCCTGCTCTGCTCGCTGTACCTCGGCGCGTACGCCGCCACGACCGGTCTCGCGCTCGGCCATGCCCCCCTCTTCGGCTCGAACTTCGGCATGCACCGCGAGGCGTGGATCGCCGTCCGAGCGGACGTGCACCGGAACGATCCGGAGGTGCACGACGACCTCGACCTGAGCGTGCACCTCGGCCCGGAGCGGCGCATCCGCTGGGTCAGCTCGCTGCGGGTCGGCATCTCCGCGCGGCCGTTCACCGACAGGGCGGCCCTCGCCCGGCGATTCCGCCGGGGCATGCGCTCGATCACCCTGCACTGGCCGGCCGAGTACCCGCCCGACCGGTGGCGCCGGCGGCTCCGCCCGGAGGTGCGACGAGGGGGCTCGGGTAGCGTCGGTGTCATGCCACTGACTGGGGAATACGCACCGAGCCCGTCCGAGTGGGCCCGCACGCAGGCCGAGCAGTTCGAGGCGTCGCAGGGCGCCGAGGCCAACACGCTCCGCGGACGGCCGATCATCCTGCTCACCACGGTGGGCGCGAGAACCGGCAAGCTCCGCAAGACGCCGCTGATGCGCGTCGAGCACGACGGCGAGTACGCCGTCGTCGCGTCGAAAGGCGGCGACCCGAGCCACCCGGTCTGGTACCACAACCTGGTCGCCAACCCGCAGGTCGAGTTGCAGGACGGCGCCGTGAAGAAGGACTGCCGGGCCCGTGAGGTCAGCGGGGAGGAGCGCGCCGTGTGGTGGCAGCGCGCCACCGCCACCTGGCCCGATTACGACGCGTACCAGAAGCGCACCGACCGGATCATCCCGGTCTTCGTGCTCACTCCCGTGGAGAACTGACCCGCGAGCCGGTCGGCGCGTCCGCGCCCGTGAGCTGGGCGACGACCACGCGGGCGCCCAGCTCGCTCATCGCCATCGCGGCGAGATCCTCGAGCACGGCCAGATCCTCGGCGGACAGCTTGCGCGGCGCCGCGTCGAGCACGCTCAGCGTGCCCCAGCTGCGCCCGTCGCCCGCGAGCAGCGGCACGCCCGCGTAGAACCGACCGAGTCCGGCGGCGAGGAGCGGATTCCGCTCGGCGCGCGGGTCGAGCCATGCGTCCGGGATCACCTGCGAGGAGTCGGCGAGAAGCTCCACCGGGTCGAACTCGGGCAGCTCCGGCGGCGTGATCCCCCACACCCGGTCGACCCCGGCCATGGTGACCATTGCGATGGGCACGCGGAGCATCCGGGAGGCGAGGCTGGTGAGCCGGCCGAAGGTCACGTCCGTCGATGAGCCGACCACCGCGGCTCCGCCGCTCAGCGTCCCCTCGTCGCCGGGCTGCTCCCCCTCGCGGCGCCGCCCGCTCTCGGCGAGCTGCCGGAAGGCGAGCACCAGCTGCGACATCGTCGGCCGGTCGGCCGGACGGCGGGCGGTCATGGCGGCCAGCAGCGGCCGCCAGTCCTCGGGCACGCTCGCCGGCACCTCGGGGTCGCTGCCGAGCCGGGCGAGCGCCGACTGGAGCACATCCCCCGGGAACGCGACGCTGCCGGTGAAGCACTCGAGGATCACCAGGCCGAGCGAGTAGACGTCGCTGGCCGAGTCGACCGGGCGGCGGCGGGCCTGCTCCGGGCTCAGATAGGCCGCCGTGCCGGTGGTCGCCTCGGTGTCGTTCGGCTCCCTGCCCTGCAGGTCGGCGATGCCGAAGTCGGTGAGCCGCGCACGCGCCCGCCGACCGGTGCCGGGCTCGACGAGGAGGATGTTCGCGGGCTTCACGTCGCGGTGCACGACACCTTCGCTGTGCATGTACTCGAGCGCCTCGGCCAGGTCGTAGGCGATCTGCGCGATCTCGACCGCGGTGAGCGGGCCCTCGGCGAGCCGCTGCTTGAGGTCCGGCCCGCGCACCAGCTCCATGACGAGGAAGATCCTCGGGGAGCCGTCCTCGCCGACGTCGACGCCGGCGTCCAGGAGAGTGGTGAGGCTGTGGTGGCTGAGGCTCGCGAGCATCTTCACCTCGAGCCGCTGACGGCGGATCTCGTCCTCGCCGCCGTCGCCGGCGCCGCGGAACACTTTGATCGCGACATCGCGGCCGAGCAGCTCGTCACGGGCCTCGAAGACGAGCGCCATGCCACCGCGCCCGATCACCCTGCCCAGCCGGTAGCGGCCGGAAAGGGAGCCCGAGCCGTCCGCCGTCGCCGCCACAGGACCCCTCCTCTTCTGGCCTAGTGTAAATGCCCGGCCTGCCGGGCCTCGTCCCGGGCTGGGAGACTTGCGCCGTGGCCAGTGCTCTGCGACGCGAACTCGGCACGGGCGACGCGGTGGCCATCGGCCTCGCCGCGATGGTGGGCGCCGGGGTGTTCACCGTGTTCGCGCCGGCCGCCGCGGCCGCCGGCGGACTGCTGCTGCTGGCGCTCGCCGTCGCGGCCGTCGTCGCGTTCTGCAATGCCGCCTCGACGGCCCAGCTGGCGGCCGCGCACCCGGTCGCCGGCGGCGCCTACGCCTACGGGCGGGCCGAGCTCGGCCCGTGGGCGGGCTTCCTCGCCGGGTGGGCGTTCGTGGTCGGCAAGACGGCGAGCATCGCCGCGATGGCCCTCACCTTCGCCGTGTACGTCGCGCCCGGCCCCTGGCAGCGCCCCGTCGCGCTCGCCGCCCTGGCGGGGCTGACGGCCCTGACGCTGTTCGGCGTCACCCGCACGGCGCGCGCGGCACGCGTCCTCGTCGCGCTCGCCGTCGCCGGCATCGTGCTGGCGCTCGGCGCGGCGCTGCCCGGATTCACCGTGTCCCGCCTCGCGCTTCCGGCGCCGTCCGACGCGTACGGCGTGCTGCAGGGGGCCGCGCTCATCTTCTTCGCCTTCGCCGGCTACGCCCGCATCGCCACGCTGGGCGAGGAGGTGCGCGACCCGGCCCGCACCATCCCCCGCGCCATCGGCGCAGCGTTCGTCCTCGCAGTCGCGCTGTACGCGGCCGTCGCGGTGGTGCTGCTCGGCGTTCTCGGCGGCAACCTGCCCGCGTCGACGGCTCCACTCGCGGACGCGGCGGGCGCGGCGGGCGCGAAGTGGGCACTGCCCGCCGTCGCCCTGGCGGCCGCCGTCGCGTCCCTCGGCTCGCTCCTCACCCTGCTCGCCGGCGTCGGGCGCACGGCGCTCGCAATGGCCCGTGAGCGGGAGCTGCCGATCGGGCTCGCGGCGGTTTCCGGGCGGACGGCGGCGCCCTGGGCCGCGCAGCTCGCCGTCGCCGTCGCCGCTGCGGGCCTGCTGCTCGCTGCGGACCTCCGGGTCGTGATCGGCTTCTCGTCGTTCGGTGTGCTGCTCTACTACGCGGTCGCGAACCTCGCCGCCCTCCGCCAGCGGTCTGCCCAGCGGTATCCGCGCGCGATCCCGGTGGTGGGGCTCGCGGGCTGCCTGGCGCTCGCCGCGACGGTTCCCGCCCCGGCCCTCGTCGCCGGTGTTGCCGTGCTGCTCGTCGGCGCGCTGGGCAGACTCGTCGCGCTCGCGCGGCGCGGCCGGGCGTCCGAGCACTGACCCGCGCCGATGCTGCGCCGTGCACGCCTGTTCCCCGGCGGGCGCCCTGTCAATCCCCTAGGCCGAGGGAAGTTGGGTTGATTGCCTGTGCCCATGACGCTCGCGCCGCCAGACACGGATCTTCTCGAGGTGCTCCGCACCGGGGCCTCCAGCTGGCGGGCGCTCGACACCCGACTCGCGGACGGCGATCCCCGGCGGATCGTCGCGGAGCTGCAGCGGATCGACGGCTACGTGATGGTGCACTGGCGCGGCGCCGGCGCGGGCTGGGCGGCGTTCCCGCATCTGCCCGCCGCGCTCCGAGCGGTGCGGCTGACCTGTGCCGGTCGCCGCCAGGTCGCGCTCACCGCCTGAATCCGCGCGACCCGTCGGCGGTGGGCGCCGCCCCGGTCAGAGCTCCGGGTCGTCCCCGGTGTGCCCGGACGTCTCGTAGTGGATCATCAGCGGGGTGCCCGCGGTGATCAGCAGGTGGGCCGGCGTCGGGCGGCCCTCTCCGTAGTTGACCTCGATCCAGCCGGCCCGCCCGGATTCGACTGCCTCGGCGATTTCGCGCTGCACGGCTTCGAGCGACCGATCCGCGATGGAGTAGTCGCGGTCGCCGTATCGGATGGTGACGCGCTTCATGCGTGCTCTCCGGGCGACGCCCTGTCCTCCTCGGGCTCCGGGGTGATGCGCAGACCGCCGGCCGAATTGGCCTGCGTCATGAGCGTCTCGACCCAGGTCCGGTTGATGGAGGGCGAACGGCCGCCGTGGAACTTGAAGTACACCGGGATGGCCGGGTGCAGCCAGACCGTCGACCGGCCGTCCCCGATCTGCGCGTCGTCGCGCCAGGAGAAGTAGAACGACTCGTTGCGCCGCAGCTTCGCGCCGATCACGAGTTGGAGGTGCGCGAGCACCCGGTCGTCGAAATCGACGACCAGGTTCGAGTCGTAAGTGAACTTGCCCACGCGCATTCCCTCCGTGAGGCCAACTATCCCCCAACCATGTCGTCATATCAACGAGGGAAGCGAAACCAGGAGCCGACCTCCGTTTGCCCAATTGGCGGACGGGGCGCCGCGAGCCGATGGGGGCGCGCCAGGGGGTTGGCAACGACGCCTCCGGGTGGCACGCTCGCCGAATGAGACGGCTCTTCTACGCCGGCGGCCACATCGTGGTGGACGACCGCACCTGCAAGGCGGTGCTCCGCTATGCGCGGGCGCTCGCGATCGCGGGCCGCGCGGATGTCGCCATGGTGCCGATCGCGCTCGAGGGCGGCGGCAGCGCGTACGCCCACCTGCTCATCGGGCCGGCGAGCGAGATCTACTCGGTGCCGATCATCGGCCCCGACGACGAGCCCTACGACGAGAGCATGATCCTCGCGCTGGAGGCCAAGACCCGGGACATGCACCCCTCCGTGCCGAGCTGGCCGGAGGAGATGACGGACATCCCGGAACTCGATTTCGAATTGGACTTCGCGTCCACGGACGGCGAGCCGGGCTAGCTAGCGGCCGTTGGGCGGTCCGCCGTACACGCCGCGTCGGTACGCGGCGGGCGGCGGGTAGCGCACCGAGCGGTCGGCCGCCTCCAGCGACGTGTAGCGGCCGAGCAGCCGGCGCCGGGACGGGTCCACGTCGAAGGACACCACACGGTAGTGCTCACGCGGCCCGCCGCGATCGATCAGCCGCACGATCGCCGCCGGCACCCGCGGGTTCTCGCGGACGAGCACCCACTCGTCACGGCCGATGCGGACCGGCCCGTCGCCGATCCACTGCGCCTCCCGGGACACGATTCTCCTCCCCTCAGCAGAGCGCCCGGCCGCGCGGATCCGATGCTAGGCGACGCGGCTGACACCTGTCCCGTCACCCTTAGGGCGCTAACGGTTCGGTAGCCTGGCCGGGTGAGCTCCGACCTCCTCGCCCTGGACCGCCAGGTGTGCTTCGCCCTCGCCGCCACCAGTCGCAGCGTGATCTCGGTGTACCGGCCGGTGCTCGAGCCGCTCGGCCTCACCCACCCGCAGTACCTCGTGATGCTGGCGCTGTGGGCGCGCAGCCCGCGCACCGTCCGCGACCTCGCCGACACGCTGTTCCTCGAGTCGGCGACGCTCACCCCCCTGCTGCGGCGCCTCGAGACGGTCGGCTACGTCACGCGCGTGCGGAACCCGGCGAACGAGCGCGAGTTGCGGGTCGGCCTGACCGAGCGCGGTCGGGCGCTCCGGGTGGAGGCCGAGAGCGTGCCAGTCACGGTGGTCGAGCGCCTCGGGGTGAGCATCGACCAGCTGGAGCAGCTGCGGGACCGCCTCACCGAGGTCCTCGAGGCCACCCGGCGCGTCCGCACCGCCTGAGTCGCCGCCCACCCCCGGAATCCGCGAGGATCGGAGCATGAGTGGTTCCGGTTTCTCCGTCGTCGAGGCGTCCGTCGCCGATCTCCGCACCGCGCTCGAGGGCGGCACCGTCACGAGCGTCGAGCTCGTGGCCGCCTCGCTCGGCCGCATCGCCACCTACGACCGGCGCGGCATCCGACTGAACGCGGTGCCCGTGCTGTCGCCGACCGCATTCGCGGACGCGGCGGCGTCGGACGAGCGGCGGAGGCGCGGCGTGGTGCTGGGGCCGCTCGACGGCATCCCCTACACGGCCAAGGCCAGCTACGCCGCGGCCGGCCTGCCGCTGACGAGCGGCTCCCCCGCATTCGCCGACCTCGTGGCTCGCGAAGACGCGTTCACGATCGGCCGGCTGAGGGCCGCCGGAGCCGTGCTCGTCGGCCTCACCAACATGCCGCCCATGGCGGACGGCGGCATGCAGCGCGGGCTGTACGGCCGGGCGGAGAGCCCGTACAACGCCGACTTCCTGCCGGCGGCGTTCGTCTCCGGCTCCTCCAACGGCTCCGGCGCCGCAACCTCGGCGAGCTTCGCCGCGTTCGGCCTCGGCGAGGAGACCTGGTCCTCCGGGCGCGCGCCCGCCTCGAATGGCGGCCTCGTGGCCTACACCCCCTCGCGCGGAGTCATCTCGATGCGCGGCAACTGGCCGCTCTACCCGTCGATGGACGTCGTCGTGCCGCACGCCCGCAGCGTCGCGGATCTGCTCGAGGTGCTCGAGGTGATCGTCGCCGACGATCCGGACCCCCGCGGCGACTTCTGGCGGGTGCAGCCGCACGTCGCGCTGCCTGCCGCGAGCGAGATCCTGCCAGCCTCCTACCGGGCGTTGCGGGACGCGGGCGCCCTGCGCGGGAAGGTGCTGGGCGTGCCGCGGATGTACATCAACGCCGACCCGGACGCCGGCGACCCGATCGACACCCGCGACTCGGTGATCGAGCTGTGGGAGGAGGCCCGCCGCGACCTGGAGGCGCTCGGCGCCACCGTCGTGGAGGTCGACTTCCCCCTCGTGGAGAACGACGAGCAGGACCGCACCGGCGCGGCGAGCGGCGTGACCCGCGGGATCCTGCCCGCCGTCTACCTCGACGACGAGGTCGACGCACTCGCCCGATGGGCATGGGACGACTTCCTGGCCCGCAACGGCCAGCCCGGACTGGCCGGCCTCGCCGATGTCGACGGGGCCCGCGTGTTCCCGATCGCGCCCGGCGAGATCCCGGACCGCCTCGAAGACCCCGACCGCCTCGAGAAGATGATCGCCGTCGCGCACGCCCGGGGACCGTTCCCGCTGGAGGATGTCGCCGAGCTGGAGCGCTCGCTCACCGGGCTGGAGGAGGTCCGCCGGATCGACCTCGAGGACTGGATGGCCAAACGCGGCCTCGACGCCCTCGTCTTCCCGACGAACGCCGACGTCGCGCCCGCCGACGCGGATCGGGTGATCGCCTCCAACGACATCGCGGTGCGCAATGGCGTCGGAGTGTCGAACGGCAACGCCGCGATCCGCCGCTACGGGGTGCCCACCGTCACCGTGCCGATGGGCGTGATGGATGACACGGGCATGCCCGTCGGGCTCACGTTCGCCGGCCGCGCCTACTCGGACAACGACCTGCTGCGCTACGCCGACGCGTTCGAGTCGTCGACGACGCGACGCCGGGCGCCCGGCCGGACGCCGGAACTCGCGGGGGACGTCTTCCCGGAGCGCGCACAGGTGCCGACCGGCACAGCGCCCGTACTCCGGCTCTCGGCCGAGCTTCGCCCCGGCGACGCCGCGGACAGCCGCCTCCTCGTCGTCACCGGGGACACGGCCCCGGACGCGCAACTCACCCTCGCAGTCGACGGCCACCCGGTGGAGGCGCAGCGCGACGGCGGCGCGTTCACGGCGCAGTTCGAGTTGGACGCCGCCGAGCTGGCCACCCCGCACAGCCCGTGGCGCGGCCCGTACGGCACGCTCGTCGTCGCGCTTGCCACGGCGCCGGGTGGCGTCGCAACCGGTGCGCTGACCATCGTCGGAGGCGTGTAGCCGCGCCTAGGCTCGCGGCATGGACGCCGACGAGACCACCCGCGCGCGAGCCGAGGCAGACGCGGCGCTCGTTGCCGCCCGCGCG
>JAODAX010000044.1 GCA_025463675.1 Naasia sp. | reverse complement strand
GAAGCCTTCGGGGAACTTGTAGTTGCCCTGCTCGTCGTACTCGGTGACCATGCCGTAGAGGGCGGCGAGGCCGGAGTCGAACTCCTGGTTGCTCGGGTCGATGCCCTCGTTGGCCTGCTTGAGGCTCAGCGAGATACGGCGACGCTCGAGGTCGATGTCGATGATCTTCACGAAGACCTCGTCGTTGACGGAGACGACCTGCTCGGCCAGCTCGACGTGCTTGCTGGAGAGCTCGGAGATGTGCACGAGGCCCTCGATGCCGTCCGCGACGCGAACGAACGCGCCGAACGGAACGAGCTTCGTGACCTTGCCCGGTGCGATCTGGCCGATCGCGTGGGTGCGGGCGAAGACCTGCCACGGGTCCTCCTGCGTCGCCTTGAGCGACAGGGAGACGCGCTCGCGGTCGAGCTCGACGGAGAGCACCTCGACGGTGACCTCCTGGCCGACCTCGACGACCTCGCTGGCGTGCTCGATGTGCTTCCAGCTGAGCTCGGAGACGTGGACGAGGCCGTCGACCCCGCCGAGGTCGACGAACGCACCGAAGTTGACGATCGACGAGATGACGCCCTTGCGGACCTGGCCGGGGTGCAGGTTCGCGAGGAACGTGCTGCGGCTCTCGGACTGCGTCTGCTCGAGCAGGGCCCGGCGGGACAGGACCACGTTGTTACGGTTCTTGTCGAGTTCCAGGATCTTCGCCTCGAGCTCCTGGCCCAGGTACGGGGTCAGGTCGCGGACGCGCCGCAGCTCGATGAGCGAGGCGGGGAGGAAGCCGCGCAGGCCGATGTCGACGATGAGGCCGCCCTTGACGACCTCGATGACCGTGCCGGTGACGACACCGTCGGCCTCCTTGATCTTCTCGACGTCGCCCCATGCGCGCTCGTACTGAGCGCGCTTCTTCGACAGGATGAGGCGGCCTTCCTTGTCCTCCTTCTGGAGAACCAGCGCCTCGACGCTGTCGCCGACGTTGACGACCTCGGTGGGGTCGACGTCGTGCTTGATGGAGAGCTCGCGAGAGGGGATGACACCCTCGGTCTTGTAGCCGACATCGAGGAGGACCTCGTCGCGGTCGATCTTGACGACGATTCCCTCGATGAGGTCTCCGTCGTTGAAGAACTTGAGGGTCTTCTCGACCGCGGCCAGGAAGTCTTCAGCAGATCCGATGTCGTTGATCGCGACCTGCTTGGCGGCCGGGGCGGTCGTAGTGGTTGACATGTAGTAGTTGCTCCAGGAATTGGACATGCATCAGGCCACGCACAACGGGAGAAAGGGTTCTTCGCGTGTCCGTGGCGAGCGGACAGGGGTGTGCCGTGGGAACGGCAACACGGCAGTCTATCCCGACCGGAGCCGAGACTCCACCGCGCCGGGTCGACGCCGCTGCGGTGCCGCGATTCAGTCGAGCAGCGCGGCGCGCAGGGTGTCGAGGCCCACGCCGCCGATGTCCAGCGCCCGGCGGTGGAATGCCTTGTCGCTGTAGGCGGCGCCCCCGCGCCGTCGGCTCTCGGCCCGGAGGTCCTCCCAGATCCGCTGGCCCACCTTGTAGGACGGCGCCTGCCCGGGCCAGCCGAGGTAGCGGTTCACCTCGAAGCGCACGGTGGCGTCGTCGGAGCCGGTGTTGGCGCGGAGGAACGCGAGCGCCCGGTCGCCGTCCCAGGTGCCGCCGTCGGGGTGCCTCTTGCCGAGGTGCACGCCGATGTCGAGGACCACGCGGGCGGCACGGAGCCGCTGGCCATCGAGCATCCCCAACCGGTCGGCGGGGTCGTCCAGGTAGCCGAGCTCCTCCATCAGGCGCTCCGCGTAGAGCGCCCAGCCCTCGGCGTGCCCGGACGTGCCCGCGATGCGCCGCCACGAGTTCAGCTCGGCCTTGTTGTAGGTGGCCATGCCGATCTGCAGGTGATGGCCGGGCACGCCCTCGTGGTAGACGGTGGTGGTCTCCATCCAGGTGTCGAACTCGGTGACGCCCGCGGGCACCGACCACCACATCCGGCCGGGGCGGGCGAAGTCGTCGGAGGGCCCGGTGTAGTAGATGCCGCCGGTCTGGGTGGGCGCGATCCGGCATTCGAGCGCGCGCACCTCGGCGGGGATGTCGAAGTGCGTGCGGCCCAGGTCCTCGACGGCGCGGTCGCTCAGGTCCTGCATCCAGCGCTGCAGCGCGTCGGTGCCGTGCAGCTTGCGGGCCGGATCGGCCTTCAGGGCGGCGATGGCCTCCTCCAGCGTCGCGCCCGGGCGGATGGCGCCGGCCACGCGCTCCTGCTCGGCGATCATCCGGGCCAGCTCCTCGCGCCCCCACTCGTAGGTCTCGTCGAGGTCGATCTCGGCGCCGAGGAAGCCGCGGGAGGCGAGCGCGTACAGGTCACGCCCGACGCCGTCCTCCTGCACTGCTCGCGGCGCGAGGTCGCGCTCGAGGAACTCCGCGAGGGTTCCGTATGCGGCGGCGGCGACGGCGGCGCCCGCCTCGAGGTCCCGGCGCAGCGAGTCGACCACCGGCACCCCCGCCACGGCGGCGCCGCCGGGAAGGCCGAAGAAGAAGCCGTCCTGCGCCGCATGGTGGCGCGCCTGCTGCAGCACCTCGCGCACCTGACGGACCGCCGGGACCATGCCGCGCTCGATGCCGAGGCGCAGCGTCTCGATGTAGCCGGCCATCGCGTCCGGCAGGTTGGCGAGCCGCGCGGCGACATGCTGCCAATCCCGCTCCGACGCGGTGGGCATCAGGTCGAAGATCTCGCGCAGATCCTGCGCCGGGGACGCGATCACGTTGAGGTCACGCAGCGGGAAGCCCGACTCGTGCTTCTCGGCGGCGAGGTCGAGCTCCCGAAGCAGGTCGGTCCTCGTCACGTCGTCGACCGCGTCCGCGGGCACCGCAGCGCGCAGCCGGGCGGCGACGGCGGAGCCCGCGGCGATCAGCCGCTCGGCGCCCTCCGGGGAGTAGTCGCCATACTCCGACTCGTGGCCCGCTCGACCGATCCAGACGCCCCACTCGGGCGACAGCTCGACGAGGGTGTCCACCCAGCCGTCGGCGATGCGGTCGATCTCGGTGGGGGTGCGCTCGGCGCGCTCAGCGGCAGGATTCGTCACCCGAGGAGCCTATTCGTCGCGCGTGCCGCCGAGCAGGTCGCGGATCTGCTCCGGGGTGCGCGCGCCGCGCAGCCGGGCGGCGGAGTCCGCGTCGAGCAGCACCTCCGCGAGGCGCGCGACCAGCGCGACGTGGCCGCCGGCCGGCGCGGCGATGCCGATGCAGATGAAGACGCGCTGCCCGTCCCAGTCGATGCCGTCCGGGAAGCCGAGGACGACCATCGCGCTGCGGCGCACCGCGTCCTTGCCGGCGGACGTGCCGTGCGGGATCGCGACCCCCTCGCCGATGTGGGTGGAGATGCTGTGCTCGCGCTCGAGCATCGACTCGACGTATGCGGCGTCGACCGCACCGGAGGCGACGAGCGCGTCGCCGCACTGCCGAACCGCGTCGAACCGGTCGACGGCGGTGGCATGCAGCCGGATCTCGTCGACCAGCTCGGTCAGGGTCCCCCGCCGGGATCCGCGCATGGTGCCTCCGCCTCCGATGGTTCCGCGCCGGCTAATGCGCGGCCTGATCCCAGTTGTCGCCGCGGCCGACCTGCACGTCGAGCGGGACCAACAGCAGCGCGGCGTGCGCCATCCGGTCGGTGACGATCGACTCGACCGCATCCCACTCCCCCGCGGCGACTTCAAACACGAGTTCGTCGTGGACCTGGAGCAGCATGCGACTGCGCAGCTCCTGCTCGCGCATCGCCTCGTCGATGCGGATCATCGCGAGCTTCATGATGTCGGCGGCCGAGCCCTGGATCGGCGAGTTGAGGGCCTGGCGCTCGGCGTTGTCGCGCAGCACCCGGTTCGGGCTGTTGAGGTCGGGGAACGGGCGCCGTCGGCCGAAGATCGTCTCGGTGTAGCCGTCCGCCCGGGCCTGCTCCACCACGTTCCGCAGATAGTCGCGGACCGCGCCGAACCGGCCGAAGTATTCGGTCATCAGCTGCTTCGCCTCGCTCGTGGGGATCCGCAGCTGCTTGCTGAGCCCGAAGGCGCTGAGCCCGTAGGCGAGGCCGTACGACATGGCCTTCACCTTGGTGCGCATGACCGGCGACACGTCGGACGGATCGACGCGGAACACGCGCGCCCCGACGAACCGGTGCAAGTCCTCGCCGGCGTTGAACGCCTCGATGAGGCCCGCGTCCTCGGACAGGTGCGCCATGATGCGCATCTCGATCTGCGAGTAGTCGGCGGTGAGCATCGTCTCGTACGCCTCGCCCCGCACGAACGCGGCGCGCATCCGGCGGCCCTCCTCGGCGCGGACCGGGATGTTCTGCAGGTTCGGATCGTTCGAGGAGATGCGCCCCGTGGTGGTGCCGGTCTGCACGTAGGTGGTGTGGATGCGGCCGTCCGGGCCGATGCCGCGTTCGAGCGTCTCGATGATCTGGCGGAGCTTGCTCGCGTCCCGGTGCTGCAGCAGCACGTCGACGAAGGGGTGCGGGTTCGTCTCCATCAGGTCGGCGAGGGAGTCGGCGTCGGTCGAGAACCCGGTCTTCGTGGAGCGGGTCTTCGGCATGCCCAACTCGACGAAGAGCACCTCCTGCAGCTGCTTGGGCGAGCCGAGGTTGAGCTCGTGGCCGACGACCGAGTACGCCTCCTGGGCGAGCGACTCGATGCGCAAGCCGAGTTCGGCGGAGAGGTCGGACAGGAGCGGCGCGTCGATCGCGACGCCGTTGGCCTCCATTCGCCCGAGGACTCGCAGGGTGGGCAGCTCGATGTCGGTGAGCACGCGCTGGTCGCGCTCATCCATCACGCGGCGCAGGGCGTGCACGACCCGGCCGACGTACCAGGCCTGGGTCGCCGCACCTGCGCCGTCGTCCTCGGGGACGAGCTGGTTGGGATCCGACTCCGGGAGCTGCTCCGCGAGGTAGCGCGAGACCAGGTCGGCCAGAGTCTTGTCGATGCCGCTCGGGCGCAGCAGCCAGCCGGCAACGAGGGTGTCGAAGGCGAGCCCGCCGAGCGCGACACCGGCCGCGGTGAGCGCCTTCAGCTGCGGCTTGGCGTCGTGCACGAGCTTCGGCGCATCGCTCGCCAGCCACTCCTCGAATGGCGCGAACTCGGGCGCTCCCGGGGCCCACGGCAGCGTCATGCTCTCAGTCGCGCTGGCGACGCCGGCTCCGAGGATCTGCTCGCCGGACAGCTCCACGAGGAGCCCGAGGCCCTCGGGCGCCTCGTCGGCCGCACGGGACAGCCAGGCGGCGAGCTCGGCGCCGCGCAGCGACTGCGGCTTCGGCGCGGGCGGCGCGACGCTCGGCTCCTCGGCGACCGCCGCCTCGGGGGTCGCGTCGGAGGGCTCGGACCCGAGCTCGCCGTGCAGCTTCAGCACGCGCTCCAGGATGTTGCGCATCTGGAGGCCGCCCAGCAGATCCCGTACCGCCGGCACGTCGAGCGGCTTGCGCTCGAGATCCGCGGGCGCGACGGGCAGCTCGACGTGGGTGACCAGCCGGTTGAGGCGGCGGTTCCGCTCCACCCGGTCGCGCTGCTCCCGCAGGTTGTTGCCGACGACACCCTTGATCTCGTCCGCGTGGGCGAGGACTTCCTCCAGGCTGCCGTACTGCAGCAGCCACTTCAGCGCGGTCTTCTCCCCCACCTTGTCGACGCCGAGCAGGTTGTCGCTCGTCTCGCCGACGAGCGCGGCGATGTCCGGGTACTGCCACGGCTCGATGCCGTACCGCTCGCGCACCTTCGCGGTGTCGTAGCGGGTGAGGTCGGTGACGCCCTGCCGCGACGGGTAGAGCAGGGTCACGTTCTCGTTCACGAGCTGGATGGCGTCGCGGTCGCCGGAGACGACGAGGACCTTGAAGCCGTCCTGCTCGCCGCGCTTGGCGAGCGTCGCGAGGATGTCGTCGGCCTCGAAGTCCTCGACCGACATCGTGGTGACGTTCATCGCCTTGAGCGCATCCTGCAGCAGCGGCACCTGGCCGACGAACTCGGCGGGGGTCTCACTGCGCGTGCCCTTGTACTCGGGGTAGTCGCGGGTGCGGAACGACGCCCGGGACAGGTCGAAGGCGACCCCGATATGGGTCGGCTTCTCCTTCTGCAGCAGCACCAGCAGCATCGACAGGAAGCCGTGGATGGCGTTGGTGTGCTGGCCGCTGGAGGCCTGGAAGCTGTCGACCGGGAGCGCGTAAAAGGCCCGGAAAGCCAGCGAATGACCGTCGATCAACAGGAGGGTAGGCTGATCGCGCTCTGACACGATGCCAGCCTAGCTGCGGCCGCGGACACCCGATCCTGGTCGCCGCCGCTCCCCCGAGGACACCGATGACGAAGTTCCCCGACGACCTCGACCCTGCCCTCGTGGAGCGGCTGGTGACCAGCGGCGGCGGTCTGCTGCCGCAGCGGATGGGCATCGAATTCCTCGAGCTGTCGGCCGAGCACAGCGTCGGGCGGATGCCCGTCGAGGGCAACACGCAGGTGATCGGGCTGCTGCACGGCGGCGCCCACGTGGTGCTCGGCGAGTCCCTCGGCTCCATCTCGGCGGCCATCCACGGGGGCCCTGAGCGCTACGTGGTGGGCATCGAGATCAACGCGACCCACTCCCGGTCCGTCACCGAGGGTTGGGTGACCGGCACGTGCGAGGCGCTCGTGCTCGGCCGCACTCTCGCCACCCATGAGATCGTGATGCGCGACGAGCAGGGCCGTCGCCTCTCGACCGTGCGGATGACGAACCTGCTGCGCGACAAGTCGTAACGGACGCGCAGTGGTCCGTGCTGCGTCTCAGCGCTGACGACGTCAGCCGCCGCCCCGGTGAGACGGTGGAGCGGGTCGCGCGCCGGCTGGGACTGCACGGGCTCGCACGTGCCAGGCATTCACGCTCACGGGACCCGGGAGGCGGAACTTTCCAGCAAATGGTGGTGCGCGCCGGGGCTACTTCTTGGGGGCGGAGAGTTGCTCGATGATCGCCTGAGCCACGTCGCGCATGGTGAGGCGGCGGTCCATGGAGGCCTTCTGAATCCAGCGGAACGCGTCCGGCTCGGACAGGCCCATCTTCTCGTTGAGCAGGCCCTTGGCACGGTCGACGAGCTTGCGGGTCTCGAAGCGCTCCACCATGTCGGCGACTTCGGCCTCGAGGGTGACGATCTGCTGGTAGCGGCTGAGCGCGATCTCGATGGCCGGCAGCAGGTCGTTGGGGGTGAACGGCTTCACCACATAGGCGAGGGCGCCCGCTTCGCTGGCGCGTTCGACGAGCTCCTTCTGGCTGAAGGCGGTGAGGAGCACGACGGGCGCGATGTGATTCTTGGAGAGGCGTTCCGCCGCGGAGATGCCGTCCAGCAGCGGCATCTTCACATCCATGATGACGAGATCGGGGCGCAGCTCGGTGGCGAGTGCCACGGCCGTCTCACCATCGCCTGCTTCGCCGACGACTTCGAAGCCGTTGTCGCGGAGGGTCTCGACGATGTCGAGTCGGATGAGCGACTCGTCTTCCGCGACGACGACTCTGCGCGGTGCCGCCGCCGGGGTGTCTGCCTGCTCTGCCACGCGGAAAGCCTACGGTATCGTCGGGTGCGTAACCGCCGGGTGCGGTTCGGCCGGTGTGGCGGAATGGCAGACGCAGGGCACTCAAAATGCTCCGCCTGAGAGGGCGTGGGGGTTCGAGTCCCCCCACCGGTACCGCGGCGGCGCACCGCCACGGGCGGCGCGCCGTCGCGACTAGTGGCGGGCGAGAGCTCACCCGCCCCCATCGACTTGCCCGAAAACTGGGCAGCTCACCACCGACTTTCCCGAAAACTGGGCAACTCACCGGGCCGGCGGCTATGGCGCGAGCAGCGCCGCCGCGACGGCGTCGGGGCGCTCGATGGCGGCCTGGTGGCGCACCCCGGGGAGTACGGTGCCGGTCACCCGCGCCGCCTGCTCCAGCGCGCGCACCGCCTCGGCGGGGGCGACCGGGTCGTCGGCGCCGCGGACGAGGCGGATCGGCACGGCGATGGTTGCCGCCCGCTCGCGGAGGTCGAAGTCGCGGAGCGCTTCGCAGCAGAGGGCGTAGCTCTCGTCGTCGGTCGCGGCGACGCCGGCGAGCACCCGCCCGACGGTGTCGGGCTCGGCGGCACGGAAGCCGACCGAGAACCAGCGCTCCGCGAGACCTTCGGTCAGGGTGCCGGTGCCGCCGCGCCGGACGCTCGCCGCGCGCTCGATCCAGACTTCCGGAGTGCCCATCGCGGGCGCCGAGCAGATGACGCCCGCGAACTCGATCCGGGCGGGGGCGAGCAGCGCGAGCTCCTGCACGACCGCGCCGCCGAGCGACACCCCGGCCACGCCGAAGCTCCGCGCGCCCAACCGGTCGGCGACGGCGAGCACCCCGGCCGCGAGTTCGGCGACCGTGAACGGCTCGACCGCAGCCGCGGACGCGCCATGACCGGGGAGGTCGACGCCGAGCACCTGCCAGCGCTCCGCCAGGAAGCCGGCGGCCGCACGCCAATCCTCGTGGGTGCCGCCGAGGCTCGGCAGCACGAGGAACGGCGGTGCCGTCTCCAGCCCCGCCAGCGGCGTGGCCGCGAGCTCGGGCAGCATGCGCGCTACTTCGCGGCCCAGACCGGCGCGACGCCTTCGAGCGCGTCGCCGATGCGGTGCACCCGGACGTCGTTCGTGGAGCCGGTGATTCCGGGAGGGGACCCGGAAATGACGACGACGCTGTCGCCGATCTCCGCGAGCTTCTCGCGCAGCATCACCTCGTCGACCTGGTGGTACATCATGTCGGTGTGGGTCACCCGGTCCACCAGGAACGACTCGATGCCCCAGGTGAGCGCCATCCGGTTCCGGATCCCCGGCTCGGGCGTGAACGCCTTCATCGGGATCGAGGAGCGCAGGCGCGACATCCGGCGAGCGGAGTCACCCGACTCGGTGAACACGCAGAGGTACTTCGCTTCGACGAAGTCGGCGATCTCCGCGGCGGCGAGGGTCATTGCCCCGCCCTGGGTGCGCGGCTTGGTGCCGAGCGGCGGGATGCGGTCGAGCCCGTGGGTCTCGGTGGACTCCACGATCCGCGCCATGGTCTGCACCGTGATCACCGGGTACTCGCCCACACTCGTCTCGCCGGAGAGCATGACCGCGTCGGCGCCGTCGAGGACGGCGTTGGCGACGTCGGAGGTCTCCGCGCGCGTCGGCACGGGGCTGTGGATCATCGACTCGAGCATCTGGGTGGCCACGATGACCGGCTTGGCCATCCGGCGGGCGAGCTCGACCGCGCGCTTCTGTACGATCGGGACCGCCTCCAGCGGCAGCTCGACGCCGAGGTCTCCGCGCGCCACCATCAGAGCGTCGAACGCGTCCACGATGCCTTCGAGCGCATCCACGGCCTGCGGCTTCTCGATCTTGGCGATGACCGGAACCCGTCGCCCCTCCTCCGCCATGATCTCGTGCACGCGCACGACGTCGTCGGCGCTGCGCACGAACGAGAGCGCGATGAAGTCGGCTCCGATGCGCAGCGCCCAGCGGAGGTCGGCCTCGTCCTTGTCGCTGAGGGCCGGCACGTTGACGGCCACGCCCGGCAGGTTGATTCCCTTGTTGTTGGAGACCGCGCCGGCGACCATGACCTCGGTGGTGACGACGGTGCCGTCGGTCTCGACCACCCGGACCCGCACCTTGCCGTCGTCGATGAGGAGGGCGTCGCCGGGCTTCACATCCTGCGGGAGGCCCTTGAAGGTGGTGCCCACCATCTCCTTGGTGCCGATCACGTCCTCGGTCGTGATCTTGAAGATGTCGCCCTCGGCCAGCTCGTGCGGCCCGCTCGCGAATCGCCCGAGCCGTATCTTGGGGCCCTGCAGGTCGACCAACACGCCGACCGCGCGCCCGCTGTCCGCCGCCGCCTTCCGCACGTTGGCGTAGACGGCCTCGTGCACGGTGTAATCACCGTGGCTGAGGTTCAGCCGGGCGACGTCCACGCCCGCGTCGATGATCGCCCGGATCTGCTCGTAGCTCGAGGTGGCGGGACCGAGGGTGGCGACGATCTTCGCGCGTCTCATGCGTGGGTGTTCCTCCGGGGATCGGGGCGGTTCAGACCGCGAAGGCGCGGTCGGTGGGGCGGACAGGCGATGGGAGCTCCGTCGCACCCTCGAGGTAGGCGTCGACCGCGGCGGCCGCGGCGCGGCCCTCAGCGATCGCCCATACGATCAGCGACTGCCCGCGCCCCGCGTCACCGGCGACGAACACGCCGGGGATGCTCGTCTGGTAGTCGCCGCCGCGCTCCACGTTACCCCTGTCGTCGAAGGGCACCCGCAGCTGCTCGTCGATGCTGCGGGTCTCCGGGCCGGTGAAGCCGAGGGCAAGCAGCACCAGGTCGGCGGGGATCTCCCGCTCGGTCCCGGCCTTCGGCACGCGGCGGCCATCGAGGTACTCGGTCTCGGCGACGCGCAGCGCGCGCACGTTGCCGTCGCCGTCGGAGAGGAACTCGACGGTGGAGGCGAGGTACATCCGCTCGCCGCCCTCCTCGTGCGCGCTCTGGACTTCGAACAGCGCCGGGAACATCGGCCACGGCTGGTTGTCGGTGCGCTCGTGCGGCGGCTGCGTGCCGATCGCGAGGGTCGTGACGGAGGCTGCGCCCTGACGGTGGGCGGTGCCGAGGCAGTCCGCGCCGGTGTCGCCGCCGCCGAGGATGACGACGTGCTTGTCCTCGGCGGTGATCTGGCCGTGTACCTGGTCGCCGGCGACCGCGCGGTTCGCCTGCACGAGGTACTCCATCGCGAAGTGCACGCCGTCGAGATCGCGGCCGGGGATCGGCAGGTCACGCGGCACGGTCGCGCCGGTCGCGACGATAACCGCGTCGTAGCGGGTCCGCAGGTCCTCCCAGGAGAGGTCCTTGCCGATCTCGACGCCCGCACGGAACCGGGTGCCCTCGGCGAGCATCTGATTCAGCCGGGTGTCGAGGATCTTCTTCTCCATCTTGAACTCGGGGATCCCGTAGCGCAGCAGGCCGCCGATGCGGTCGTCGCGCTCGTACACCGCGACGGTGTGGCCGGCACGCGTGAGCTGCTGCGCCGCGGCGAGCCCGGCGGGCCCGGAGCCGACCACGGCGATCGTCTTGCCGGTCAGCCGCTGCGGGGGGTGCGGCTCGAGCCAGCCGTTGTTGAACGCGTCCTCAGCGATCGCCGCCTCGACCTGCTTGATCGTGACGGGCGGCTGGTTGATGCCGAGGACGCAGGACGCCTCGCACGGCGCCGGGCACAGCTTGCCGGTGAACTCGGGGAAATTGTTGGTGGCGTGCAGGCGCTCGACGGCGGCGCGGTCCTCGCCCCGCCACATCAGGTCGTTCCACTCCGGGATCAGGTTGCCGAGCGGGCAGCCCTGGTGGCAGAACGGGATGCCGCAGTCCATGCAGCGGCCGGCCTGCCTGCGGACGACGCCGGCATCGTGCTGCTCGTACACCTCGCGCCAGTCCTGGATGCGGACGGGCACGGGACGTCGCGGCGCCGTCTCGCGCTGCCGGACTTTCAGGAAGCCGCGGGGATCAGCCACCGGTCACCTCCAAAATTTGTTGCCAGACGACGTCGCCGTCGGGGTCGAGGCCTTCCGCGACCGCGGACTGCCGGGTGGCGAGCACCGCCGCGTAGTCGCGGGGCAGGACTTTCATGAACCGCTCGGCTGCGGCGGCGAAGTCGGCGAGCAGGCGCTCCGCGACAGCCGAACCGGTCTCCGCGAGGTGCTGCTCGAGCAGGTCGCGCACGATCTCGCGATCGGCGCTACCGAGCACATCGAGCTGCAGCTCGCCCGAGGAGAGAGCCTCCCGGTTGACGCTGGTCGGCTCGAGGTCGAGCACGTAGGCTGTGCCGCCCGACATGCCGGCGCCGAGGTTGCGGCCCACGTCGCCGAGGATCACGGCGAGCCCACCGGTCATGTATTCGAGGGCGTGGTCGCCGACGCCTTCGACGACGGCGGTCGCGCCCGAGTTGCGCACCAGGAACCGCTCCCCCACGATGCCGCGGATGAAGAGCGTGCCCTGGGTGGCGCCGTAGCCGATCACGTTGCCCGCGATCACGTTGTCCTCGGCCAGGTAGCCGGCCTCGGCGGGCGGCCGGAGGGTGATGGAGCCGCCGGACAGCCCCTTGCCGACGTAGTCGTTGCTGTCGCCGATGAGTCGCAGCGTGATGCCCCCGGGCAGGAAGGCGCCGAGCGACTGTCCGGCCGACCCGCGCAGGGTGACGTCGATCGAGCCCTCCTCCAGCCCGTTCTCGCCGTGCCGCTTGGTCACGTGGTGGCCGAGCATCGTGCCGACCGCCCGCTCGGTGTTGCGGATGGGCAGGTCGATGCGGACCTTGCCGCCGTGGTCGAGCACGTCGGCGGCGAGCCGGATGAGCTCGTTGTCGAAGTGCTCCTCAAGCTGGTGGTCCTGTTGCACACGACCGATGCGGGCCTCGTCGGGACCGAACGCGGGGCCGACCAGAATCGGCGCCAGGTCGAGCCCGTTGGCCTTCCAATGGCGGAGCGCCCGGTCGGTGTCGAGCAGGTCGTTGCGGCCGATGATCTCGTCGAGGCTGCGGTATCCGAGCTTCGCCAGCCACTCGCGCACCTCCTGCGCGAGGAACTCGAAGAAGTTGATGACGAACTCCGGCTTGCCCGTGAAGCGGGCGCGCAGCTCCGGGTTCTGGGTGGCGACGCCGACCGGACAGGTGTCGAGGTGGCAGACCCGCATCAGGATGCAGCCCTCCACCACGAGCGGCGCGGTGGCGAAGCCGAACTCCTCCGCGCCGAGCAGCGCCGCGATGATGACGTCCCGCCCGGTCTTCATCTGGCCGTCGACCTGGACGACGACGCGCTCGCGAAGTCCGTTGAGCATCAGCGTCTGCTGCGTCTCGGCGAGGCCGAGCTCCCACGGCGTGCCCGCGTGCTTGAGCGAGTTGAGCGGGCTCGCGCCGGTGCCGCCGTCATGGCCGGAGACGAGCACCACGTCGGCCTTCGCCTTGGCGACGCCCGCGGCGACCGCGCCGATGCCGTTCTGGCTGACCAGCTTCACGTGCACGCGGGCTTCGGGGTTCGCGCGCTTCAGGTCGAAGATGAGCTGCTTCAGGTCTTCGATCGAGTAGATGTCGTGGTGCGGCGGCGGGGAAATGAGGCCGACGCCGGCCGTCGCGTGCCGGGTGCGCGCCACCCACGGGTACACCTTGGCGGGCGGCAGCTGACCGCCCTCGCCGGGCTTGGCACCCTGCGCGAGCTTGATCTGCAGGTCCGTCGCATGGGTCAGGTACATGCTCGTCACGCCGAACCGGCCGGACGCCACCTGCTTGATCGCGCTGCGGCGCTCCGGGTCGAGCAGGCGCTCCACGTCCTCGCCCCCCTCACCGGTGTTGCTGCGCCCACCCAGCCGGTTCATCGCGATCGCGAGCGTCTCGTGCGCCTCCTGCGAGATGGACCCGTAGCTCATCGCGCCCGTGTTGAAGCGGCGGACGATGCTCTCGATCGGCTCGACCTCCTCGAGCGGGATCTCCGGGCGAGCACCTTCCCGCAGCGCGAACAGGCCGCGCAGCGTCATCAGGTTCGCGGCCTGGTCGTCGACGAGCTTGGTGTACTCGCGGAAGATGTCGTACCGGCGGTTGCGGGTGGAGTGCTGCAGCCGGAACACGGTGTCCGGGTTGAACAGGTGCGGGGGCCCACCGCGGCGCCAGGCGTACTCGCCGCCGACCCAGAGGCGCTCGTGGGCGGACGCGGAGGCGTCGTCGGGGTAGGCCGCATCGTGCCGTGCCTTGCTCTCCGCCGCGATGACGTCCATCCCGACGCCGCCGAGCTTCGACGTGGTCCCCGTGAAGTACCGGTCGATGAAGTCGTGCGCGAGGCCGACCGCCTCGAACGCCTGCGCGCCCGCGTAGGACGACACGGTCGAGATTCCCATCTTCGACATGATCTTGAGGACGCCCTTGCCGAGCGCCTTGATGACGTTCCGCACCGCGTACTCGGGCGTCAGGCCGGAGAGCCGGCCGGCGCGCACCAGCTGCACCGCCGTCTCCATGGCCAGGAACGGGTTCACCGCGGACGCGCCATAGCCGATCAGCAGCGCCACGTGGTGCACCTCGCGCACGTCGCCGGCCTCGATCACGAGCCCGACCTTCATGCGGTCCTCGCGGCGGATCAGGTGGTGGTGGATGGCGGCGGTCATCAGCAGCGACGGCACCGGCGCGAGGTCGGCGTTCGAGTCGCGGTCGGAGAGCACGATGAACTTCGCGCCGGCGCCGATCGCCTCGTCCACCTCGGCGCACATGGCGTCGATGCGGCGCTCGAGCGCCTGCGGCCCGTCGTCGACGCGGTACAGGCCACGGACGACCGTGGTGGTGGCGCTGCCGGGCCGCGGGTCGATGTGCTGGATCTTGGCCAGCTCGTCATTGTCGATGACGGGGAACGAGAGCACCACCTGGCGCGCGTGCTCCGGCCCGGGGGCGAGCAGGTTCGGCTCCGGCCCCAGCCCGGTGCCGAGCGAGGTGACGACCTCCTCGCGGATGGAGTCGAGCGGTGGGTTGGTGACCTGGGCGAACTGCTGCGTGAAGTAGTCGAAGAGCAGCCGCGGGCGCTCGGACAGCACGGCGATCGGCGTGTCCGAGCCCATGGCGCCGAGCGGCTCCGCGCCGGCCCGCGCCATCGGCTCGAGGAGGATGCGGACCTCCTCCTCGGTGTAGCCGAAGGTGCGCTGGCGGCGGGTGACCGACGCCGGGGTGTGCACGATGTGCTCGCGCTCCGGCAGGTCGGCGAGGTGGATGCGGCTCTCCTCGAGCCACTGCGCGTACGGCTCGGCCGCCGCGAGGTCCGACTTCAGCTCGTCGTCCTCGATGATGCGTCCGGCCTCGGTGTCGACCACGAGCATCCGGCCGGGGCGCAGCCGGCCCTTCCGCACGATGTGGGCCGGGTCGACGTCGATGACACCGATCTCGCTCGCGGCGACGACCAGGCCGTCGTCGGTGACGACCCAGCGGCCGGGGCGCAGGCCGTTCCGGTCGAGGGTGGCGCCGACGACCGAACCGTCGGTGAAGGTGATCGCGGCGGGGCCGTCCCACGGCTCCATGAGGAACGAGTGGTACTCGTAGAAGGCGCGGCGGGCGGGGTCCATGGCGGGGTTGTTCTCCCACGCCTCCGGCACCATCATCATCACCGCGTGCGGGAGGCTGCGGCCGGTGAGGCTCAGCAGCTCGACCACCTCGTCGAACGACGCGGAGTCGCTCGCGCCCGGAGTGACGATCGGCAGCAGCGGATCGATGTCGCCGAGCAGCTCGCTCTCCAGCTGCGACTGACGGGCGCGCATCCAGTTGCGGTTGCCCTGGATGGTGTTGATCTCGCCGTTGTGGGCGATCATCCGGAACGGCTGGGCGAGCGGCCACGACGGGAAGGTGTTGGTGGAGTAGCGCGAGTGCACGAGCGCGAGCTTGGACGCGAACCGCTCGTCGGAGAGGTCCGGGTAGAACGGCTCAAGCTGCAGCGTCGTGACCATGCCCTTGTAGACGAGGGTCCGGCTCGACAGCGAGCAGAAGAAGGCGCCGTGCTGACGCTCCGCGCGCTTGCGCAGGCGCACCGCCTGCCGGTCGAGCTCGATGCCGGAGAACGGGACGCCGTCGGCGTCATGGCGGAGGCTCGAGAGGAACAGCTGCTGGAAGACCGGCATCGCGCCGCGGGCCAGGTTGCCGATCTCGCCCGGCCGGTGCGGAACCTCGCGCCAGCCGAGGACCCGGAGGTTCTCCTCGGTCGCGATGCGGCCGATCGCGTCCTTGAGTGCGGCGCGCTCCTCGTGGTCGACGGGCAGGAAGGCGAGGCCAACGGCGTACTGGCCGGCCGGCGGCAGGTCGAACCCGGCGACCTCTCGGAGGAAGCCGTCGGGCACCTGGGTCAGGATGCCGGCGCCGTCGCCGGTTCCCGCGTCGGAGCCGACCGCACCGCGGTGCTCGAGGTTGCGCAGGGCACCGAGGGCCGCGTCGATGATGTCGTGCCCGGCGGTACCGCGCATCGTGGCGACCAGTGCGAGCCCGCAGGAGTCCCGTTCGACGGCGGGGTCGTACATGCCGGTCGCGTCCGGGACCGTCGAGAACCGGCGGTAGGGCGACGTTCCAGGCTCGAGCGCGTGGGCCACGGCGGGCCTCCTTCCGAAGAAGCGGATGGGGGTGGGGACGGCGCTGGCCCTGGGGAGATGTGCGCTGCTCAGCTTTCCATTCTGCAGCAGGCAGGATGAGGGTACGGGACGCCGGTCCGGACTACCCGGCGGCATTTCGACGGAGGATGGCGCGGCGGCCTCAGTGCGTGCCGGACCCTCGGGTGCGGGAGGCCGAGCTTGTGGCGGGCATCCCGACGACCTCGGCGTCGGCAGCGGTGCCGTCCCGCTCGAAGTCCTCTGCGGTGTACACCGATTCTACGGCCTTGTCCGCGCCCGGCTCGCGACCCGGCAGGTACGGGCCGGGCTCGACCCCCGGGTGCCGGCGACGCTGGACGATGATCAGCGTGATCCCGACCAGGATGGCGAGGATCGCACCCCACACGTTCACCCGGAGGCCGAGAATGACCTCGCTCGGGTCGACGCGGATGTTCTCGAACCAGGTGCGCCCGATGCCGTACCAGATGAGGTACAGGCCGAACACCTTGCCCCACTGCAGCTTGAACTCGCGCTGGATGAGCACGATCAGCAGCGCACCGAACAGGTTCCAGAGCATCTCGTACAGGAACGTGGGGTGGAAGAGCGTGCCCTCGGGCAGGCCGGCCGGGAAGGCCGGGTTGCTCGACGAGATCTCGAGGCCCCAAGGGAGGTCGGTGGGCTGACCGAACAGCTCGTGGTTGAACCAGTTGCCGAGGCGCCCGATCCCCTGGGCCACGAGGAGCCCGGGCGCGAGCGCGTCGGCGAACGTCCAGAACCGCAGCCCGGTCCACTTGCAGCCCAGCCAGGCGCCGACGGCGCCGCCGATCAGCGAGCCGAAGATGGCGTTGCCGCCCTCCCAGATCGCGACGACGCCGAAGAGCGTCTCACCAAGAGTCTGGTCCCCGCCGAAGTAATCGGCGGGGTGCGTGAACACGTGCCACAGCCGGGCGCCGACGATGCCGAGCAGCACCGCGGGGATCGCCACGTCGATGACGACGCCGGCCTCGGCCCCGCGGCGGCGCAAGCGTGAGCCGGTGATCAGCATGGCCGCGACGATCCCGAGGAGGATGCAGATCGCGTACGTGTGGATCGTGAACGGGCCGAGCGCGAAGGAGGCCCATTCCGGCGACGGGCTCGGGATGCTCTGCGGGATCACGATGGCTCAGGCTACTACGCCGGTGGCGAGACGGGCCGCCGTGTCGGCGACGCCGGCGACCCCGCCCTCGGCGAGGGCACGGACGAGGGCGGAGCCGACGATGGCGCCGTCCGCGTAGCCGAGGATTTCGCGCACCTGGTCGGCGGTCGAGATTCCGATGCCGACGCAGGCGTTCTCGGCGCCCGCGTCGCGCAGCCGATCCACGAGGGTGCGGGCGGCGCGGTCGACGTCCGCTCGCGCGCCTGTGATGCCCATCGTCGAGACCGCGTAGACGAACCCGCGGCTGAGCTCCACGCAGCGCTTCAGCCGCTCCGGGCTGGACGTGGGGGCGGCGAGGAACACGCGCTCGAGGCTGGCGGCGTCAGAGGCCGCGAGCCAGGTCTCCGCCTCGTCCGGGATGAGGTCGGGCGTGATGAGGCCCGCTCCCCCGGCGTCCCGGAGGTCCGCGGCGAAGCGCTCGACACCGTACTGGAGCACCGGGTTCCAGTAGGTCATCAGCAGCACGGGAGCGTCGACGCGGGCGCGCACGCCCTCGACCGCTTCGAACGCGTGCCGGAGCTTGAAGCCGTTCGCGAGGGCCTGCTGGGTGGCCGCTTGGATGACCGGCCCGTCCATGACCGGGTCCGAGTACGGCAGACCCAGCTCGAGGACGTCGACCCCGTTCTCGACGAGCGCAACGGCGGCGTCGATGCTGGTGGGCAGGTCGGGGAAGCCGACCGGCAGGTAGCCGATGAGGGCGCCCGAGCCGGCCTGACGGCGGGCGGCGATCGTCGACGCGACGGCGCCCGGAACCGCGGCGCTCACATCTGCTCCGCGTCGCGGTCGAGGATGTCGAAGTAGTGCCCTGCCGTGGTCATGTCCTTGTCTCCGCGCCCGCTGAGGTTCACGAGGATCACCGAGTCGGGGCCGAGCTCCCGGCCGAGCTCCAGCACGCCGGCGAGGGCGTGGGCGGATTCGATGGCCGGGATGATGCCCTCGGTGCGGCTGAGCAGCCGCAGGGCCGCCATCGCCTGGTCGTCGGTGATGGGCCGGTACTCGGCCCGGCCGCTGTCGGCCAGCCAGGCGTGCTCCGGGCCGACGCCCGGGTAGTCGAGGCCCGCCGAGATGGAGTGCGACTCCACCGTCTGACCGTCCTCGTCCTGCAGCAGGTAACTGCGCGCGCCGTGCAGCACGCCGGGGCGGCCCTTGTTGATGGTCGCCGCGTGCCGCGGCGTATCCGCACCGTCGCCGGCGGCCTCGAAGCCGAACAGCTTGACCCCGGGGTCGCCCACGAACGCGGTGAAGATGCCCATCGCGTTGCTGCCGCCGCCGACGCACGCGGCCACCGCGGTCGGCAGGGAGCCGGTCAGGGCGAGAACCTGCTCGCGCGCCTCATCGCCGATCACGCGCTGCAGGTCGCGCACCATGGCGGGGAACGGGTGCGGGCCGGCGACCGTGCCGAACACGTAGTTGGTGGTCTCGACGTTGGTCACCCAGTCGCGCATCGCCTCGTTGATCGCGTCCTTCAGGGTGCGCGAGCCGGAGGTGACCGGGATGACCTCGGCACCGAGGAGTCGCATGCGCGCCACGTTGAGCGCCTGCCGCTCGGTGTCGACCTCTCCCATGTAGATGGTGCAGTCGAGGCCGAAGAGCGCGGCGGCGGTCGCGGTGGCGACACCGTGCTGACCCGCGCCGGTCTCCGCGATGATCCGCTTCTTGCCGATCCGGCGGGTGAGCAGCGCCTGGCCGAGCACGTTGTTGATCTTGTGCGAGCCGGTGTGGTTGAGGTCCTCGCGCTTGAGTAGCACGCGCGCGCCGCCGGCGTGCTCGGCGAAGCGCTGCACCTCGGTGAGGATCGAGGGCCGGCCGGTGTAGCTGCGGTGCAGCTCGGCGAGCTCCAGCTTGAAGGTCGGGTCGACCTTCAGCGCCTCCCACGCCTCGGTGAGCTCATCGAGGGCGGCGACCAGCGATTCGGGGACGTAGCGTCCGCCGTACTCGCCGAAGTAGGGACCGGGAAGGGGGGCTGATTCGCTCATGCGGCGAGGAACTCCTGAAGGGTGCGGGCGGGATCGCCGGTGACGAGTGCCTCGCCGACCAGCACGACGTCGGCGCCGGCACGGCGGTAGTGGGCGACATCCGTCGCGGTGCGGACGGCCGACTCGGCTACGCGGATGACCGAGCCGGGAATCCGGTCCGCGAGCCGGCCGAACAGATCCTGGTCGAGCTCGAAGGTGCTGAGGTCGCGCGCGTTGACGCCGACGATCCGCGCGCCCACCTCGAGCGCGCGCTCCACCTCGCCCGCGTCGTGGGTCTCGACCAGGGCGGTCATGCCGAGTGCCGCGGTGAAGTCGAACAGCCGCTGGAGGGTCGGCTGGTCAAGCGCGGCCACGATCAGCAGGATCAGGTCGGCGCCCGCGGCGCGCGCCTCCAGCAGCTGGTACTCCTCGACGAGGAAGTCCTTGCGCAGGACCGGCACGGACACCGCCGCGCGGACGGCGCGCAGGTCGTCCAGCGAGCCGAGGAAGCGCCGCCCCTCGGTGAGGACGCTGATGGCGCTCGCGCCGGAGGTCTCGTAGGTGGCGGCGAGGGCAGCCGGATCGGCGATCTCGGCGAGCGAACCGCGCGACGGGCTGGCACGCTTGACCTCGGCGAGAATCTTCACCGTGTCGGCGGGACGCAGGTGCGCGAGGGCATCGAGAGGCGGGGCCGCGGCGGCGGCCAGCGCCTCCAGACGGGCGAGCGGGAGCGCCTCCCGCCGAGCGGCGGCATCGGCTCGCGCGCCCGCGACAAGGTCGGCGAGCAGGGACACGGCGGACCCTAGCTGTGCTGCTTCTTGGCGGTTCTCGGTCCGTCGACGCCGAAGCCGGCCTTTTTGAGGACGAAGCCGAGTACCGCGCCGAGCACGGTGACGATGACACCGCCCCACAGCAGCCAGCCCCAGTCCTCGTCGAAGCTGAGGTCGAGGTACAGGCCGAGGGTAGCGGCGGACAGGCCGACCAGCATGACGGCGACGGCGGTCCAGGCCGCGGGCGAGTCGCCGTGACCGGATTCGGAGTGCTCGGAGGTCATGCCGGAAGTCTAGTCGGCGTCCCGAGTGGGATCCGCGCCGCCGGACAGCGCGTCCCAGTCGTCGGCGGGGCTGCGCACGGCGGTCGGGGCGCCCCGGGCGCCATAACGCGCGCCCGCGCGTGGCCAGCGTCGGGCGGTGACGAGCACGGCCATCCCGGAGAGGGCCGCCGCGACGCCCGCCGCAGCCGTGACCGTCGGCCACACCGTCGGGTCGGCGGCTTCGATCAGCGCCTGCACCGAGCGGCTGCCGGCCACCCCGGTGAGGGCCGACACGGTGCTCTCGCTGCGACCCGCCGGGTCGAGCAGCGCAGGCAGCGCGGTCGCGACGATGCCCACGCCGAGGAGCGCCTGCACCGCACCGAGAAGCACGCGGACGACGGTCGGCGACAGCGTGAGCGCCCCGGCGAGGGCGAGCCCGGCCAGAGCGAGGCCGCTGCCGGCCGGCGCGGCGGCGGCGCCGGACACCTCGGTCGTCCCGCCGTCGCGGAGGGACACGGTCACCCAGGGCAGGGCGCCGGAGAGCAGCGCGGCGCCGCTGGCGAGCACGATCGCCCCGATCGACGCGGAGCGGGCCCGGCGCCCGTTCAGTGCACCCTCCGCAGCGCGTTCGCCACCGCGACCGCCCGCAGCGGGGCGGCCGCCTTGTTCTGCGATTCCTGATACTCCGACTCCGGGACCGAATCGGCGACGAGGCCGCCGCCCGCCTGAACGCGTGCGACGCCGTCGGCGAGCAGCGCGGTGCGGATCGCGATCGCCAGGTCGGCGTCGCCCGCGAAATCGAAGTAGCCGACCACTCCCCCGTAGATGCCGCGCTGCGCGGGCTCGAGGGCGTCGATGATTTGGAGCGCCCGCGGCTTCGGCGCGCCGGACAGTGTGCCGGCGGGGAACGTCGCGCGGAACACGTCGACCGCGTCGGCGTCAGGGCGTAGGTTCCCCTCGACGGACGAGACCAGGTGCATGATGTGGCTGAACCGCTCGATCCGCATGAACTCGGTCACCTCCACGCTGCCCGGCACGCACACCTTCGAGATGTCGTTGCGGGCGAGGTCGACGAGCATCAGGTGCTCCGCCCGCTCCTTCGGGTCCCCCGCCAGCGCGTCCGCGAAGGCGACATCCTCCTCGGGGGTCGCGCCGCGCGGCTTCGAGCCGGCGATCGGATGCGTGTAGACGCGTCCCGCGGCCACCTTCACGAGCGCCTCGGGAGACGAGCCGACCACCGCATACGGTGCGCCGTCGGGGCGCTCCAAAGCGAGGAGATACATGTAGGGGCTCGGGTTGAGGGTGCGCAGGACCCGGTAGACGTCGACGGGCGTCGCGGTCGCGTCGAGCTCGAAGCGCTGCGAGATCACCACCTGGAAGATGTCACCGGCGCGGATGTGCTCCTTCGCCGTCTCGACGGCGGCCAGGAAGTCGGCCCGCTCGGTGCGCAGCCGCGGCTCGGGGACGATCGACAGGTCGGCGACCGAGAGGTCGGCGGGGGTCGGGGCGGCGAGCCGCGTCTGCAGGCCGTCGAGGCGGAGCTGACCCTCCGCCCACAGCTCGTCCGAGTCGACGGTGCCGTCGGCGAGCACGTTGACGACGAGCAGCACCGCGCCGGTCCGATGGTCGGCTACGAGCAGTTCGGACACGAAGCTGAGCGCCTGTCCCGGCACCTCGAAGTCGGCGGGCGGCGCGTCGGGCAGCCGCTCGATCTGGCGGATCGCCTCCCAGCCGATGAACCCGACGAGGCCGCCGGTGAGGGGCGGCAGGCCGGGGATCGGCGGCGTGCGCCAGCGCTTCACGAGCACCGCGATCGCGTCGAGCGGTCCGGCCGGCACGCCGTCCTGGCCGAACGCGCGCTCCTCGTCGAGGCCGGTGCCCTGCCAGACGGCACGGCCGTCGCGCTCGGCCAGGACACCGAACGAGGAGACGCCGATAAACGACCAGCGCGACCAGATGCCGCCCTGCTCCGCCGACTCGAGCAGGAACGTGCCGGGGCGCGGCTGGCCGCCGGCGCGCGTCGCGAGCTTCCGGTAGATGCCGACCGGGGTCTCCTCGCCGGCGAACAGCTCGCGCACGACGGGCACCACCCGGTGGCCGGGCAGCAGCTCCTCGAACTCCGCGCGCGTGGTGCTAGCCATCTGAACCCTCTCCTCGCGCGGTCGCCGGCTCCAGCGGGTCCACGTCGAAGCATGCGTGGGCGCCGGTGTGGCAGGCGGGACCCACCTGGTGGACGGTGACGAGCAGCGTGTCGCCGTCGCAGTCGAGCGCGGCGGCACGCACGTACTGCACATTGCCCGACGTGTCGCCCTTCCGCCAGTACTCGCGGCGGCTGCGCGACCAGAACGTCACGCGTCCCTCGGTGAGGGTGCGGCGCAGCGCCTCGGCGTCCATCCAGCCGAGCATGAGGACATCGCGCGAGCCCTCCTCCTGGATGATCGCGGGCAGCAGCCCGGAGGCGTCGAAGCGGGCGCGGGCGACTACGGCGGCGGTGTCGGTCATCGCGTCTCGATCCCCTTCCGGGCGAGCGCTTGCTTGACGTCGCCGATCGTGAACTGCCCGGAGTGGAACACGGAGGCGGCGAGCACCGCGTCGGCGCCCGCCTCCACCGCGGGGGCGAAGTGCTCGAGCGCGCCGGCGCCGCCGGACGCGATGACGGGCACGGTGCTGGCCGCGCGCATCGCGCGCACCAGCGCCAGGTCGAAGCCGTCCTTGGTGCCGTCCGCGTCGATCGAGTTGACGAGCAGCTCACCGGCGCCGAGGCGCACCGCCTCCACCGCCCAGGCGACCGCGTCGAGCTCGGTGCGGCGCCGGCCGCCGTGCGTGGTGACCACGAAGCCCGACTCGGCGGCGGGGTCCCGCGTGATGTCCAGGGAGAGGACCACCACCTGGGCGCCGAACCGGTCCGCGATGTCGGCGATCAGCTGCGGGCGGGCGATCGCGGCGCTGTTCACGCCGACCTTGTCCGCGCCGCTCGCCAGCAGCCGGGCGACATCCTCCGGCGAGCGGACGCCGCCGCCCACCGTGAGCGGGACGAACACCTGCTCGGCGGTGCGGCGCACCATCTCGTAGGTGGTGGCGCGGCCCTCGGTCGTCGCAGTCACGTCGAGGAAGGTGATCTCGTCGGCGCCCTGCTCGTAGTAGCTGCGGGCGAGGCCGACGGGGTCGCCGGCGTCCCGCAGGTTCTGGAAGTTGACGCCCTTGACGACGCGGCCGTCCGCCACGTCGAGGCACGGGATGACCCGGATCGCGAGGCTCATCGCGGCGCCTAGATCCGCGCTGCGTGGATCGGGCTGACGAGAATCGCCCGGGCGCCGATCGCGTACAGGTCGTCCATGACCTGGTTCGTGTCGTGCCGGGGCACCATCACGCGCACCGCGACCCAACCGGTGTCCCGCAGCGGCGATACGGTCGGCGACTCGAGCCCGGGCGTGACCGCGGATGCCGCATCGACCAGCTCGGCCGGCAGGTCGTAGTCCATCAGCACGTACTGGCGGGCCACCATGACGCCCTGCAGGCGGCGCAGGAGCGTGTCGATCCCCGCCTTCTGCGGGTCGGTGGCGATGAGCACGGCGCTCGACTGGAGGATCACCGGGCCGAAGATGTCGAGCCCCTGCTTGCGCAGTGTGCTGCCGGTCTCCACGACGTCGGCCACCGCGTCGGCGACCCCGAGCCGGACCGCCGACTCGACGGCGCCGTCCAAGTGGATGAGGTCCACCTCGACGCCCTCACGGCGGAGGAACTCGCCCACCAGGCCGGTGTAGCTGGTGGCGACGCGAGCGCCGGCGAGGTCGGCGATGGCGTCGAAGCGGCCGACCGGGCCGGCGAATCGGAACGTGGACGCGCCGAAGTCGAGCTCCTGCACCTCGAGCGCCGGGGAGCCCGAGTCGAGCAGGAGGTCCCGGCCGGTGACGCCGACATCGAGCGCGCCGGAGCCGACGTAGGTGGCGATGTCGCGGGGACGGAGGTAGAAGAACTCGACGCCGTTCCGGGGGTCGGCGACGATCAGCTCCTTCGGGTCGCGGCGCACCGCGTAGCCGGCATCGCGGAGCATGTCCACGGCCGTCTCACTGAGCGTGCCCTTGTTGGGCACGGCGATCTTGAGCATGGGAAGCCTTCGGTGGGGAGGGGAACAGGACGCGGACGGGACATCACAGATGTCGGTAGACGTCCTCCGGGCCGAGCCCCCGGGCGAGCAGCATCACCTGCAGGTGATAGAGCAGCTGCGAGACCTCCTCGGCGAGCCGCTCATCCGACTCGTGCTCGGCCGCCATCCACACCTCGGCCGCCTCCTCGACGATCTTCTTGCCGATCGCGTGCACGCCGGCGTCGAGCTCGGCGACGGTGCCCGAACCCTCGGGACGGAGGCGCGCCTTATCGCTCAGCTCCGTGAAGAGGTCGTCGAAGGATTTCACGATAGATCAGGGTACCGGTATCGCCGGCCGGTGCCGGGCCGGGCCGCGGGTGTCCGTGGCGGCGGGCGCTTCGCCGAGCGCGGTGCGTGCACCACTTCGCGCGGTGTGAGACACCGAGCGCGGTGTGTGCACCTACCGCGCTCGGTGTTCCGTACCGCGCTCGGTGAGGACGGCGTCGCGGAGGGAACGGATCGCGGCCGCCGGGTCGCCGGAGCGGAACACGCTCGAGCCGGCCACGAAGGTGTCGGCGCCGTGGGACGCGGCGGTCACGATGGTGGCGGTTGTCACTCCCCCGTCCACCTGCAGGCGGATGTCGCGCGCGCCGCGGGCCGCCGCCAGCTGGGCGAGCTTCGGCATCGTCGAGTCCAGAAAGGTCTGACCGCCGAAGCCGGGCTCCACCGTCATCACCAGCACCAGGTCGAATTCGTCGAGGCGGTCCAGCCACGGCTCCGCCGGGGTGCCCGGCTTCAGCGCGATCCCGGCGTGCGCGCCCGCGGCACGGATGGCGCGCGCCACCGCCCCCGCGTCGCGCGCCGCCTCCGCGTGAAAGGTGACGCTCGCGGCGCCCGCAGAGGCGTAGCCGGGCGCCCAGCGGTCCGCATCCTCGATCATCAGGTGCACGTCGAGGGGGTGCGGGCTGACCTCGGCGAGGCGCTCCACCATGGTCTGCCCGAAAGTGAGGTTCGGCACGAAGTGGTTGTCCATCACGTCGACGTGCACGGCATCCGCGCCGTCGAGCCGCTGAACCTCGCGCTCGAGGTTCGCGAAATCGGCGTTGAGGATGCTCGGGTGGATGCGGATCGCCACCCCAGGAGTCTACGGAGCGGCGGGGGTGCCGCCGGACTTCGTCAGCAGGGCGATGAACATGCCGTCGGTGCCGTGCCGGTGCGGCCACAGCTGGGCGGACAGGCCGACGCCAGCGTCGCGCAAGGCCCCGCCGGTGACCGATTCGAGGACGGCGCCCGTGTCCAGCGCTTCCAGCTCGGGGTGCCGCTCGAGGGCGGCGGCGACCACCTCGCGGGTCTCTTCCCGGTGCGGCGAGCAGGTGACGTAGGCGAGCAGCCCGCCCGGCTGCAGCGCCCCGACCGCCGCGGAGAGCAGCTCGTGCTGCAACGGGACGAGGGAGGCGACGTCCTCGAGCGACTTCCGCCAGCGGGCCTCCGGCCGACGGCGCAGAGCGCCGAGACCGGTGCACGGCGCGTCGAGCAGGATGCGGTCGAACCGCCCGGAACTCCCGTCGGCGTACCGTCGCGCATCGCCGACGACCACCTCGTGCACGCCCGGCACGGCGTCGAGCGCCCCCTGCACGAGGTCGGCGCGGCCCGGCACCACCTCGTTGGCGACGAGCGACGCGTCGCCCTCGGCCGCCTCCGCGGCGAGGACCGCCGCCTTGCCGCCCGGCCCGGCGCACATGTCGAGCCACCGCTCGCCCGCGCGCACCGGGCGGGCGCGGGAGAGTGCGAGCGCCGCGAGCTGCGAGCCCTCGTCCTGCACGCGCACCACCCCGTCGCGCACCGCGGGCAGGGCGAGCGGGTCGCCGCTGCCGAGCACCAGGCCGATCGGCGAGAACTCGGTGCTCGGCAGGCCGACGGCGCCCCGCTCGGCGAGGCCGGGCAGCGCGACGAGACCCACCTTGGGAGGCGCGTTGTCGGCCTCCAGCAGGTAGCTGAGCTCCGACTCGCGACCGTCGGCGGCGAGCACGTCGCGGAAGGCCCGCACCACCCAGGCGGGGTGCGAGTGCAGCACGGACAGCCGCTCGTCCGCCGCGCCGTCGCCGTCGGCGGTGCCGTCGAGGACGCGGTGCAGCCACTCCTCGCGGTCGGTCCGGGCGATGGTGCGGAGCACCCCGTTGACGAAGCCGCTGCCCGAGCGGGCGCCCGACGACTTCGCCTGCACGACCGCCTCGTTCACGGCGGCGTGCGGGGCTACCCGCATCGACAGCAGCTGATGGGCGCCGAGCCGCAGGATGTCGAGCAGCGGCGGGTCGATGCGCGCGGTCGGCCGACCCGAGGCGAGCTCGATCACCCGGTCGTAGTAGCCGGACCGGCGGAGGGTGCCGTAGGTCAGCTCGGTGGCAAGGGCGGCGTCCGCGGTGTCGAGGCCGGCGCGGTGCACCCGGGCCGGAAGCAGCAGGTTGGCGTAGGCGTCGTCGGCCGACACGGCGCGGATCACCTCCAGGGCGACCCTCCGCGCGGGCTGCACGGCGGCGGCGCGCCCGGTCATGCCGCTGCCTCCTCGAGGCCTGCCTGCGTCGGCGCTCCGGCGGCACGTCCACGCCACCAGGAGGCCGCGTCCATCGGGCGCTTGCCGGGCGGCTGCACCGTGACGAGCTCGAGCGGCGTGCTGCCGGTGCCGAGCAGCACCGCCTTGCCGGCTAGGGCGAGCTTCCCCGCGGGCACGTCGACCGCGGAGGAGCGGCGTGCGGCGAGCACCTTGAGGCGATCCGCGCCGAGGAGGAGGTAAGCGCCCGGCTCGGGCGTCGCGCCGCGCACTCGGTCGAGCACCCGCTCCGCCGGCTGCCGCCAGTCGACGGCGCCGTCGGCGAGGGTCAGCTTGGGCGCGAGGGTCGCTTCGCCCTGCTGGGGGATGGCGACCGCGGTGCCGTCGCCGAGGCGGTCGACGATGTCGGCGAGGAGGCGTGCGCCGCTGTCGGCGAGGGCGTCGAGCAGCTCGCCCGAGGTCTCCTCCGGCCCGATGGTGCAGCGGAGGGTGCCGAGCACCGGGCCCGTGTCCAGGCCGGCCTCCAGCCGGAACACGCTCGCGCCGGTCTCCCGGTCGCCCGCGAGCACAGCTCGCTGCACGGGCGCCGCGCCGCGCCAGCGCGGGAGCAGGGAGAAGTGCAGGTTGACCCAGCCGAGCCGCGGCAGGTCGAGGATCGGGGGGCGCAGAAGGGCGCCGTACGCGACGACGACGCCCAGATCGGGCGCGAGGAGGGCCAACCGCTCCCGGTACGCGTCGTCGAGGCGCGCGGGCTTGTCGACGGGCAGGCCGAGCTCGGCTGCCCGGTCGGCGACGGCCGAGGCGGTGAGCACCCGCTTGCGTCCGACCGGCGCGTCCGGACGCGTGAGTACTGCGGCGATCTCATGGGGTCCTGCCGCGAGGGCGTCGAGGCTCGGAACGGCGGCCGCGGGCGTGCCCGCGAAGACCAGCCTCATCCGGTTCCCCCTCCCGCCCCGGCGTCAGAGCGCATCCGGGTCGTCCATCCGGACTCTGAGTGTAGGTGCCGGGCGTCGGTCGCGCCCTTGGCCGTCGGGGCGCGGGCGGCGTCCGGTCGCGGCGCGGATGATGCCGGTGCGGAGCGCTCCGGCGACGGCGGCCCCGTGCGCGTAGTCGAAGCGGAGGATGGTGCGCAGCAGCCCGTCGTCCGGCTCGGTCGCGATGATCGTGGCGCCCGCCTCCGTTGCCTCGGCGACGACGGTCTCGACGGTGTGCGAGGGCCCGCTGACCGTGGCGATCCGCACCGCGGGCGGGAAGCGGAGCTGACGCCGCTCGGCCAGCTCCCGGGCGAGGAAGTCCGTCTGGCGCCAGGTGGCCATCGCCCGGCCGAGCGGGCCGCCCACGCCGACGAGGTGCACCCGCGCGTTCGGTGCGGCGAGGCTCGCCGCCGCCGACCACCAGCGCAGGCAGTCCTCGGCCACGCGGGCGCTCTCCCGCATCAGAAGCCGGGGCCCGTCGAGCAGCAGGACGGCCGCGTAGCCGCCGTCGGCGATCGGCTCGGCGCCGCGGGTGGCGATGACGATGGCGGGGTCCGCGTCGACCCGCTCCACCGGCCGCTCACCATCGGAGACGCGGATCACGACCCCCGGGAAGGCGCGCCCGAGGTCGTGAGCGGTGCGGCCCACGTCGGGCGCCATCGGCGTTCCGGCGCGCAGGGCGTCGAGGGCGGCGTTGCCCGGCCGGGCGACCTGGATCAGCACCGGCCCGAACTGGAGCGCCTCGCGCGCCGCGCGCCAGGCGGCCGGCGGGATGCGCGGGCTGGTCGGGTCGTCGGGGGTGAGCACGACGGCGGGTGCGCGCAGCGGCGACGGGGTGATCGGGGTCAGCCAGCCCAGCTCGACGAGGCGCTGGGTCGCCACCGACCGGGCGAGCGAGAGAAGGACGAGCGTGCAGCCGCTCTGCTCCTGCCGGATGAGCGCGGCGTCGCGGGCGTGCACGTACGGCGCGAGGGGCTCGGCGAGCAGCCCGTCGCCGTCGTTCCACACGGCGAGGAGGCCCGGCCGGGCGACCGGCGCGTAGACGGCGGAGCGGTTGCCCACGACAATGCACGGCCGGTCCTCGAGCGCGCCGAGGAAGGCGGCGTAGCGCTCCGGGTTCGTCTGCCGGGCGTCGAGCCGCAGCACCGGAGCGGCGTCGAGGGAGGCGAGCGCCGCCTCGAGCTGGTCCTGGTCGCGGTAGTCCGGCACGACCAGGATGGCGCTGCGGCCGCGCGCGACCTCCCGGACAGCGAGCTGCGCGAGGGTCAGCGCCCAGGCGCCGACCCACTCGCCGGCGTGCACCAGCCCGGGGATCGCATCGACGGCGACGCGGGAGCCGGGCGCGAGCATCAGCGCGTCCCGATAGCCGGTGATCTCGCCCGCCGGGGCCGGCTCCTTCTCCGTCGGCCGCTTGCCATCCCGCCACGCCTTCTCGACGCGGACGGCGCGTCGCGGGATCGCGAGGCGCAGTACGTCGCTGGCGTTGCCGGCGGCGCGGTCCGCAACGGCGCGGGCGAGCGCGTATACCTCGGGGGTCAGCACCGGCTGCTCGGAGACGACGGCCTCAATGGGGCTGAGCTCGCCGGGAACGTCGGAATCGTCCGCGGTCTCGACGACGTACGCGTCCGCGATCCGTCGGGCCATCCGCAGGGGCACGCGGACCCGGATTCCGGGCGTGACGGCGTGCCGCAGCTCGTCCGGCACCCGGTAGTCGAAGAGGTGGTCGAGCTGCGGCAGCGGGCTGTCGAGGAGCACCCGCGCGACCGCGGGACCCGTCGTCATGCCCGGCTCAGAGGGCGGCCGCGGAGCGCAGGTCGTCGACCCGGTCGAGGCGCTCCCAGGTGAAGTCGGGCAGTTCGCGGCCGAAGTGTCCGTAGGTGGCCGTCTGCGCGTAGCGAGGCCGCAGGAGGTCGAGGTCACGGATGATAGCGGCCGGCCGGAGGTCGAACACTTCGCGGATCGCGTCGATGATCGTCTCGTCCGACACGGCGCCGGTGCCGAACGTCTCCACGTAGAGCCCGACGGGGGCGGCCCGGCCGATCGCGTACGCGACCTGCACCTCCAGCCGGTCGGCGAGGCCCGCGGCGACCGCATTCTTGGCGACCCAGCGCATCGCGTAGGCGGCCGAGCGGTCGACCTTCGACGGGTCCTTGCCGCTGAAGGCGCCACCGCCGTGCCGGCTCGCGCCGCCGTAGGTGTCGACGATGATCTTGCGCCCGGTGAGGCCCGCGTCGCCCTTGGGCCCGCCGATCTCGAACCGGCCGGTCGGGTTGATGAGATAGCGCACCGACGAGAAGTCGAGGCCGTCGACCTCGCGGGCGGCGTCCTCGAGCACGGGGCGGATCACCAGTTCGACGACGTCGTGCTCGAGCTGCTCGGAACTCACCTTCGGCGAATGCTGGGTCGAGAGCACGACCGTGTCGACGCTGCGCGGCGTGAACCCGTCGTAGCCGATCGTCACCTGGGTCTTGCCGTCGGGCCGGAGGAAGTCGACGAGGTGGTCTTTGCGCACCTGGGCGAGGCGCTCGGCGAGCCGGTGGGCGAGCCAGACCGGCAGCGGCATGAACTGCGGCGTCTCCCTCGTGGCGAAGCCGAACATGAGCCCCTGGTCGCCGGCGCCCTGCGCGTTGAGCGCGTCGCTGTCTCCCCCGCGCGCCTCGAGGGCCGTGTCGACGCCCTGCGCGATGTCCTGCGACTGGGAGCCGATCGAGACCGTCACGCCGCAGTTGCGGCCGTCGAAACTGACCTCGGACGAGTCGTAGCCGATCGAGGTGATCTTGTCGCGCACGAGGGTCGGGATGTCGACGTAACCGTCGGTGGTGACCTCTCCGGCGACGTGCACGAGACCCGTCGTGACGAGGGTCTCGACGGCGACCCGCGAGTGCGGGTCGACCGTGAGCAGTGCGTCGAGGATGCTGTCGGAGATCTGGTCACAGATCTTGTCAGGATGCCCCTCGGTGACGGATTCTGACGTGAAGAGGCGCAGCTCGGGCGTCGGTGACGTGCTCATGTGGGTACCCCGGGGGTCGAGATGCTGTGGTGGCCTGCGTGTGCTGCCGCTCAGGCGAGCAGGTCCAGAAGACGGTGGGCCACCAGCGATTTGCTCCCGGCGGCCTCCATCACTATATCTCCGGCCAGATCGATGATCGTGACCGTGTTGTCGGGCTGTGAGAAACCCGTCGTCCACCCCACCCTGTTGACAACGAGGTAGTCGCAGCCCTTGCGCTGGACCTTCGCCCGGGCGAGACCGAGCAGCGCCGCGTCATCCGGCTC
>JAODAX010000109.1 GCA_025463675.1 Naasia sp. | reverse complement strand
GGGGCCTCGAACCACCGACTGTTCTTGTCGGCCCAGCGGCCGGCTCCGATCCCCGGGTCGTTGGCTTCGATGCCGGTGGTGTGGATGACCGGGATGCCGGCGGCTCGTGCGGCGTCGAGGAGCGTCCTGATCCAACCGACGGCGGCCCAGCCGACCTCACCGCAGCTGTCCGGCCACTGTTGGTTCGAGACGTCGATCGGGAGGGACTCGTCTCCGTCGAACCCGAGGGTGACGTCCACGACCAACAGACACGGCCGCTTCCCGTAGCCTTCGCGGGCCCCGTATCCAGACTGGGTGAAGATCTTGCGGTCGTTGTCGCTGAGGAATCGGTCCCACACGCGTTCCCTCGGCGTACTGCTGTCCTCGTCACTCGTCACTGGTCACTCTCTCGTAGGTTCTGATAAGCCCCGTCCGTCGGACGTGATTGCAGTCCTGCGGGTTTGGCAGGACAGCGGTCCTGCCGCGGTGGCGGCGGGGACGGCCTGTTCTGACTCTGGTACGACGGTAGGGTGCTGCGTGAGGTGCGTCACTGTGCCAAGTTTCTGTTTCGAACCCGCGACTTTGTGGACAAGTGACGTCTCCCGCCACGTGTACCTGACTGGCGAGCGGGCCCAGTCCGAGCACGTCGAGGTCTGCGCCGCGGGCGTGGTCTGGGGCTTTTCCGCCGGTCAGGGCGAGGGGGGCGCAGTGACGGCCGACGAGGCCCGTGGTCGCCACACGGCGAGCGGCAGGGCGAGCAGCAGCACGGCAGCCGTGCACCCCAGCGCGACGGGAAACGACGTGCCTGCGGCGAGGGCCCCGACCAGGACGGCTCCCAGCCCCGTACCGCTGTCAAAGCCGACGTTCCACACGGCGCTCGCCACGCCGTACTCGTGTGGCTTCACGGACTCGAAGGAGACCAGGAGAGTGAGGGTCTGCAGCGCGCCGTAGCTGACCCCCAAGACTGCCATGGCGGCCACGAGCAGCAGTCCGGCTGCGCCTGCGTCGCCCAGGTGGAGGGCGAAGGCCACGACGGCCATGGCGGCCGCGGCGAGCAGGATCAGGGGCCACATGAACGGTTGGGAACCGTAGCGATCGGCCGGTCCTCCGACCGCCCAGCGGCTCACGGCCGAGCTGCCGGTGAGCAGGAGCAGACCAGCGACTGTGACCCAGACAGAGTGGGCAATCTGCGGGAGGAACGTAATGAGCGCACCTCCGGCGAGGGTGACGACGAGGAGCAGGGTCGTGGGGCGCAGCAGCACCCGGTAGGTGTGACCTCGACGCTGAACCGGCTCGATACCCACGACCACGGCGGGGTCGCGGGGGAGTCGTCGTGCCAGGGCGAGCGCGGGTGCACACCCCACGAGCGGCAGAGCGCCAACGACGAAGACGGCCCAGAAGCCCACGTCCGTGGCTAGCCAGGGGCACAGTGGCAGCAACACGATTTGCGGCCCCGCGATGGAAAGGCCGTAGGTGCCGATAGCCACTCCGCGCTGTGGCTTCGGGACCAGCTCCGCGATCGCGGCGCTACTGGTGACGGTGAGGATCCCGAAGCCCAAGCCGCGAACCGCAGACAGGGCAAGCGTGACGCCCAGGCTGTCGGTCAGCAGGTGGAGCAGCGAGGGGATGCCGAGGAGGAGGAGCCCGAGGACCATGACCGAACCCCAGCCAGCGCAGCGGAGGGCACGGGGAACTAACGGCTGGGTGAGGACGGTGAAGCCCATCAGTACGCCGTTCACCGCTCCCGCTCCGGTGGTCCCGCCGCCGCCGTGCACCGCCCACATCGGGGTCGCTGACACTAGGGCGGCGTAGCCGCAGAAGCCGCTCATCGACATGACTAGGAGGGGGGCCATCCCAGGGAGCCGCCAGATCGAGGTGCCTTGGACCGCGCGTGTTGGTGCTTCTGTCTGGCCCACCGGCGCATTGTGACACGCGATTCCCGATCCGGGCTCGCCACCACGTCTCGCGACGGCGGCGGTGAAGCCGGGCGGGGACCCGGTCAGGCCAGGGCTGGTGGGGCGTGAAGACACCAAGCTCGCGATCGAGGAGCTCCGCGACCGCAACGGAGCGCGTCCTCGACCCCGGTCCACCAGCTGGTCGGTGTGATCGAGGGCTCTGCGGGTGGGGCCTGTAGTCGTGGCCGAAGGCCGTCGTGGCGACGTGGGGCACAAGACGACGTCGAAGGGCGGAGAGCAGGGCGCGTCACGCTCCCGGTGACGGCTGCGCATGGAGTCGGCTGCGAGCCAGCCGCGGTGGCTGAGCACCGGCCCCCGTGACCGCTGGGCTGACGTCGGTCATCGCGAGCGCCGCCGCGGTGGCCTGTCCGTGCGCGGACAACTCCTCAGGGTAGTTAACCACGATTGATACCAGCAGCATCCTCATGTGCAGGCGCGCCGATTCCGCGTGGACAGACAGCGGCGCAGCTCGGTGTCCACGTCGCTCCGGCCTTGCGCGGGGCCGCCCCCAGGTCCTGGTAAGTGTCGCGGATTCCATAGCCGTGCCGACCAGCGGTTGGGTGTCCACGATCAGCACGGGAAGACGGCGGCCGCTGGGCGACGAGGCCCCGGCGCCGTGCGTCGCTCGTGTCGTCGGCTCGGCCGGGAGGTGAGGAGGAGGCTCAGGTCGGCCCCGCTGCGTGCCATCGGACCGATGGCGGTCAGGTCCCAGTTGTAGTCGAGAGGCCGCGCCGGGGGATTGCTGTGGCCGCGCGAGGGCAGCAGGCCCCGCGGGTCGGCTTGTGCGCATACACGGCGGAGAAGTGCGCCGGGGGCCCGGAGCGACTCGGTGTCGACAACGCTCGAATATGAGGCCGGTCTGAACCGCCCCGGTGAGTCCGGAGACTTTCTAGTTTGAGACTCCGACCGGTGTCGGGTCTGGTGGTGAGCGTAGTGAGCCTGCTCTGCCTCGACCGGCGTGAGATCGTCGCAGTACTCGAAGGGCCGGCGGCGGTTGAACCAGTCGACCCATTCCGCGGTGGCGAGCTCGAGATCGTCGAGGCCCTGCCACGGCCGCCTCGGCTTGATGAGCTCGGTCTTGTAGAGCCCGATCACCGACTCCG
>JAODAX010000114.1 GCA_025463675.1 Naasia sp. | reverse complement strand
ATCCGCAGCAGCGAGATCGCCGAGCAGGCGGCCTACTACGGTGACGGCTTCTTCCACAACCACATCTTCTGGAACAAGGAGCACACCGAGGCGATGGTCAAGCTCTACCGCCGCCGCTTCGAGCACTACGGCCACGGCGCCGCCGACCAGGCCTACGTCGGGCTCGGCGGGCAGGTGTTCATGGCCTCCACCGAGGCCGAGGCCAAGCGGGTCTTCCGCCCCTACTTCGACAACGCCCCGGTCTACGGCCACGGCCCGTCGCTGGAGGACTTCACCGAGATGACCCCGCTGACCGTCGGCACCCCCGAGCAGGTCATCGAGCGCACCCTGGGCTTCGCCGACTACGCCGGCGACTACCAGCGCCAGCTCTTCCTCGTCGACCACGCCGGCCTGCCGACGTCGCTGGTGATGGAGCAGGTGGAGATGCTCGGCACCGAGGTCGTGCCCGTGCTCCGCAAGGAGTTCGAGCGCCGTCGTCCCGCCCACGTGCCCAGCGACCCGCCCACCCACGCCTCGCTCGTCGCTGCCGGCCCCGACGCCCCGCACCACCTCGTCGAGCCCGCCCGGGCCCGGGTCGAGGTGCAGGCATGAGCCGACGCATCGTCGTCGTGACGGCGGGGCTGACCGTCCCGTCGTCCACCCGGCTCCTCGCCGACCAGCTCGCCGAGGCCACCTCGGCGCAGGTCACCGCGCGCGGCGAGTCGGTGGAGGTGCACTTCATCGAGCTGCGCGAGGTCGCCGGCGAGCTGGCCACGTTCATGGTCACCGGCGGCATCCCGACGCCGCGGCTCACCGAGCTGCGCGAGCGGGTCTCCGCCGCCGACGGCCTGATCGCCGTGACCCCGGTCTTCAACGCCGGCTTCAGCGGGCTGTTCAAGATGTTCTTCGACGCCCTCGACCCCGACTCGCTGACCGGTACGCCGGTCCTGATCGCCGCGACCGCCGGGTCCACCCGGCACTCGCTGGTGCTCGACCACGCGATGCGGCCGCTCTTCGCCTACCTCCGCGCGATCGTCGTACCGACGGGCGTGTTCGCGGCCACCGAGGACTTCGGCAGCCACGGGCTCTCCGACCGGATCACGCGCGCCGCGTCCGAGCTGGCGGCCAACGTGCTCAGCCAGGGCGACTACGGAGTCGGCGGGTTCGCACCCGACCTCGCCGCGCGCCCCCGCCGTACGCCCGGAACGCAGGTGGAGTCCGATGTGACCCCCTTCGGCGACCTGCTCCGCGGGCACTCCGGCTCCGACTGACGGTGCTGCTCCTCCACCCCGGCGGGGGTGACCCGCGGTGACGTGCTGTGGCAGCGTCGCGAGGATGGACGACATCGTGTGGAGCTACAAGAACGACGACTGGATCCGCCAGAGCGACCTCGTCGGCTACGAGGTGCACGCACGAGACGGGGCCATCGGCACGATCGACGAGGCCAGCACCGAGGCCGCGCGCCGCTGGCTCGTGGTCGACACGGGCTTCTGGATCTTCGGCAAGCTGCGACTGATCCCGGCGGGCACCGTCTCCGGCGTCGACCACGAGAACGAGATCGTGGTCGTCAACATGTCGAAGGCTGCCATCAAGGCCGCCCCCGACTACGACCGGGACACCTGGGGTGACGAGGCGCAGGGGGAGCACGCCGACTACTACGGGGAGTTCACCGACCGGCACGTCGACGAGTGAGTCCGACCCGGGTCGGGCTCCTCGGCACCTCTGCGGTGACCTTTCCCCCGTCGCAGGTCTCTCCTAGGTTGGATCCACCCCCACCTCGAGAGGACCCGGCCATGTCGATCACGCTCAACCCCTACCTCAACTTCCCGGACGCCCAGGCGCGCGCGGCGATGGAGTTCTACCAGTCCGTGCTGGGCGGTGAGCTCACCATCATGACCTTCGGCGACATGGGAACCGAGGGCCCCTTGGCCACCCAGGTCATGCACGGCCAGCTCCAGACGCCCGGTGGCATCACGCTCATGGGCGCCGACGCCCCGCCGGAGATGGTGCAGGTGACGTTCGGCGACAACATCTCGGTCAGCCTGTCCGGCGGGTCCGAGGACGCGGAGGAGCTGCGCCGTTGGTTCGCCGGCCTGTCCGAGGGCGGCCAGGTACGCCAGCCGCTCGAGGCGGCGCCCTGGGGCGACGAGTTCGGGATGCTGACCGACAGGTTCGGGATCGGCTGGCTGGTCAACATCGCTGGGACGTCGTCGTCCTGACGGTCGGCCATCGCACGAGGGATGTGCCCTGTACGTTCGCAAGCATCGCCTACCGGAGGAGCGCCCCGTGATCGAGCTGACCGAGGGCCAGGAGCTGACCCTCAGCGCCGAGGACGGGCAGACCCTGACCAAGGTGCAGATGGCCGTCGGCTGGGACCACAACCCGACGGCCGGCTTCATCGCCAGCGGCGCGCCGCCGATCGACCTCGACGCCTCGGCCGTGCAGTTCGCCAACGGCGCGTTCTTCGACCTCGCCTTCTTCAACAACCTCGCGACCCGTGACGGCTCGGTGGTCCACCTGGGCGACAACACCACCGTCAAGGGCCAGGGTGACGACGAGGTGATCACCGTGGACCTCAGTCAGGTCTACCCCAAGGTCGAATCGATCCTGTTCCTGGTCACCAGCTATCAGGGGCACTCCCTGGAGTTCATCCACAACGCCTACTGCCGGCTCATCGACGACAACGGCACCGAGCTGGCCCGCTTCACCCTCACGCTCGGGGTCCGAGAGACGGGGCTCGTCATGGCGAAGCTGTTCCGCGACGGGTCGACCTGGAAGCTCCGCGCGATCGGGACCGGCATCGCCCTGAAGACGCCGACGGACTCGATCGAGGCTCTCCTGCCCTTCATCTGAGGCTCACGGGCATCCGCGCCGTAGGTCTCGCGGCGCCAGGACTCCGAGTTGAGACGACCTGGCGGCTTGGCCCAGCTTCGTCATGGGTGACAGGGACGTGTCCTACTGAGGTGCGGCACATCGCCGCGTAACAACACTCGTGACGGCTTGCAGCGATGGGTGCTCACCCCTATCGCGGGTGTTGGGTCTTGCCAGGGTGGATTCCTGACGGTGACGCACAGGTCCTTCTGGTTCATCCCTCGAAGGCGTGCAGGATCGCTCGACCCCGCTGCTCCGTGGCCACGACGTAGCGTCCGGTCCGTGGATCGAGCGCCGCGGGTCCCATAGCCATGACCGTGCTGCTCTTCCGCAGCTTCGTCGACCAGCGCCAGAGCCGGTGAGCCCGCATCGAGTAGCTCTCGACGACCAGACTCCGTTGGTCCGGCGAGAAGGCGAGCAGGACGCGGCGCCGCGGATCCTGGGTGACCAAGGGCGCGTCGCCCTGGACGGTGGTCCGCGCGACACGTACCCGTCGGCCGGCTGCATTCACAGTCACGATCTGCAGAGTTCTGCCGTGCAGGCCGGTGGCCACCAGATTGCCCGAGCCCGGTAGGGAGACGAGGTGCTGTGCCAAGCTGAGGCGCCCCTTCCTGCCGGCCGACCAAGTGCGACGAAACAACAGCTGCCCGCTGTCGGCCCTCAGGCCGTGCAAGAACAGGCTGCTCCGGCGGACCTGACCGAAGGCGTAGATACGACCATTGTGCGGGTTGATCTCCAGGTCGACTCCTTGCGCGCGGGGGCCTGCGTAGGAGTCAGTGCGCCACAGCAGGTCGCCGTGCGGGGAGTGGGCTGAGATCACCATCCGGTTCAGCCCGATCCCGTTCTGGTCTCCGAATCGGTGCTGCCCCAGCACCACGACCGCCCCGGTGGCGCTGTCAATCTCGATGTCGAGGGGTCGGCTGCCAGACCCGGGCCCGGCCCCGGACTCATAGCGGTCGCTGAACAGCGCCACACCCTCCGCGCTCCAGCAGGCAGTCGTCCAGGTGGTCCCCGACCCACGGTCCTGGCTCACCGTGCACGTCTGGCCGCTGGTGGGATCCACGGCGGCAAGCGTGCGCCCGACCGCGCCCGTGCTCTGCCAGACGAGGTTGCCTTGGCGATCAAGGACCGTGACCGCGGCGGGGCTGTCGTAACCGCCGCTCAACGTGATGTGACCGCGCGTGCCATCGACCATGAGCTCGACGTCGGCGTAGATTTGCGGCGCCGGCGTGGTCCACAGTGTCTTGCCCGTGCGACGGTGGATCGCTCGGACGAAGGACTCGGACTCCGCGCTGTCGTGCGGTTGGCGGATCCCGTAGACGTAGACGGTCCTGTTGGCCGGGTCGGTCGCCACGGCTCCGAACCGGGCGAACTCACCGCTCATCTGGTGTGTCCACTGCCGCTCTCCCGGACGGTTGGCACGGCTGTCGGCGTGGGCAGGCAGAGAAATCAGCGTGGAGGCGATCATGCCGAGCAGGATGGGCAGCAGGGCGCCTCGCAGGCGAGTGCTATGACGCGTCACGTGGGCAGTTCTCACTATCAGGTCCTCCCGAGGCGGGGTCGGTCCGGAGTATGACGCGCCCCATCCAAGTGAAGTTGTCGCTGAGGGCGCTGCACGCACTTGTGTCAGTCTGACCTAGCTGTACTGATCGGGCACGTTGGTCGAGATCGTGTGACGACACGATCTGAATGGGCTTGGAAGGCGAAGACCTCCGGGCGTGGAGTGGAGCTACCTAGGAACCGCTCCACGACCCGGGAGGTCTTCGTGTCCCACGCTACCCATGCCAACGCTGCTTTGACCCCTCGTGCACGGCTGCGGCTGGCGCGTCTGATCGTCGACCAC
>JAODAX010000006.1 GCA_025463675.1 Naasia sp. | reverse complement strand
GGTCCACGACAGTGACCTCGATGCCGTTCGTGGCCCGATATGTCAGCGCCGTCTGATCCTGCGGCGCAGGGCGCGTCAGGTCGATCGTCGCGTAGCGGACGAGTTGCATGCCTACACCCTGCCTTGGGAGTCCCTGCACGGACGGAACGGGCGCTTCTGGGCGGCCCAGGACCGCCGAATGCGTGGAGGGGTACGCCGTCCGCGCATTCGCCGTCGGCGCCTTCGCCGTCTGCGTACCGGCGCCTGCGACCTGAGGGCGGCCGAAACTAGCCGGGCTGTGGAGCGAACGCTCCCCTCGCCAGCACGTGCACGACGGCGCCCGCGGCTGCGCGCGCTGCCTTGGCCTGCTTCTCCTTCTTCCCGGCGGACTTGTTCGCACCGTGGTCGCAGACAGCTTTGACGATGAGCCAGGGGACGAGTTCCCGGGCCGCCGCGTCCTTGATGCCTGCGCCCTCCATCTCCCCGCCGACAGCCTCCGGGAACCTGGCGATCAGCGCGTCTCGGAACTCGGCGTTGTCCACGAGCTTGTCGCCGGTGATGATCAGCCCGTACTCCACGTCGTACCCCGCGTCCTTGAGCGACGCGCTCTGGAACCTCCCGACGCCCAGCGGGTGGGCGTTGAGCTGCTCGCCGCGCTCGATGACGGTCTGCTCGCCGCTGGCACCGGTGCCGATCCTCGCGCTCTCGTAGTCCGCGAGGCGGGTAGACACGAGCACACGCCCGATGGGCTGTTCGGTGTCGTCCACGCCGAACGCGATGCCGACGGCAATGACGACCTGCGGGCCGAGCTCGCGTATCGCATCGATCGCGGTCAGCCCAGACGCGCCAGCCCCTCGGGTGCCCATGCCGCTCCGTGCCGTCGCGACGACGGTGCCTGCGACGCCCTCCCAGATGATGTACGTGTTCACCTTGTCGTAGCGCGTGCGGGGTCGCCACCCGGCATCGGACAGCGCGGCGGCGAGCGCGTCGGTCTCGGTCTCGGTCGCCGTGAGGAGCAGCACATCGGTCTTCTGCATCTCGATCCTCCGATAGGTGGCATCCAGCGCGGCTGCGAGCGCCGGTCCCGTTTCCCGGAGCGCGGCGCTGACGCCAAGGAGCGCTAGGTGCATCGCGGTGTAGGCCTCCGCCGGGTCCGCGCGCGGCACGGGCGTCGCGTGGCCGGCGGCCCGGCGGGCCCCGAGGAGATCGGCCGCGAGCCGCTCCCGGACGGCGCCTTGCGTCGTCCATGCCTCTCGGTCGCCGCGGCCGCCCGTCCAGGGACGAGCTGCGGTGTCGTGCTCGTGCAGGGCGTCCAGGATCCAGGCCGCGGTGCCCGCGGCGCGGAGCGCCTCGGGTCCCTCCCGCGCGGCGTACATCCCGTAGATCTCGTCGGGCCCCGTCAGGACGACGTCGAGGAGCTCCTCGGCGCCGGCGGCGCGCGCGAGGCTGCCGAGGAGCCGGACATCGTTGAGCGGGAACTGCCGGGCCAAGTCGTCGAACGCGACCAGGCCGCGGATCCCGGTGGGGATGTCGCCGTCGAGGAGGTCGAGGTAGTCGTTGGTGAAGCCAACGCTGATCTGCCGACGGACGGTCATCTCAGCGAGCGCGTTCGTCTTGAGGTCGCCGAGGCGTGGCCCGAAGAACGCGAAGGTCAATGCCTCGTCCTCCCGTTCGGTGAGCGCGACGAACACCGGCCTCTTCACCGTGAGGGCCGCCGGCCCTGCGGCATCCTTCGGAGCGTTCTGCGACCACCCGACCAGGTGCCGGCTCAGCGGCGCCGTGCTGCCCGCCAGCTTCGGCCGGAGCGGCTTGAACTCCGTCGTTTCGGGATCGTCCGGGCCGAAGTACCTCGGGTACCGCGCCTTGTCGTGCTCGTACGCGGCGCGGCGGGACTGCAGGAACTCCGACCGCGTGCGGTCGTGGCTGACGGTGTCGAGCACGCCGGCCTGGATCAGCCGCTCGAACTCAACCGCCGTCGAGCCGCGCACCTGCTCGTTCTCGAACAGCGCGGACAGGCCGCAGTACAGGAGCGGCGACGTGAGCAGCGCGAGGGTGCGGGTGTACCTGACGGCGTCCTCGCCCGCTACCCGGAAGCCGGCCGCCTGGTTCAGCTCCCGGTCAAGGTAGTGCAGGTACAGCGGCCGGTCAGCCAGTGCCGCGCACCTCGCCGTGCCGGCCGAGCGCCGCGGCGACCTCGACGGCGGTCCCGCCGAGGAGGTGCCGCAGGATCTCGGCCTTGCCGAGGCCGCTCGACGCGTAGACCTCGCGCTCGAAGTTGAGCCGGCTCGGCGCGAGCTCGCGGATCCCATCGGCGTGGTTGTTGATGGTGAAGTACCGAACGTTCTTGCCCGACATGGCGGCCTGCGCGATCTCGATGAGGACGCCGTCGGCGATGGTCTCGCCGAAGACCCACACCTCGTCGCTGCGCTGGAGTATCACGTGGTTCGCGTCGCGGACGTCATCGCGCCGGACGCGGTCACCGAGGAAGTAGTCGAACACCCGGAACGGGTTGAGAGGGACGGCACCTTGGCGGAACACGAACTCGCAGACGGCGTCGCGGCAGTAAAAGTACTGCTTCGACTGGGCGGTATACACGACCAGCCGGTCGTTCGCGGTCACCGTACGGCCTCGGCTGCTGCGCGGCCGGCGGCGTGCCCGCTGACGAGCGCGGCGGTGAGGCCGCGGAAGCTCCCGGCGCAGTCGCCTGCGACCCAGAGCCCGGGCGCGGTGGTGGCCAGGCGCGCATCGTGCTGCGGGTACATGCCGATGCCTTCGAGCGCCGGGCCGGTCACGCGCGCCTCCTCGAGTCCCGCACGGGGGAAGTCTGCCAGCAACCGCGCGAGTCCCTCCGCCAGGCGCGCCGACAGCGCGTCCCCGAGTGTCCTCCTGAGCGCGTCCGCTGCGACGTCCGGGGCGGCGCCGGGCAGGAGCGCGGCGAGCGGAGCGGACGTCGGCGCGGCCGTCGCCGTCAGGCGGTCGCGGAGCGGCGGCCACTCCCGCGCGATGGCGTCGGGGGCGGTGAGCCGGACGTTGAAGCCAACGTTCGACTGTCCCGTAGCGTCGCAGTCCGCTCGTCCGGACACTGTAAGCACGCCGTGCGTGCGGGTGGTCGCGACGAGGCCGTCGCGGCAGCAGCAGAACGTCCGCCAGCCGACGCCCTCCGCGGCGTTCTCCCAGGAGATCTTCGGGTCAACCCGGTCGTCGTGCCGCAGGAAGAACGCGTCGGCGGGCTGCTCGATGCGCACGCCAACTTCGAGCCGGAGCGGCCGGTGCGACGGCGCGGGCACGGCCGCGGCCGTGAGGAGCGGGCCGAACCTCCCCGCCGCGACGACGACGCCGCCGCAGCGGAGCTCGGCGTCGCGGCCGTCGGAGCGGATCCGGACGGCCCAGCCGCGGTCGTCGCGGCGAAGCCCCACCGCCTGCGTCCGCGTCGCGACCCGGACGCGCGCGGCCAGCGCCTCGACGAGCCGGGCCCGCTGCGCGGGCGGGCAGTACTGCGACTCGTAGCGCTTCTCCGTGCGGACCACGCCGTCCGCGGCGTCGGGTGCCTCCGCCTCGGCACGGTCGCGCGACGGCAGCGGCGGCGCGTTGATGC
>JAODAX010000085.1 GCA_025463675.1 Naasia sp. | reverse complement strand
GGCCGGCCGCGACCGGGTCGAGAGGACCGTCGGGCAGCGGCTGCAGCGCCTGCCGGACGAGGCCCTTGCGACAACCGGTGAGGACGAACCACTCGCCGCCGCCGGCATCCGCGAGGTCCGCCAGCTCGAAGCGCGGGCTGCTCTTCTCCGCGCCGGGCGCGAGCTGGGCGTTCGTGATGGCGCGCGCGAGCCGGTGATAGCCCTCCTGCTTGCGGGCGAGGACGACGAGGTGGCTGCCCTCCGGGTCGGCGATCCCGTTCTGCGGCCGGGTGAGGCCGAGGGTCAGTTCGGCGCCGAACACGGTGCGCACGTCGTGCTTCTCCGCCGCTTCCGCCATGCGGACGATTCCGTAGAGACCGTTGTGGTCGGTGAGCGCGAGCCCGTCGAGGCGCAGCCGGGCCGCCTCCTCGAGCAGCTCCTCGGGGGAGGAGGCGCCGTCGAGGAAGCTGAAGTTGGAGTGGGTGCGCAGCTCGGCGTACGGGACGACCGGTCCCTCGATCGGCGGCAGGGTGGGAGCCCGGTAGCGCGGGCGCTTGAGCGACCAGGCCGGGCTGTCCCCGCCGTCCGCCTCGGGCGGCCGCGTGTTCGGGCGGCGCGTGTCCGACAGCCGCCGCTCGAACTCCGACCAGGGGATCGGAGGGTTGTTGTATCCCACCCCTCCAGTTTCGAACAAATGTTCGAATCACGCAACCGGCGCAGGCGCGTGCACGGTTCCGGAGGCTGTTTCCGGATGCCACCCGCTCGGTGAACGGCGTCCCCGCCCGCGTTCCTAGAGTGAGGCGATGCGGATCCTCTCCTGGCACGTGCACGGCGGCTACAGCACGGCGCTCGTGCAGGGCCGCCACGAGTACCTGTTCCCGGTCGCGCCGAACGGGGACGGCACGCCCGAGCCGTACTGGCCGGCCGGCGTCACCGCAGTGCCGGAGGAGCAGCTCGCCGAGACCGCCGTGGACGTGGTCATCGTCCAGTCGTTCGTGGAGCTGGAGAAGGCGGAGCGACTCCTCCGTCGTCGCCTGCCGCAGGACGTGCCCGCCGTCTTCCTCGAGCACAACGCGCCGCAGGGCGACGTGCCGCACACCCGGCATCCGCTCGCCAACCGCAGCGACATCCCGCTCGTGCACGTCACCCATTTCAACCGCCTGATGTGGGACAACGGCGACGCGCCGACGACAGTCGTCGAGCACGGCGTGCCGGATCCCGGCCCGCTCTACACGGGGGAGCTGCCGCGGCTCGGCTTCGTGATCAACGAGCCGGTCCGGCGCTGGCGGGTCACCGGCACCGATCTGCTGCCCGCCTTCGCGGCGGCGGCATCGATCGACGCCTGGGGAATCGCCGCCGACCGACTGCCCGGCGCTCTCGACCTCGGCGACCGGGTCGCGTTCGCCGGCAACCTCGCACCGCACGAGCTGCATCCGGAGCTCGCCCGGCGTCGCGCGTACCTGCACCCGGTCCGCTGGACCTCGCTCGGGCTGTCCCTCCTCGAGGCGATGCACCTGGGCATGCCGGTCGTCGTGCTGGCGACGACAGAGGCGTACCGGGCGGTGCCGCCCGGCGCGGGCGCGATCTCGACGGATGTCGACGAGCTGGTGGCGGCGGCCCGGGTGCTCATCGCCGACCCGGACGAGGCGCGGGCGCGGGGCGCGGTGGCCCGCCGCTTCGCGCTCAAGCGGTACGGCTTGCCGCGGTTCCTCGCCGCCTGGGACGAGATGTTCGCCCGCGTCGCCCGCTGACCACCCGTTGCGTGATGTGTACGTTGCGGCGTGAAGTGGTAGCTGCGCCGGCATCTTGGCGCCGCAACGTGCACATGAGGAGGCGGGGATGGCCGAGTTCGCACGACCCGGTGCCCAGGAATGGGTGCCGGACGGCGGGGACGTCGCCGAGCTGCGGGCGGCAGCCCCCGACTGCCGCGGCTGCGAGCTCTACCGCGACGCCACCCAGGTGGTGTTCGGCTCCGGCACGTCGCGTGCCCGGCTGATGCTCGTCGGCGAGCAGCCCGGCGATCAGGAGGACCGGATCGGCGAGCCCTTCGTCGGCCCGGCGGGGCGGCTGCTCGGCGACGCGCTCGGCGAGGCGGGCATCGACTCCTCGGCCGCCTACGTCACGAACGCGGTGAAGCACTTCCGGTTCGAGCTGCGTGGCAAACGCCGGCTGCACAAGTCGCCGGCCGTGGCCCACATCGGTGCCTGCAACCCGTGGCTCGAGGCGGAGCTGAAGGCGGTGGGCCCGGAGGTGGTGGTCGCCCTCGGCGCGACGGCCGCCCGAGGAGTCCTGGGCCGGCCCGCGAAGGTCGGCGCCGAGCGGGGCCGTGCACTGCCGGACCGGCTCGGGGCCGCCGAGGATGCTCGGGTCGTGCTCACGGTGCACCCGTCGGCGGTGCTGCGCCTGCGGGGCACCCCCGATTTCGACGGCGAGTTCGCCGCGCTGATCGCCGACCTCCGCACCGCCGCCGCCCTCCTCGAGTAGTACGTTCCGGCGGGAAATGTACGGCGCAACGTAATTCGGCGCCGGAACGTGCTCAGTCGTAGTGGGCCTCGGCCCACCAGGTGCCGTCTTCTAGGAGGAGGAGCCACGCCTCGCCGTCCTCGTCGACCACCTGGAAGCGGGACACGGTGCGGCCTCGCTCCGGGTCCCACCAGCGCTCCTCGATCGGCCACGGACCCGCCCACGCCGTGACCGCGACGGCGCGGCCGGTGCCCGGCGGGGCGAACCGGGCGGGCGGGGCCGAGATCGCGCCGCGGTCGTCGACCACCACCGGAGCACCGTCGGGCGCGAGCAGGGAACAGGCGCGCCGCTCCGGGAAGACGGTGGCGGGCGCGGGCCCCGGCAGGGCGCCCGGCCACGGCCGGTCGGCGGAGCGTTCGACGAGCGGTCGGTCGCCCCACGGCACCAGCACCTGGCGGTCGGCGAGCATCCGGCCGCCGCCGAGCGTCGCGGTGAGCACCGCCTCATGGCCGAGCATGCTCTGCACCCGGGACAGGCCGTGGTGGATCTTCTCGTCCGGCGCCGCGCCCCACAGTCCCTCCTCATGCCCGGCCGCAGCGTCGACGCTCGCCGGCAGGATGCGCACCCGCGCGATCGGCGAGCCGAGCCCGGAATCGAGGGCACCGCTGCCCTGCAGCTGCCAGCGCACCCGGTCGACCACTTCGGCGGCGGTGAACGATCTCGGGTGCTGCCAGGTCCGCTCGGACAGCGCGCCCCGCTCATCAGTGACTTCGATCCGCACCGCAGTGACGACGAGGGCGAGCCCGGTGAGGCGCTCGAGGAACCGGTCGGCGGCGGTGCGCACCGCGAAGGTCACCTGGTCGATCCGGTCGAGCGGCGGCTCCAACTCGGCGACCACGTCGAGCTCGTCGGGCGGGATGCGCGGCATGACGCTCCGCCCGTCCCGGCCCTGGGCGAGCCGATGCGCGGCGGCGCCCTCCGCGCCGAATCGGCTGCGCACCTCCAGCTCGGGCAACGTGGCGAAGGCGCCGAGCGTGGGCAGGCCGAGCCGCTTGAGCAGCACGGCGAGCTCGGGCAGGCCGAGGATCCCGACCGGCATCGGGGCGAGGAATGCGGGGGAGCCGCCCGCCGGGATGATGCGCACCCGCTCCGGCCCGCTCGCCCGGGCCGCCTGCTCCGCAGCGAACGGTCCGTCGGCGATGCCGACCCGCGCATCGGCGACCCCGAGGCGGGCGAGGCAGTCGAGCACTTCGCGCGCGGCCTGCTCCTCGCCGCCGTAGTAGCGTGCCGGGCCCTGGGCGCGGATCGCGACCGTGCCCGGACGGAGGACGTCGAGCCCGGGGATCAGCTCCTCGATGCCGGCGAGGACCGGCTCGAACGCGCGCGCGTCGAGCCCGGCGTCGTAGGGCAGCGCGACGAGCGACGCGCACCGGGACTGCGCCTCCCGGATCCGCAGCCCCCGGCGAACACCGCCCAACCGTGCCGCGGCGGAGCACGCGAACACCATGCCCTTCTCGGTGAGCGCGACCGGCGTCGCCGGGTCGAGGCCCGCCTCCCGTGCCGCGGCGCGCACCGGCCAGTCCGGGCACCACAGCACGAGCGTGCGGACGACCATCAGCCCGCCCTCGTCGACGGCAGCGCGTGCGGCAGCTCCGCGACCTGCGTCGCGCGCGCTCGTCCCCAGCGCTCGGCCGCCACGTCGCTGTCGCGACGCGTCGGAACCGGCGGCTGTGGGCCCAGCCACGCACCGCGCTCGACGATGTCGTCGGCCGGGACGGCGGCTGGCGGCACCGGGACTCCGTCAGGCAGCGCGACCCAGGCCGAGCGGGTGCGCCGGCCGTGACTGTCGACATGCACCTCGACGCGGCGGCGGCGCAGCAGGCCGTGCCCGGTGCCGATGCCCTCCCATTCGCTGCGGCCGAGCGTCAGCCGCGCCTCGGCGCCCGGCCAGTCGCCGAGCGTGATGAGCGCCGCCTCTCGCTTGCGCAGCCGCGCGGCCAGCCGGCCGGCGTCGCCGTCGGAGACCCGGCCGGACGGACGGAGCACCACGACAGTCAGCACGTCGACGATGGCGGCGGCCACTGCCAGCCACTGGTCGCCGGGGGAAGGCACGAGCACGAGCCTGTCGAGGTCGATGCCGTGTCCGACGGCGGCCTGCGCACCGAACTCGGGCACCCCGACGACCCCGCACCAGGCGCCGGCCGCAGACGGCGCGGCGAGCATCGCCATGGCCAGCGTGGTGGAGCCGGAGATCGCGTAGGCGGCGCCCGCCTTGAGCATGCCGTCCGGCAGCAGCCCGGCGAGCAGGGGAGAGGTGGCGAGACTCTTCGTCGTCAGTCGGGTGGACTGCATCTCCCGGATCCGGGCCTGCAGCTCGCGCACCTTCTCATCCGCGGCGGCGGCGGAGGAGAGGGCGAAAGCGGGCATCCTCCATATTCGAACAGAGTTTCGAATGAGTCAATACGGCGGTGCGCCGGGCGCGGCAGGTTCGCGACGCGCGGTGTCAGCGCGCCTCGCGCGGTGTGAGCGGCGTCACGCGGTGCGTCTAGCACCGCGTCGAGCCGCTCACACCGCGCGTCGGGCGCACGCATCGCGCGACGCAGTGGGTCAGTCGGGCGGCTCGACCGCGCCGTCCGCGGTGCCGGAGGCCGGGTCGAGGGTGGTCTCGCCGGTGCCGGTCTCCGGACCAGTCTCGCCGTCGGTCTGTGTGCTGTCCTCGGTGCTGGTCTGCGGCTCCGGCGCAACATCGTCGAAGCGGTGCTCGCCGCCCTCGCCCGGGTTGCTCGGGCCGTCCGCTCGCTGGTCGCTCATCGGTTCTCCGTTCCTGCCGCGCTCTCGGCGCCGCTGTCGCTGTCCGGACCCACGCCGGTGGCGCCGATCCCGCCGGCGCCCGGGCCGGCGATGTCGTCGAGGGTGATCAGGCCGTCCGGGTCTTTGGGATCGCGCACCCCGGTGAGCCGCTCACCCACGCGCGCGGCGCTGTCGTCGGCGACCGGCTTGTCCTCGTGATCGGGCGGCGGCGGAGTGTCGCGGGTCATGCGTGCGACTCCTTGACCGGGCCGTTGGGGCCCTCGGTGCGGAGGCCCGGGATGTCCTCCACCTCATCGGAGGCGGAGCCGCCGCCATGGTAGACGGGCCTGCCCTCATTGGGTGCCCCGCCGGTCGGTCCGTCGTTGCCTTCGCCGCTGCCGGGCAGCACGGTCTCGCCCGCCACCGCGTCATTCGTCACGGTCTGCTTGCCCTGTGCCGAGACGGCCTCGTCGTCGTATGCGCCGCCGTCGGGAATCGTATCGCTCATGGTGCGTCCTTTCCTCTCGTGCCTCCGGGCGGGCGGATCAGCCCACCCGCTCCAGGAGGTGGTTCTCGTCGACCACCGCGAGCGACAGCACGCGGTAGCCCTCGGTCTCGAAGAAGACCGTGATCCGGTCCCCCTCGACGCTCATCACGGTGCCGTCGCCCCACTCGCGGTGCTTCACGGCGGCGTCGATCGGGTAGGGGGCGTCTACGGTCTCGTCGCGGGCCTCCTGCTGGTCGTGCGCGCTGCCGGAGGCGCACGTGTCGCAGTTGCCGCACGGCTCGGGGAGGTCTTCGCCGAAGTAGCCGAGCAGGAACTGCCGCCGGCAGGACTGGGTCTCGGCGTACTGGCGGACCATCGCGATGCGCGACTCGTCGATGCGCTGCCGGTGCTCGGCCGCCTCGAGGGCCCGGTCGACGGCCTCGTCCGGCGCGAGGCGCGGTGCCAGCCGGATGCCGCGGGCACCTTCACGGGCGGCGCCGGCCTCGACCAGCAGGTTGGTGAACTCGGTCGCGCGCCGCGCCGTGGTGCCGACCTGCGCGGCCAGGGCCTTCGGCTCGAGCGGACCGTCGGTGCGCAGCGCCTCGACGATAGCCGCGACCTTGCCGCGGCTCGGCCGGCCGGAGGCGAAGAAGCTGCGCAGCCCCAGGTCCTCCGCACGGTAGTGCAGGGTGGCGGTCGCGGGCTCGCCGTCGCGCCCGGCGCGACCGACCTCCTGGTAGTAGCTGTCGACGGATTCGGTGATCGCCGCGTGCACCACGAAGCGGATGTTCGGCTTGTCGATGCCCATGCCGAACGCGCTGGTGGCGACGACCACGTCGTAGCCGTCGTCCCGGAAGCGCTCGGACAGCTCGCGCCGCGCCTTCGCGCCGAGCCCGCCGTGGTAGGCCGCGGCGCGCAGCCCCCGCTCCTCCAGGTCGGCGGCGTACTTCTCGGTCTCCCGGCGGGTGGCCACGTACAGCAGGCCGGGCCCGGGCAGCGCGCCCACCTGGTGAAGGACGGCGTCGCGCTTCGGCCGCTCCTCCTGGTGCCGCACCACCTCGAGGCGGATGTTGGGCCGGTCGAAGCCCCGGGTGAGGACGAGCGGGTCGCGCAGGGCGAGCCGCTCGATCACCTCCTCTCGGACGGGGGCGGAGCCGGTGGCCGTGAGGGCGAGCACGCGAGGGCGGCCGACCGCCTCGATGGCGGCGCCGAGCTGCAGGTAGTCGGGCCGGAAGTCGTGCCCCCAGGCGGAGACGCAGTGCGCCTCGTCGACGGCGACCAGCGACACCTCGAGGGGCGCGAGGCGTTCGAGCACCTCGTCGTTCGCGAGCTGCTCGGGGGAGAGGAAGAGGTACTTCACCGTGCCGTCTGCGACGTCCTGCCAGGCCTGCTCGTTGGCGGCGGCGCTCTGCGCGGAGTTGATCGCGGCTGCTCCGGGTGCGCCGTCGCGCGCGACGATGCCGGCGACCTGATCGGCCTGCAGGGCGATGAGCGGCGACACCACGACGGTGGGCCCGGGCAGCAGGGCGCCGGCGATCTTGTAGACAGCCGACTTGCCGTACCCGGTGGGCAGCACGGTGAAGACGTCCCGCCCGTCGAGCACCGCCTCGACGGCCTCGCCGATGCCGGGGCGGAGCTCGCGCCAGCCGAACCGCTCCGCGGCCTCGTCGATGCGCTGCCGCAGATCCCCGGTCACAGCATCATGCTAGGCAGGCCCCCTGACGGAAACCGGGACCCTTGACCTGGGGTGCCGCGGGCGACAATGCGCTCAGGCGGCGTCGATCTCCAGACGGCCGAGCAGGTGCCAGACGGTGCGGGTGAGAGCGGGGTGCTCGAGCGCGATGCGACGCAGAACGCGGAACTCGAACCGCTCGGCTTGCCCCGGCCGCGCGGACGGATGGTAGGCGCGGGCCAGCTCGCCGCGCAGCCCCAGGGTCGCGATCGTGTCGTGCCGGAGGATGCGCACGACCCGCTCGTCGACGCTCGGCATCTCCGGGATGAACTGCCACGGATCCTCGCCGTCGCGGCAACGCTGCTCGATCTCCGCCTGCAGTTCGTCTCGCGCTTCCGCGCGCAGCGTGTCGAGTCCATCGCTCGTATCCAACCGCGGTCCCCCTTCCGGTTCGGCGAGCCTACGTCATGCCGGGGACGCGATCCGGGGAGCGCCGCGCGGACGTGGCTAGGCTTGTCGATGGCCCGGTTGACCCGGGGAAAGGACCGCGAATGACGTCTTCGACACTGTCCGTCCAGCTGTATTCGGTGCGGGAAGCCCTGGCCGTCGACCTCCGCTCCGCGCTGGAGCGGATCGCCGAGTTGGGGCTGCGACAGGTGGAGCTGTTCGGGTTCGTCGACCGCGTCGAGGAGTACGCGGCGCTCCTTCCGCAGGTGGGCCTCACCGCCCCTTCCGCCCACGGCTCCCTGCTCGGCGACGACGCGCGCCGGACGCTGACAGCTGCCCGCCGGATCGGCATCGGCACGGTGATCCTGCCCTCCACCCCGCATGAGCGCTGGGTCGACGAGGCGGCGGCGGTCGCCCTCGCCGACGAGCTCAATCTCGCGGTCGACGCGGCCGGCCAGCTGGGCCTGCGGGTGGGCTATCACAATCACGCCTTCGAGTTCACGGCCGGGCCGGCCCCGTTCGCCGCGTTCGTCGAGCGACTGGACCCGCGCGCCGTGCTCGAGGTGGACACCTACTGGGCCGCCGTCGCGGGCGTCGACCCGGTCGAGCTGCTCACCCGGCTCGGCCACCGCGTCGCGTTCCTGCACGTCAAGGACGGGCCCGCGACCGAGGACACCTCGACGCAGCTGCCCGCCGGCCAGGGATCCGTGGACGTGGACGGGATCCTCGCGGCGGCGCCGTCGGCCCTGCGGGTCATCGAGTTCGACGACTTCGCGGGCGACGTCTTCGACGGGATCCGACAGAGCATCGCGTTTCTCACAAGCAGGGGGGAGGCGCTGTGACCGGCGTCGGACCAGTCGGCGTGGGCCTGATCGGCGCCGGGAACATCAGCAAGCAGTATCTCGGGACCCTCACCCGGCTGTCTGACGTGAAGGTCCTGTTCGTCGCCGACCTCGACGTCGAGCGGGCGGCCGAACAGGCAAGCCAGTTCGAAGTGCCCCGCTCCGGGACGGTCGCCGAGCTGCTCGCCGACCCCGAGGTGGAGATCGTCGTCAACCTCACCATCCCCGCCGCACACGCGGAGGTGGCGATGCAGGCCCTGCGGGCCGGCAAGCACGTCTGGACGGAGAAGCCGCTCGCCCTCGATCGCGAGAGCGGCCGCGCGCTGCTCGAGGAGGCCGACCGGCGGGGGCTGCGCGTCTCCGCGGCGCCGGACACCTTCCTCGGCCCCGGGCTGCAGACGGTGCGTCGCGCCGTCGATGACGGCAGCATCGGCGACCCGCTCACGGCGCTCGTGCTGTTCCAGACCGGCGGTCCGGAGCGCTGGCACCCGAGCCCCGCCTTCTTCTACGCGCCCGGCGGCGGCCCGCTGTTCGACATGGGCCCGTACTACCTGACCACCCTGGTGCAGGTGTTCGGCCCCGTCCGCAGCGTGTACGCGATCGGCTCCACCTCGCACCCGAGCCGCACTGTCGCGACCGGCCCGCTCGCCGGGCAGACCATCCCGGTCGAAATCCCCAGCCACATCTCGGCGCTACTCGAATTTGAGAGCGGGGCCAGCGCGCAGACGGTGTTCAGCTTCCAGTCGCACCTCGAGAGGGTCGGCTTCGTCGAGATCGCGGGAACCGACGGCGTGCTGACGGCGCCTGACCCGAACATGTTCGGCGGCGACGTCCTGATCCGCGCGGGCGGCGAGGAGCGCACCGTGCCTACCGAGTTCGCCTGGCAGCGGGGCGTAGGCGTGCTCGACCTGGCCCGCTCGATCCGCGCGGGCGTACCGGAGCGGGCGTCGGGGCGGCTCGGCTTCCACGTCCTGGACGTCATGGTCTCGATCGCCGAATCGGCGGAGCAGCACGCGCCGGTCACCGTCGAGAGCACGGTGGAGCGCCCGGCGCCGGTTCCGGCCGACTGGGATCCGTCGGCTGCCACGCTCTGACGCGCGGCGAGCCTTTCAGCGTGTTCGAGGTCGCGGTCACCTACCTCCTGAGGGCCACGCCCGCGGGGTTTGAGGTGCTGCTCGGCCGGAAGCTCACCGGCATCGGTACGGGATTCGTGGTCGGACCGGGCGGCAAGCTGGAGCCGGGCGAGGATGCGGCCACCGCGGCCGCCCGCGAGGTGCTCGAAGAGGTGGGCATCACCGTCGCCCCGGCGGCGCTGCGGCGTATCGCCGAGCTCGACTACACCTTCCCGCACCGGCCGGCCTGGAGCCAGCGTTCGACAGCGTTCCTGGCCTCCGACTGGAGCGGCGAGGCGGCGCCCAGTCGGGAACTCGTGCCCACCTGGTTCCCGCTGACCGAACTGCCGCTCGATCGGATGTGGGACGACGCGCGGCTGTGGCTGCCGCGTGCCCTCGCCGGCGAGCTGATCCGCGCGGACTGCGCGTACGGCGTCGACAACCAGAGCGTCGTCGCCTGGAGCGAGCGCGGCTGACCCTGTCGCTGACCCGCCGGCGTTGCCAGCACAAAGCGGCAAGTCGCGCGCGGGGCGGGCGGGTGGCGGGACGTCGCCGGGCGGCGGCCGGAACGCGGCGAGGGCGGCGCGCGCGGCATCGGCAGAATGGGGGCATGGGCGCGTTCCTTCCGGTGATGTGGCGGGATCTCGGCGCGGCTCCGGATGCGCTCGACGCTGTCGTGGACGCCGGCCCGGCGGTGCAGGCCCTCCTGCCGTCGCCGCTGCCGGTCGGCGCGCTGGCCGCCGACGCTGTCGCCGTCGCGTCGCTCCTCGCTTCTCAGGCCGTCACCGGGCGCTGGCCCACGAGGCTGCGGCTGAGCCCGGAGCGTGTGGCTACCGCTTACTCCAGCGAGCGGCACTACCGGCTCGACGGGCAGCCGATGTCGGTATGGGCCCCGCTGTCCGGCTTCTGGGAGTGCGCGGATGGCTGGCTGCGCACCCACGGCAACTACCCATGGCACCGCAGCCGCCTCCTCGCGGCGCTCGAGCTGTCGGACGCGGCCGGGCCGCAGGAGCTGCGCGCGCGGCTGGGGGAGCTGCCGACCGGCGAGGCGGAGGTCGCCATCGTCGCGGCGGGCGGCGTCGCGGCGGCGGTCCGCAGCGCCGACGAATGGGCGGTCTCCGAGCCCGCACGCTCCGTCGCCGCGGAGCCCCTGCTGCGCCGGGAGCTTCTCGGGGACGGCATCCCGGTTCGGGCCCCCGAGCCGGGACGTTTGAGGGTGCTCGACCTCACCCGGGTGATCGCCGGTCCGGTCGCTACGCGCACCCTCGCGCTGCTCGGCGCCGACGTGCTGCGGCTCGACCCGCCGGGCCTGCCCGAGCCGCCGGGGCAGCACCTCGACACCGGCATGGGGAAGCGCTCCGCCCTCCTCGACGTCGCCGACCCGACCGGCCGGGCCCGCTTCGACGAGCTGCTGGCGAGCGCGGACGTCGTCGTGACCGGCTACCGGCCGGGATCCTTGGAGCGCCTGGGCCTGGCTGCCGCCGCCCTGGCCGAACACCGGCCCGGCATCGTGGTCGCGCGGCTCAGCGCCTGGGGCGCGACCGGGCCATGGGGTGCGCGGCGCGGCTTCGACAGCATCGTGCAGGCGGCAACCGGCATCGCCGAACGCAGCGGCAGCGGCGGCCGGCCGGGTGCCCTGCCCGCGCAGGCGCTCGACCACACGGCCGGCTACCTGCTGGCCGCCGGTGTGCTCTCCGCGCTGCGCTCCCGGGCGGAGACGGGCGGTTCCTGGCTCGTTGAGACGTCGCTCGCGCGCATCGCCGCCGAGCTGCTCGCCGCACCGGCCCCGGCTGCGGGGGAAGCCCGCACCCTCGAGCCGACGGTCCGCGCCCGGGAGAGCGAGAGCGGCGAGCTGAGCTACGCCGTCCCCGCGCCGGCCGGGCCGGGCATCCCCGACGACTGGTCGACCGTCGGCCGGTCGTGGGGCACCGATCCCGCGCAGTGGCGCTGATCGCGACGAGAAGCCCGCGCGGCGGGTCTCCCCGACGAAGCGGCGGCGCGTGCCTAGCCTGACCGCATGGCACGCCGGCGGACTCGGAAGACCCCTGTCGCCGGGTGGATCCTCGCGCTCGTGCTGGTCATCGGCGCGATCGGCTGGGCGCTCGGCGGGCTGCCCGCCGCGACGGAGGCGGCCACCCCGCCGAGCGCGGGACCCGTGCTCCCGTCCGCGGACCCCGCTCTGCCGGCCGAGCCTGCTCCACCCGCGGCGCTGGACGCCGACCTGCTCGCGACCGTTCAGGCGCTGCCCGCCATCGATGGCACGGCCACCGGCTACGAGCGCGACCTGTTCGGCGCGGGCTGGCGAGACCCGGACCGCAACGGCTGCGACGCGCGCAACGACACCCTCGCCCGCGACCTCACCGCGGTGATCTTCAAGGAGGGCAGCCAGGACTGCGTGGTCCTCGCCGGCGCCCTCGACGACCCGTACACGGGCACCATCATCGACTTCCGGCGCGGCCAGGGCACCAGCGAACTCGTGCAGATCGACCATGTCGTGCCGCTCAGCTGGGCGTGGCGGCAGGGCGCCGGCGCCTGGGCGGAGGAGCAGCGCATCGCGTTCGCCAACGATCCCGACAACCTGCTCGCCGTCGACGGATCCACGAACGCCTCGAAGTCCGACTCCGGCCCGAGCGAGTGGCTGCCCCCGGACGCGGACTTCGCCTGCGACTACGCGCGGCTGTTCACCGCGGTGCTCGTCGAGTACCGGCTCGGGGTCGGCGTCGCCGACCGTGCCGCCCTGGAGGACCTCGCCGTACGATGCGGCGGGTGACCAGCGCTCCCCGCACCTCCCTGGCAGAGCGGATCGCAGAGCGGATCGGCGTGCGGATCGCCGCGGACCGAATCGCGGGCGTGGATGTCGCGCGCGGCGTCGCCCTGATCGGCATGTTCGTCGCCCACCTGCTGCCGGGCGACGAGGAGACCCTCGCCGATGGCCGCTCCTCGGTGCTGTTCGCGACCCTCGCGGGCGTTTCGCTCGGGCTGATGACCGGCGGCGCGCGGCCGACCGGCGCCGGCGAACGAGGAAGGGCGGCGGCGAGCATCGCGCTGCGCGGCCTGATCCTGATCGTGCTCGGCCTGCTGCTGTGGACGCTCGACAGCGGCATCGCGATCATCCTCGACTACTACGGGGTGTTCTTCCTCGTCCTGCTGCCCGTGCTGTTCGCCCCGCGCGCGGTGCTGCTGCCGCTCGCCCTCGCGGTCGCGACGGTCGGGGCGGCCGTGCTCGCGACCGCACCGGACGACCCCCGCATCCTCACCGGCGGGAACGTCTGGCTGTACTTTCCGGCCGAGTGGTTCGTCGCCGGCTACTACCCGGGGCTGCTCTGGCTCGCCTACCCGCTCGTCGGGCTCGCCGTTGCGCGTGCCGACCTGCGCAAGCGGCGCACCCAGCTGATCGCCGTAGGCATCGGCGCCGTCGCGAGCCTGCTCGGCTACGGCGGGGCGCTGCTCCTCGGCGCCGACGCGGAGGCGCACAGCGACACGGTGTGGGAGGCGTTCGGGGCGGGCGGCCTGGCGGTCGCGATGCTCGGGCTGCTGCTGCTCGCCACGTCGGTGCGCGCGGTCGGCTACGCGTTGTTCCCGCTGGCGGCTGCCGGCGCGATGCCCCTGTCCCTGTACACCGGGCAGATCCTCGCCATCGCCGCTCTGGAGGCGGCGGCCGGACCGGGAGGCGTCGCGGACGAGCACGCGAGCAGCCTGCTGGTGGCGTTGATCGTCGGGGGAGTGGTCCTCGCAACGGCCTGGCGCCTGCTGCTCGGCAAGGGCCCGCTCGAGCGCTTGATGGCCGTCGCCACCCACCGCCCGACCCGCTGATTGCAGCCGCGGCGGCCGCGTGTTGCATCGCCGTTGCACGGCGCAGGCCCCCCGCACGGGCGCGCTGGGCGCAGCCAGCAGGGGGGAACCGATCCCCGAAAGGCTTGCCCGTGTTCTTTTCGTCGCCGAGTTCCGAACTCCGATCCGCCCTCGACGCCGCCGTGAGCGGCCCCGTGTTCCTGCCCGGCGACCCGGGCTACGCCGATGAGGTCGGTGGGCGGAGGGCGGACCGTCGCACCGGGCCGCCGCGCTGGTCGGCGCCGCGTGCGCCGAGGACGTGGCCTTCGCCGTGCGCGTCGCAGCGCTGCACGACCTGCCCGTGACCGTTCTTCCGGGCGGCGGGCCCGGCAAGGCTGTTCCAGACGGCTGCATCCTCGTCACCACGTCCCGGATGAGCGGTGTCGAGATCGTTCCGGAGACGCGCACCGCGCGGGTCGGCGCGGGCGCCGTCTGGGCCGGCATCATCTATGCCGCTGAGCGGCGCCTCCTCCGCCCGCTGGACGGGCCGCGCCGGACCGTCCGCGGCTCGCGCGGCCTGATCGGACCGGCGCCGGCGAGGGCGCCGGCGGCCTACCCTTGCCGGAATGGACGGACTCCTGCTCGCCGGCCTCAGCGGACTGATCGGCGCGAGCACCCTTCTGCTGGGCGCGGCCGTCGCCACCATCTTCCGCGTGCCCACGTCGGTGGTCGCGGCGATCCTCGCCTTCGGTGCGGGAGTGCTGATCTCGACGCTCGCCTATGAGCTGGTCGAAGAGGCGAACGCGTCGGGCGGGCTGCTCCCGACGGCGGGCGGTTTCCTGGCCGGGGCCGTGCTCTTCGTCGCCTCCGACTGGCTGGTGTCCCGGCGCGGGGCGGCGGGCCGGAAACGGCCGACGGGCACGGGCGGGGGCAGCGGCACGGCTCTCGCTGTCGGCGCCCTCATCGACGGGATCCCCGAGTCGATCGTGCTGGGGTTGAGCGTCGCCGATGGCGGAGCGCTCAGCGTGCCGATCATCGCCGCCATCGCCATCTCGAACATTCCGGAGGGTCTGTCGAGCACAGCAGGAATGCGCGCGGACGGCCGAGGGGCGGGCTACGCGTTCGGCATCTGGGGTGGGATCGCGGTGGCCTCGACGATCGCGGCGATTGCCGGCTACTCCCTCTTCGGGGACGCCGGGGACGAGGTGGTGAGCTTCGTCACCACAGTGGCAGCCGGCGGGATCCTCGCCATGGTCGCGAACACGATGATTCCGGAGGCCTTCGAACGCGACCGGGTGCTCACCGGCTTGTACGCCACCGTGGGCTTCCTGACGGCGTTCGCTCTCCACGAGCTCGGCTGACCGCGAACCGCTCCGACGCCACCCGACGAAGGCGTTCCGGCGGAAGCTGTACGGCGTTTCGTGCAGTTCCCACCGGAACGTGCAGCTCAGGACCCGGAGCGGGGGCCGCCCGTGCCCGGCATCGCCGAGAACTCCCGCCACGCTCGCTCATAGGCGGCGTGTTCCAACCCGAGGGTGTTCTCGAAGTAGCCGTCGAAGATCGGCTTCGAGCCATGCTCCGGCAGGTCGGTCAGTTCGGCCGCGCGGCGAACGTCCCCGCCTCGTCGCCGCGGTCGGTCTGCTCGCGCAGCCACTGCGGGAATGTCTGGGTCATCGGGTTTCTCCTCGTCTCGGTGGGATCAGCCTTCGGCCGGTGAGGGCTTGCCGTCGCTCGGCAGCACCTCGTGCTCGGTCGCGCCGTCGTCCGGCTCGTCGCCTTCGGCCTGAGACGGCTTGTCTCCGCTCATCGGGTCCTCCTTCTGTAGTGGTGGTCGTGGCTTGGGCTGCTTTATCGATCGTCGCCGGACTCAGCGCAGCCGGACGGGGCCCGCGTCGATCGGGACGCGGAAGAGCGAGTACGGGTAGACCCGCAGGTCCTCGCCGCCCTGATACTTCGCCTGCCGGTGCAGCTGGTTGGCGGTGACGTAGAGGCGACCGTCCGTGGCGACGGACATCGTGTCCGGCCAGAGCAGCCGCGGGTCGTGCACCAGGGTTTCGAGTTCGCCGTCCGCGGTGCGGCGCAGGATCGCGTTGTGCTCGTAGTCGGTGGCGTAGAGCCGGCCGGCGTCGTCGGTCTCGAGGCTGTCGGAGCCGCCGCCCTTGTCGCCCTCGTCGCGGACGGTCGCCGCAACAGCGTCGTCCGCGACGGTGCGGTCGACGAGCGCGTCGGTGGCGACGCTGTACCAGCGCCGGGACGCGGGCGGGCAGTACCAGAGCCGCTCGCCGTCGGCGGAGATCGCGATGCCGTCGCTGCCCATCGCGACCGGGGCGGTGGAGCCGTCCTCGTCCCGCTCCCGGAACACGCGGCCCTCGGCGACGGGCGAGTATTCCGCGAGCGGCAGGGCCTTCGTCGATGGGTGGTCGTGCAGCCGGCGCCACGCCTCACCGGTGGCGAGGTCGACCACGATGACGCCGTTCGGGCCGGAGTCGGCCGAGTCGGTGATGTAGGCGACGCCGGCGTCTCCGCGCCGGAGGTCAAAGCGCACGTCGTTCAGGTAGGTGGTGGGCAGTGCGACGTCCGGCTCGAGGACGATCACCTGGGCGACCTCGTCGGTGTCCAGGTCCACCCGCACGAGCTTGGGTCCGCCCCGCTGCGTCGGCTTGAAGAGCGGGCTACCGGTGTCAAGGATCCACAGCCGGTCGGCGGGGTCGACGACGATGCTCTGCACCGAGACGAGCGCGTTCTCGTCGTCGTCCGACGCCGGCGAGTTCCATTCGGCGGACGGGAACGGCCGCGGCTTCGCGTCAACGATCTCGACGACGGTCGCCGGGACCTCGTCGCCCCACTTCGGGAAGTTGACGAAGATGCGTCCGCCCGCAGACACGCTCACACCCGTGGGCATCGGCCCGTCCGCGAACTCGTGCACCACCTCGAGCCGCCCGAGCGGGGTGTCTCCGGTGCCCGCCCGTCCCGCGGGGCCCGTGCCCCAGCATCCGTTCGCCATCTCGGCTCCTTCCGCTTCGTCCACGCTATGCCTGCGATTCCGGGGAGGAGAGGGCTTGCGGGACGCCGTTGCGTGCGACAGAGCGCCTCCGGGCTGGCAGTTGCCTGGGAGTCCCCCGCGGACGCGCCGAGCCTCCCAGGCGGAGGCGACGCTCCCGGCAGAGTCGGTTCACCGGCGCGGGGCCTCCTGTTCCTCCCCTTTCAGGCGGGCCCCGCCGCCGGGCTTCCCGGACCGGGCGTGCCGCCCCGAGGTGCCGCCGGGTCAGGCGGCCGAGTCGGGCGCCGGATTCCGATCCACGCCCGGGCTGCGCCGAGCGCCATCAGCAGCGCCGACACGAGCGCCACGCGGTGGAAGCCGTCGGTGTCGAGGCGCCCGGCGAGCACCAGGCCGAGGCAGCCGACCCGCGATGAGGCCGGCGATCCGCGCGAGGGCGTTGTTGACGGCGGATGCGATGCCGCTGGGGCGGGCGGGATCGCGCCGAGCACGGCGGAGGTCAGCGGCGGAACCGTGATGGCGAGGCCGAGGCTGAAAAGCGGCAGGCCGGGCAGCACCTGCACCCAGAAGTCGAGCGGTTCCCGCACGAGCAGGTACCACAGGAAGCCGGCGGCGGCCAGGGCCGGGCCGACCGTCATGAAATACGCGGGGCCCGCCGCGCCCGGAGAGCCGGCCGACGAACCCGCCGAGCAGGAGCAGCAGCACCGAGCCGGGCACGCCGACCGCGGCCGGGAGGCTCGCGGGGCCGGCGATCTGCTGCAGCTGAAGCGACAGGGCGAGCGACCCGATCGCGAGAGCGGCGTAGACGAACAGGGTGGCGCGGTTGCCCCAGCCGAAGTTGCGGACGCGGCCATCCCGAGCGGCAGCAGGGCTGCGCAGCCCGGCGCTCCCAGAGCAGGAAGCCGGCGAGGGCGAGCAGCCCGACGACGAGCGGGACAAGGACGGCGGGGCTGTCCGCGCCGAGCCGCTCCTGTTCGATGAGGGCGAAGACGGGCCCCACGACACCGACGGCGCCGAGCAGCGCGCCGACCGCGTCGATCCGCGCGGGCGCCGCGGTGCGCTGCGCGGAGGCCTCGCAGGGCGAGCAGGGTCGCAGCGGTCGGCAGCACGTTGATGCCGAACACCCAGCGCCAGCCGATCGTGTCGACCAGCAGCCCGCCGAGGAGCGGGCCGGCAATGAGCGCACCGCTGGTCCACGCCGTCCATCGGCCGACGGCCGCCGACTGGGCGGCGCCGGAGAAGGTGGAGGTGCTCAGCGAGCGAGCTCGGCACCCGCAGTGCGCCGGCGCAGCCTTGCACGACGCGCGCCAGGATCAGGACCAGCGCGGTCGGCGCGAGCGCGCAGGCGAGGGACGTCACGCCGAACCCAATCAGGCCGAGAACGAGCACGCGGAGCCGGCCGAACGAGTCGGAGAGGGCGCCCGCCAGCAGGATTGGGAGCGGAGCGAGAGCAGGTAGCCGTCCAGCCGGCGCGTCCCCTGCGCGCCCGGGAGTGCGCTCGGCGCGGGAGAAACGTACTCGGCGCGGCAGTTGTTTCCCCTGCGCCGAGGGCGTTCCGGGTGCGCCGACCGCGCCGAACCTGCAACGGGCCGGCCGTGGCGGTGCGGCGGCCCGGCCGGATACGGCACCCTGGGAGGGTGACGAGCACCGCAGCTACGCCCGCGCCCGCGCCGCCGACCACCTCGCAGTGGGGACTGCTCCCCGCGCTCGGCGTCGTGGCCTCCGCCGTGCTGCTGTTCTGGGTGGAGATCGACGTCGTCGGCTACCCGCTGCTCTGGGGCTCCGTTCTCGCCGCCCTGCTGGTGCGCCCGGCGCTCGCCCGCGACCTCGGGCTGATCGCGTCGGGCCTCACCGTCGTCAGCCTCATCTCGCTCGAGGCGGACGTCAGCAACGCGGGCATCCTCCGGTTCGCGATCTTTCTCAGCCTCGCCGTGATCGTGCCGTTCACGCTCGAGCGGCTGGTGTTCCGGCAGCGGGGCATCCAGTTCCCGGTGCGCTCGAAGCGCCGCTGGGAGCCGATCGAGAAGGCCTACCTGGCGGGCGCGGTGGTCATCGGCTGGCTGTTCCTGCCCGTCTACTTCCTCGGCTCGGGCGCCTACCTCAACTGGCCGGAGGTGACCGATCCGGAGCAGATGGGCCGGCTCTTCTTCGGCGTCAACGCGGTCGGCATTTGGGACGAGCTGTTCTTCATCTGCACGATCTTCGCGCTGTTCCGGAAGCACTTCCCGATGTGGCAGGCGAACCTGCTGCAGGCGGGGATCTTCATCTCGTTCCTCTGGGAGCTCGGCTACCGCAGTTGGGCGCCGCTGTTCACGATCCCGTTCGCGCTGGCGCAGGGCTACCTGTTCAGCCGCACCCGCAACCTCGTCTACGTGATCTGTGTGCACCTGCTGTTCGACCTGATGGTGTTCCTCTCGATCGTGCACGCCTACAACCCGGGCCTGCTCCCGATCTTCCCGACCGCCATCCCGTTCCAGCGCGAGTAGTACGTTCCGGCACGGAGGTACTAAACGACGTACATTCCTCGCCGGCACGTACTCCTTCAGGTGGTGCGGAAGCCGGACGCCTTGTGGGTGCCGTCGCAGTAGGGCTTGATCGTCGACAGGCCGCAGCGGCACAGCGCGACGGTGCGTCGCGTGCGGGGGAGCGGCGTCCCGTCCGGCAGCAGGATCTCCACCGGCCCGCGGACGAGGAAGGGGCCGTCCGGGCAGGCGATGATCTCGCCGTCGTCCCGCCGGCCCAGGTTGGGCGCCGTCACGGCCCCGCGGCGGCGACCGCGGGCAGGGCCCGGCGCAGCGCCGACCGGCCGCTCGTCCAGGCGGCGTGCACGTCCCCGCCCGACCACCCGTCGACTGTCAGGCCCGCCGCGGCACCGAAGAGAACGTCCCCGAGTAGCTCCGGCTCCGCCTCGACCAGCCCGCCGGCGAGGTCGCGCGCGGCGATCTGCTCGTGCACCGCGTCCGCTTCCACGTGTTCGTCGAAGTACCAGGTGACGTCCTCGCCGTAGCCGAGCCGGCGCGCCCCGTTGCCGTACTGCCGGTTCGGCAGCGACGAGGTCATCTCGTAGGCGGCGAACAGGCCCACCGACGCCCCCCGGAGGCGCCGGTGCAGCCCGAACAGCGACATGACGTTGACCGATGCGAGCGTCAGCGCCGGCACCGCGTCCAGGTAGGTGCCGTAGCGGCTGTCGAGCCCTGCGCCCGCCATCGCGCCGGCGAAGATCGCCGAGTGCATCCGGTGCGGGCGACCGTCGCCGTACTCGTCGGCGAGCACCTCGACGAGCGCTGCCTTCGCGCGTCCGTGCAGCCGGGGGATCGCCCAGCTCTGCGGGTCCGCCTCCTTCAGCGCGTAGACGGAGCGCAGCACGAGGAGTTCGCGGAACTGCTCCTCTGTCGCCTTCTTCGCGACGTAGCGCGCGAGGCTCGGACCGGCGTCTTCGCCGGTGAGCGCGAAGAGCGCCGCAGCGACCGACTCCGCATCCGGCGAGGGCGGTGGGGGCACGCTCACCCGGGCCCGGAGCGCCGTCTCGAGGGCCCTCTCGATCACGGCGCGCGCATCCAGCAGGGCAGGGTCCCACTCGAGGGAGTCGCCACCGTCGACGCCGCCGTAAGCGAGCTCGTAGAGGAGGAACAGGGTGAGCTGCAGGTCATCGTCGCGCACGACGTCCGCCGCGTCGGCGATCGCGGCGTCGACCGCCGGTCGGAGTGCCGTCCGATCTTCGAGGGTGCCGCCGCTGTCGGCGAGAAGCGCCGTCAGCTGGGCGCTGGCCGGTCCACGGGCGTCGGGAATGCGCATGCGTCCCATTCTGCGACGTCGGACGCGCGGTGCGGCCGAGACCGGACGTTGCCTGCGAGTCCCGGCCGCACCGCGTCGGCGTCAGCCGCCGGTAGGCGCCGCGGTACCCCAGCGAAGGAGCCCAGCCGCCCCGGCGCTGTCCGGCAGGAGGACCCTCGGGACCAGGCGGACCGAGGCGTCGGTGAGGACGGCCGCGCGCACGAGCGCCTCCGCGGCCGGCACGTCGCCGATGGCTTTCGCCGGCTCGGCATCCTCTGGGGCCGCGGCGACCCAGGGTTCGCTGTCGAGAGCGAGAAGCGTCTTGTCCGCGAGCGTGTCCGGGTCGATGAACAGGACCTGCACCTGCGCCTGGCGGAGAGTGTGCACGGTCCAGCCGATGCCACGCTCCGCGGCCCCGCCGTCCCTCCCCAGTTCCGTGGCGAGACGGTCGAGGTCGTGCCGGAGGTCGGCCTCGGCGAGCTCCTCGAGCCGGGCGCGCACGAAGTCGTCGAGGGTCTCCTCGGATGCGCCGTCGCCGCGCGTGTTCGCGTTCAGCTCGGCGACCAGGTCCTGGCTGCGGCTGGACAGCTGCTCCTTGAGGTACTGGCGCGCCCGCACGTCGCCGGATACGACGATGAGGCGCGGGCTGTGCTCGGCGGCCAGGCCTTCGACTGCCGCCGCCAGCTCGCTCTCCGTCTGCTTCCAGATGGCTTCGGTGTGACGCTGCCAGCGCAGGTGCGCCCAGCCGCCGCCCCGCACCTTCTTCAGGGTGTCCGTGCGGCCCTGGACGGCGTCGGTGTCCTCGGGCGCCGCGGAGGTGGAGCGGTACACGCTCACCTCGCCGCCGTCGCGCCCCGCCTCGACGACCAGGTAGGAGATCTCATCGCCGCGATGCCGCAGCAGCGGCACGAGATGCGGCACGGGGCCGGCTTCCACGACCTGGGGGCCGACCAGCTCCCCGGGCAGCACCTGGCTGTGCACGATCGCTCCGTCGCACATCAGCAGGTAGCGGCTCGCCGGGCTCGGGATCCCCTCGGTGCCTGCCAGCGCTTCCGACAGCGTCACGATCTGGTCGTCCGGGACCCCACGCTGCTGCAGCTGGTTGAGCACCCCACGCCGGCGCGCCTGGTCGACGCCCCGCGGGTCCTCGGTGTCCATCGACGCGTCGGTGTAGATGGTGATCCACCACCCGCCCTGCCGGAGCGCCGCCGAGAGCTCCGGCAGGACGACCGTCGCATGGCTGTTCGGTCCTGTCATCGTGTCCTCCTTCTGACTTGGGTCTGTGGCAGGACGCGGGCCCGCTAGGCGCGGTCCTCGGCTTCCGTGACCTCGCCGCTCGCGACGTCGTCCGACGCCTTCTGGAGGTTCCCGGTGATCCCGGACGCGGCCTCGGGGCTGTCGGTGTCGTCCGGGTAGGCGACGGTCTGACGCCACTCCTCGACGTGTGCGGGCCCGTGGCCCTGCACGATCGGCTGGGCCTCGTGCTTCATCTGCTCGTCGAGTTGCGGATTGGAGTGATTCGATCCCTGCGAAGACATGCGTTCCCTCCCATACCCGGTCATTCCCTCCGGCGGGCGTGCAGTGCCGACACCGGATATGCAGAAGGGCCACCGGAATCCCGATGGCCCTTCTGCCGGAGCCTCTACTTGAAGGCGTCCTTCACGTTCTCGCCGGCCTGCTTGAGGTCGGCCTTCGTCTGGTCGCCCTTGCCCTCTGCCTCGAGGCCGGGGTTGTCGGTGTGATGGCCCACACCTTCCTTGACCTTTCCCTTCGCCTCTTCGGCGGCGTTTCCGATCTTGTCTCCGATACCCATGGCCACTCCAATCGCTTGTCGGACATGTGCAGCCTCCAGGTTTGCTCCGCTTCCTGGGAGCCTGGTGAATCCAGGGGAGGGGTTGCGCAGCGCCCGCAACACCTCCCATGGGCGTCGAATGGTGCCGACGCGCTCGGCCCTGCCGCCCGGCAGACGCGAGGCGAGCGTCGACGCAAGCCCCTGATGCACTCGTGGCGGGCCGCTTAGCGTGAGGGCCAAGCTTCGGGAGGACTCATGCTGATCACGGAATCATCGACGAGCGAGCGGCGGCGGAACGCGTCGCTGACCCGCAACATCGCCCCGGGCGTGCACCGGCTGCACCATGCGCACGTCAACTGCTACCTCCTCGAGGAGGCCGGCGAGGTCACCATCGTGGACGCCGCACTGCCCGCCACCTGGCCGCTACTGCACCAGGCGCTCACGGCGATCGGGGCCGGCCCGGACAAGGTGAAGGCCCTGGTCCTCACCCACGCGCATTTCGACCACCTCGGCTTCGCCCGGCGCATCCGGGACGAGTGGCAGGTGCCGATTTGGGCGCATCCGCACGAGGCCTACATCGCCCGGCACCCGTACCGCTACGCACACGAGCGGGCCCGGTCGCTCTATCCGATCGAGCATCCGCGGGCGATCCCGATCCTCGGGGCGATGGCGCGCGCCGGCGCGTTCACCGTGCCGGGCGTCGACGAGCTTCAGTACTACGCGCCCGGCGAGGTTCTGGACGTGCCGGGGCACCCCACGGTGGTGTTCAGCCCCGGCCACACGTTCGGCCACTGCGGCCTCTACCTGCCGGCCCACGACGTGCTGCTGAGCGGCGACGCGCTCGTCACGCTCGACCCGTACACCGGTGGCCGGGGCCCGCAGATCGTCGCGGCCGCGGCGACCGCCGACACCCTGCAGGCCCTCGCCTCCTTGGAGGCGCTCGCGGAGACCGGCGCCCGAATGGTCTTCCCCGGGCACGGCGAGCCGTGGCGCGATGGCGTCGCGCGCGCCGTGCACAAGGCGCGCGCCGCCGGCGCCCACTAGGGGAGGGCAGCCCTAACCGGCAACGCTCCGGCCTGACGGCACCGTTCTGCGGTTGCCGTCGGCCGGAGCGTTGCCGTCAGCCGGCGGGAGCCGGCGCTACGCGTCGCGGCTGGCGGCCGCGTCCGTCTGGGCCGCGCCGAGTGCCTCCTCGTCGTCGGCGGCCATGCCCTGCGCGGCGGCGGCGTCCTCCGAGTCGCTGACCGCGGTGCCGATGTCGGCGGTGTCGACGTTGACGCCGACGGGCCGGTCGGGGTGGGTCGGGTTGGCCGCCTCGACGTCGTCGGAGGTGGAGGCTACGGTCGCCATGGACGCGACCGTCGGCCGCTCGCTCTCCGGCTGGTCGGCGGAGGAGTCGGTGTCGGAGAGGTTCATCTTCGGTCCTCCCTGCTCAGGCGGCGGTCGGGTGCATGACGACCTTCGTCCACCCGTCCTCGCGCTTGTCGAATCGCGAGTATGCGTCGGGCATCTCGTCGAGGCCGATCTCCTGCGAGACGATGAGGCCGGGCGAGGCCTTGCCGCGGATGATCAGATCCCGCAGCTCCCGGTTGTAGCGCTTCACCGGGCATTGCCCGGTGGCGATCCTGATGCCCTTCTCGAACGCGGCACCGAAGTCGAAGCCGATCCGGCCGTCGCCGGCCATGGGGCTCGGCGACTGCGGGTCGTCCGGCACGTACACGCCGACGACGCCGATCCGGCCGGTCGCCCGGACCACGTTGACGAGGTTGTCGAGCACCATCTCCGGGTGCTCCTGCCCGGTGTGGTCGTGGGCCTGGAAGCCGACGGCCTCCACGCCGGTGTCGACGCCGAAGCCGTCGGTGTGCTCGAGAATCGCCTCCTCCACGTCGACTTTCGAGAAGTCGATCGCCGTCGCGCCGAGCCGTTCGGCGAGGGCCAGCCGGTCCGGCTCCTTGTCGACGACGAAGGTCTGCGAGGCGCCGCGGATGTTGGCGCTCAGCGCGGCCATCAGCCCGACCGGGCCCGCGCCGAAGATCGCGATCGTCTCCCCGGGCTTGAGGCCTGCCAGCTCGGTGCCGTGGTACCCGGTGGGCAAGATGTCGGAGAGCATCGTGAAGTCGTTCTCCCACTCGGTGCCCGCTGGCAGCTCGAGCAGGTTGAAGTCGGCCCACGGCACCCGCAGGTACTCCGCCTGGCCGCCCCAGTACGGGCCCATCTGCGGGTAGCCGTAGCCGGCGCCCGGGTTGCCGGACGGGTTCGCGCGGAGGCAGGCGCTCGTGAAGCCGTTGTTGCAGTTGCGACAGGTTCCGCAGGCGATGTTGAACGGGACGGAGACCCGGTCGCCGACCTTGATCCGCTCCACCCCGGGGCCGACCTCTTCGACGATGCCCATGTTCTCGTGGCCGAGCACCATTCCCGCGTCGAGCGGGGATCGGCCCTCGTAGGGGTGGAGGTCGGAGCCGCAGATGTTGGCACTGGTGATGCGGATGACGGCGTCGAGCGGCTGCTCGATCTTGGGGTCGTCGACCTGCTCGACCTGCACTTCGTACGGCTTCTTGAACACCAGGGCCTTCACGCGGCTCTCCTTCAGTTGGGGTTCCCTCAGCCAACGCGCATCAGGGGGTGAGGGCAGGGGGTTGACCTCCCAGCCGCCCGCTTCTACCCGCTGGTGAGGCGCAGGAAGCCGCTGAGTTCGGCGAGGCCCTGCGGCGTGCGCGGCAGGAAGTCGCGCAGACCGGGGGAGTGCACGAGGTACGCCGTCCACTTCGCGCGGGAAATTGCGACGTTCAGCCGGTTGCGCAGCAGCAGGAAGGTGATGCCGCGCGGCACTTCGTCGGCGCTCGACGCGGTGAGTGACACGATGGCGACCGCTGCCTCCTGCCCCTGGAATTTGTCGACCGTGCCCACCGGGGTCTCCCGGAAGCCCGCCTCGTCGAGGGCGGCGCGCAGCCGCTCGACCTGCGCGTTGTAGGGGGCGACCACGATGACGTCCGAGGGCCGGAGCGGGTCGGCGAACCTGCCGAGCTGGGGGTCGGTCCAGGTGAGGCCCACGTGCGCCCGCACGAGCTCCACCACCCGTGCGGCCTCCTCGGGCGACTCGATGGAGTTGCCGGTGGCTGCCACCGGAACCGGGACCACGCCGGGCGCGACGCCCTCGAGCAGCCGGTCGGTCGTCTCCGGGATGCGCGAGGTGAGGCGGCCCTCGTAGGCGAACTCCGAGACCGCGCGGCAGAGCTCCGGATGCATCCGCCAGCTCTGGTCGAGGAAGTAGCCGAGTCCGGCGGGCAGCACGTCGTGCCCGTCGGAGAGCCAGCCGAGCGCCGACTCGTCGATCGGCTCCGGGTGCAGACCCTGGCTGACCTGCGGCAGCTGCTGCGGGTCGCCGAGGAGCAGCAGCCGGCGCGCGCTGACCCCCACCGCGATGGTGTTGGCGAGCGAGAACTGGCCCGCCTCGTCGATCACGAGCAGGTCGAGGCTGTTGCGGGGCACCTTGCCCGCGTTCGCGAAGTCCCACGCGGTACCGCCGAGCACCATGCCGTGCCGTCGGTTGGCGATCACGAACTGCATCACCTCGGGGTTCTTGGTGAGCACCGTCCATTCGGGTGCCGTCTCGTAGCCGGCGTGCGGCGCCTTCTTCGCCACCCGCCCCACCTCCACCCCGAGGTCGACGATGCGGCGCAGCAGGTTCTCGACCACCTCGTGCGACTGCGCCACCACGCCGACCGCCCAGCCATGCTCGCGGACCAGGCGGGCGATGACCTTCGCGCCGACGTACGTCTTGCCCGACCCGGGCGGCCCCTGCACCGCGAGGTAGGAGTGCTCGAGCCGCAGGAGCGAGTCGACAATCGCGGCGGAGGTGTCCGGCGCCGCCTCGGCGAGCCGGCCGCCGTTGCGCAGGCGCGGCTCGGCGCGGCGGAGGAGGTCGAGGCTGGCCCCGACCGGCATCGTGGGCAGACCCGCGGCCACCTCCCCACCCCACTCGAGGATGGCGGTGCGCTGGGCGGCCGTCGGGATGGGCGAGCCCGGCGTCAGAGCCATCGGCAGATCCTGCCAGTTCGCGTTCTCCTCCCCGGTGCTCTCCTCGAGCAGGACCTCCGTCGTCACCTCGCCCGGGGTGACGGAGAGCACCCTGACGCGGTTGTGCTCGCCGCGCTGACCGGCCGGCACGGGCGAGCAGCCGCCGGGCACCGGGTCGGCGTACATGATGTGCGGGTTGGCCCCGACATCGAGCCGGCTGGCGGGGGCGAGCCGGCCGCGGAGCCGGAGCACGCGGCTGTCCGACTTCTTGCGCTCGCCCCGGTGCCACGGGGTGACCACCTCGGCCGAGTCGACGATGAGGACGTCGCGGGTGTCGGCCCACTCCTCGAGCGGCGCGATCTGGCGGTTGAAGTGCTCCCACCAGTAGGTCTTCGCCTCCCGGCTGTGGTATTCGATGGCCGCGGCGGCGAGGGCGAGCGCTTGCTGGTCGGGACTGCGGTCGAGCGCCGGTACGCCCTCGATGGGCTCGAGCAGCAGGTCGCGGACCTGGTCCTCGCGCCGGGCGAGCTCGCGGTCGGCTGGCTCCTCGGGCGGCGGGGCGAGCCGGCGGCCGACGCCCGCCTCGTCGGCGCGGGCGAGCAGCCAATCGCGCAGCCGCAGCGTCGACACGCAGTCGTAGCGGTTGTACTCCTCGATCTCGGCGAGCTTCGCGTCGGCCTCCGCGGTGCGCCCGGTGTCGCGGAGCACCGTGTAATCGACGTAGGCGACGATCGAGTCGGCGGCGGTGGTGACGTCGCTACGCCGCAACTCGGCCCCCATGTACAGCGGCTCGAGCTTCTTCAGGCTGTACGAGCGCTCGGAGATGCGGATGCTCTGGGTGACGATCGGGTAGAGGTCGACGAACACGTGCTCGCGGAGCAGCTCGTCGAGGATCGCCTCGCCCACGCCGTGCCGGGCGCACAGCTGCTGCAGGTGGCTGCGCTCGTAGTCGGCGTAGTGGTAGATGTGCATGCGCGGGTGACGAGCGCGGCGCTCGGCGACGTAGTGCAGGAAGGCGAGCAGCGCCTCCTTCTCCTCGGCGCGGTCGTGCGCCCAGAACGGCCGGAAGTGCTCCTGCTCGCCGTCGTGGTCGATGACGCCGAACAGGTACTCGAGACCCCAGAACCGCGGGTCGCCGTCCGTCCAGAGCGGATCGCCCTCGAAGTCGAAAAAGATGTCGCCACCGTCGGGCGCGGGCAGGGCGGACAGGCCGGTGGCGTCGTGCACGCGGTAGCGCACCGCGTGCGGCTCGTCGCTCGGAGCCGCCTCGCTCGGTGTCCCGTCGCTCGGCAGAACCGAGAGTTGCATCCAGGCCTGGTCCCGCAGCTTCGCGAGCGTGGCGGGGCCGATGCCGAGGATGTCGCCCTCGCTGGCGGCGAGCTGGTCGATGGTGGTGATGCCCGCGTCGGCGAGGCGCTTGCGCTGTCCGGTGGTGAGGCGGGCGACGAGCAGCACGTCGCGGCGCGCTTCCACCTGCTCCGTGCACGCTGCGCACCGCCCGCACGCGGTGTAGCCGTCGGCTCCCCACGGCAGGGGCCCGCTGTCGGCGACCCGCTCGTCGATCATCCGCAGCAGCCGTGCGGAGCGGTCGGCGTAGACGGGGAGGATCTCATCCAGCCGGTGAGTGGAGGTGCTGCCGTCGCCGAGCAGCAGGTGCACGCGGTCGCCGACGGGGATGCCGAGCGCGCGCAGCTGCAGCGCGTACGCCGCAAGCTGCAGCAGGGCGGAGATCTTCGCCTTCCGGGCCAGCTTGGTGTCGTAGACCTCGTAGGCGAATCCGGAGGCGGGAGCACTGCCCGGGGAATCGGCGCCGGGCAGGACGTTGGGTGAGTCGGCGGTGGTTACGGCGTCGTCAATGCGGACCAGGAAGTCAGCGAAGCCGACGAACCGGCCGTCGTAGAAGGTGCCCTGGAAGACGACGTCGGCGCCGTCCCGCATCGCGCGGACCGTCTCGGCCATGGCGGCGCGCAGGGCGACCGCGTCGGTGGACGGCTCGGGCCGCCCGATCTCGGCAACCCCGCCCGGGCGGCTGGGTGTGTGCTCGCCGAAGCGCTCGCGGTAGGCCTCGAGCGTGCGGGCCTCGTGGATGTTGCCGAGTTCACCGGCGCGCAGCAGCATCGCGTCCTCCGGCTCCTCGACGGCCGGAATGCGCCCGAGCTTCGCGTCGAGCAGCCGCATCAGGGCCCACTCGCACTTCACGGCGTTGGTCAGGTCGCTGGCGCTGTAGTGCACCACTCCTCCACGGACGAACATGGTTCCCCTCCTTCCGGCCGCCTGGAGGCTATCAACGGCCGCCGACATGACCGGCGCGCGCAGCGTGCTCGCGGCGCGGGCGACCCGACGCGCCACCGTCCGCGCAAAGTGCCGACACCGCGACGTCGTTCGCCGGGCGGCCGTGCGGAACCGGGAGAATGGGAGCCGCGCATCTGCGCCGAGGAGAGGGGAATCGTGACGGACACGCAGGGGAACGGCCGGAAGCCCGGCTTCATCGGAGCGCTCAAGGCGGCCTTCGGGCGGCTCGGCGGCCGGGAAGCGGGCAGCGGGTCGTCGAACGCGCCCCACGACTCCTCCGCGATGACCGCCGTGCCGATGCCGGAGGAGCTCATCACCCAGGTGCACGGCACCGAGCCTGCTCCCGTCCTGGCCACACCCAGCGCTGACGCGCCCGCCTCACCGGCCGAGGGGGCTCAGCCTTCGGAGGCTGCCACGCCCGCGGAGGCACCCGGCCCGGCCGAGATCCCGGTTCTCCAGTCGCACCTGGAGCCGGTCGCTCCGGACGAGGTGCCCGTCGCGGGCGGCGGCGAGGCCGTCCCCGCCGAGGAGGCGCTCGCCGCCGCGGCCCCGGTCCCATCGGAGGACGCCCCCTTCATCGAGGCGCCCGGCGACCCGGTGCCCGACGTCTCCTGGACGGTCGCCCGACTGCGGGCCCTCGCCAAGGACCGCGGCGTGCGCGGCTACTCCTCGATGACGAAGGCGCAGCTGCTCGCCGAGCTGACCAGCCCCCAGGGCTGAGCACCGCACCGCGGTTGCGGTGCGAGTTGCCCAGTTCTCGGGCAGCTCGGCACCGAACTGCCCGAAAATTGGGCAGCTCGGTGGAACTGGAGCGGAATACCCGGGACGCGCCCGGCGCTGTGTTCGAGGTGACGAAGCGCATCGGATTCCTCTCGTTCGGGCACTGGCAGCCGGCCCGCGGATCGCTGGTGCGCACCGCGGCGGACGCCTACCTGCAGTCCATCGAGCTCGCGGTCGCGGCGGAGGAGCTCGGCATCGACGGCGCGTACTTCCGCGTGCACCACTTCGCGCCGCAGTTGGCGTCGCCGTTCCCGCTGCTGGCCGCGGCGGCAGCCCGCACCAGTCGCATCGAGCTCGGCACCGGGGTGATCGACATGCGCTACGAGAACCCCCTCTACATGGCGGAGGAGGCGGCGATCACCGACCTGATCAGCGGCGGACGCCTGCAGCTGGGCATCTCCCGCGGCTCGCCCGAGACGGCGCTGCAGGGCAGCGCTGCCTTCGGCTACGTGCCCGCCGAGGGGGAGTCCGACGCGGACATGGCGCGCCAGCACACGGAGGTGTTCCGCGCGGCGATCGAGGGCGCCGGGGTCGCGATGTCGAACCCGCAGATGACCGGCGTCAGCCAGCCCCTCGGGATCTCGCCGCGGTCGTCCGGACTGCCGGAGCGCATCTGGTGGGGCTCGGGCTCGCGCGCGACCGCGAAGTGGACGGCCGAACAGGGCATGAACCTGATGAGCAGCACCCTGCTCACGGAGGACACGGGCGTGCCCTTCGACGAGCTGCAGGCGGAGCAGATCGCGATCTTCCGCGACGCGTGGGCCGCGGCCGGCTGGGAGCGGGAGCCGCGCGTGTCGGTGAGCCGCAGCATCCTGCCGATCACCGACGAGCGTGACCGGAGGTACTTCGGCGGTCGGGAGGAGGGCAGCGAGGATCAGGTCGGCTACCTCGACGGCGGCCTCGCCCGGTTCGGCAAGACCTACGCGGGCAGCCCCGAGCACATCGCGCGAGAACTGGCGAAGGATGCCGCGGTCGCGGCGGCGGACACCCTGCTCGTGACGGTGCCGAACCAGCTCGGCGTCGACTACAACGCCCACCTGCTCGGCACGATCGCGGAGCACATCGCCCCCGCCATCGGCTGGACCCGGCGGGACGCCACGACCTTGGTTCAGCCCGCCGCTGCGTCCTGATCCGCACACACGCCGGGAACTCAGCCCGCCAGGTGCCCAAGCCCCAGCTCGCGGAGGGCCCGCTCGACGAGCGGCCACGATGAGGTGGTGCGCGCGCCGTCCCGGACTCCCTCCGCGAAGGTGAGCAGTCGACGGCGCAGCTCCAGCTCGTGCTCGCCGAGGCCGTCCTCGAAGCCTTCGGCGAGCAGGTAGGAGTGCCGGTCGGAGGCCAGCGCCATGAGGGCGTCGAGGAAGATCTCCAGCGCCCGCGACGACTCGCGCGGATCGCCGCTGCCCCGCGAGGCCCGGACGAAGCGGAACTCGTCCCGCCACACGGTCATCTCCAGCGGGTCGTCGCGCAGGGTGAGTACCGTGCCGATCGGCGCGCCTTCGGTGTCACCGCCGACAGTGCGGCGCACGTCGTGCACGATCTCATGGAAGTGGTCGTCGGCGAGGCCGAAACCGACGAACAGCAGGTGCCGGGTCATCATCGCCGCGGTCACCAGTGCGCTGTGGGCGGCGCGCTCGGCGTGGAAGCCGAGGTAATCGTCGCGGGTGAGCACGATGCTGCCGCGCTCGGCGATGGTCCCATGCAGCTTGAGGAGCCACCGTCCGCGCGGCGGGCCGTCCCCGGGGATCACCGCCCGGGGCAGCCCGGCGTCCGCCGCGGCGCGCTCGAACAGCTCGTCGTAGTTGAGGGTGATCGCCTGCTCGGCGGTAAGTGAGGCGAGCAGTGCGGGCGCCAGCCCGTAGCGCGTGACACGGACCTCGTCGATGATCGCCGACGCGAAGCCGCCGTCGTCCTCGTCGGTGATCGGTTCGCGGAGGAACGCCGCGCGGAGGAACGCCGCCTGGTCACGCGCGTCCCGGTCGTCGCGCAGCAGGCTCTCGCGCTCCTCGCCCGTGAGGGTGGCGCGGTCGGCGAGCCGGGCGATGAGGCCGCGCCAGGCGGGCGCTCCGGCGGTCACGCTCACGCCGGCGCCCATGAACGGCACCAGCCGGCCGGCCCGCGCCTCGATCGCGAGCCGCTCCGCCTCGTCGAGCACGTCCGCAGGGAGCTCCGTCCACGCGTCGCCGTGGGTTAGGCGGAGATGCTGGGCGAGCGCGTAGGGGGGTTCGGCGGCGAACACGAGCACGACGTCGACGCCGAGCCGGCGGCCGCTCTCGCGCGCCTCGTCGAAGAGCGTGGTGAGCAGCGACCCCTGCGTGAGGCTGCCGCCGCCGCCGCGGGACCCGAAGAACGGCATCGCCAGGAGGGGGACCGGCCGGTAGTCGGCGGTGCCCAGCCCCTGCTCGCGCTTGCGCGCGGCAACGGCCGCGCCGAGCTCGAGGAACTCGCGGATCGCGGGCCGCAGGTCGTCGGAGGAGCGGAGCCGGTCCCTCGGGCCGACGGTGAGGATCGGCGTCGGGCGGCTGTCGGAGCCGGACAGTTCGGCGACGAGCGTGCTCCCGGCGGCGAGCCCCTCCCGGTCCGAGGCGTCCAGCCGCTCGTCGATGTCGTCGAGCACTCGCTGCCAGGAATTCGTGAGCCGCGCCTCCTCGTCGGTGGGCAGCAGCCACGCGTCGCACGCGATGTGCTCGATGCGGCCCCGCACCACGAACACGTGCGATGTCGGCGTCCCGCTCATGCCCCGATTCTCGCGCAGCACGCGCGCGGGCGGGCAGGGGATTGGGGGCGGTCAGGCGGTCAGCGGCTCGCTCAGGGCGACGACGTCGCCGGTGGGCTGGACGGAGCCGCCGGTCGGCTCCACGGTGATCCCCACGCGGTCGCCGGGCTGCCAGGTGCCGGCGAGCAGGACCGCGGCGGAGGCGTCGGGGAAGCCTGCAGCGCGCGCGTCGTCGGCGACGTACCAGAACTGGTAGGTCTGCCCTTCGGCGACCGGCGGCATCGCCTCCCACTGCAGGACGGAAGCGTCGAGGTCCTCCGAGTACACCAGGACGATGCCCTCCCCGCCGGGAACCGGCAGCGGGAGCCGCCGCGCATCGTCCGCGGCGAGCACCTGCGGCGCCGACAGCGGCGCGGTTTCGGGGACGGGACCGAACTGCAGGGCGGCGATGAGCGCCAAGGCCCCGGCGCTGAGGGAGGCGAGCGCTCCGAGTGCCGCGGTGCGTCGCGGGCGCCGGGCCAGTCGCCGCCGGCGGGATGCCACATCGGTGGCCCCTCCGGCGGAGTCGGGTCGCCCGGCATCGGACGACGCGCCGCCATCGACTGCCGGGAGCTGCGGGGTCGCGGCGACCGCAGCGAGCAGCCGCGGGCGCACGCCCGGGTCGGGCGCAACGGGCGGCAGCGCCAGCCCGAGCGCCACCGCGGTGTCGGCGAGCTCCACCACCTCGGCGCGCATGTCCTCCCAGTGCGGCAGGCGCTCCTCGAAGGCCCTGACCTCGTCCGGCTCGAGGGCCCCGAGCACGTAGGCCCCACTCAGGTGATGCAACTGCTGGCGGGACATCATGCGGTGACCCCCAGTTCGTCGCGGAGGCGAATCAGGCCGTCGCGCAGGCGTGTCTTCACGGTGCCGACCGGCACGTGCAGCATGGCGGCGACCTCGCCGGAGCTGTAGCCGCCGTAGTAGGCCAGCGACACCGCCTCCCGCTGCAGGGGGGTCAGCCGTGCCAGCGCCGCGCGGACGCGTTCGCTCTCCACGCGCACCTCGACGGTCTCGGCGACGTCGTCGTACTCGCGGGGTAGGCCGCGGATGCCTTCGCGGAGGTCCCGGTCGCGGGACGCCTGCGCGGCCCGAACCCGGTCGATGGCGCGGCGGTGCGCCATCGTGAGGACCCAGGTGACCGCGGTCCCGCGGGCCGGATCGTAGCGGGGCGCGTTCTGCCACACCTCGAGGAACACCTCCTGCGTCACCTCCTCCGATTGGGACCGGTCGACGAGGACGCGGACGACGAGGCCGAGGACGCGGGAGGCCAGCAGGTCGTAGAGGGTCGCGAAGGCGGCGCGGTCGCCGGTAGCCACCCGGCCGAGCATTGCGTCCGCCTCGCTCGTCGCGGCGGTGCGGACGGGCACGGCGCGGCGGATCGGCCCGGCGGCCGGGGCCCTCATCGCGTCTCCCGGAGAGGGACGGGGCGGGGCGCCCGAAGGCGCCACGCGACGAGGACCGCGGCGGCCGCGACGGCGACCAGTTGGGCGGCGAGCGCGGTCGCCTTGTCGGCGTACCAGACCGGCTCGAACAGCACAGGAAGCCCGACCGCGGTGAGGTCGAGGGGCAGAAAAACGGTGAACACGAGGAGCGCCGTGCCGGCGGCCGCGATGAGCGCGGCGGCGAGGGCGGGCAGCAGGCGGGGGAGCACGACGATCGCGACGGCGGCGAGTGCGTCGAGCGCCGCCTGGATGCGGAACAGGTCGCCCTGCCCCAGCCAGGCGCCCCGGTTGCCGTCGAAGGGGAGGGCGAGCCGGGCGTGGATTGCGGCGCTGACCGCGAGGCCGAGTGCGGCGGTGGAAGCGATCGCATAGCGGGCGACGGTGGCGCGCATGGCTGCCTCCTTGGCGGGTGCGACGGACGGCGCAGGCGGCGGACGGCGTCGTCGGCGCCGGTGGTTGGGGCGGGAAGGGAAGGGGTCCGAGCGGAGGATCCGCCCGGACCCCGACGGGTGCTACTGGATGTCGGCGTTCTCGGCGATGCCGCCGGCGAGCGCGGTGGCGGTCATCGACATGTGGCTCGCGGCGTCCTTGAGGAGGTCGTAGTACTGCGGGTCACCGGCGATGTTCGCGTCGATCGCGGCGAGCAGGCTCGTCGCGTGCATCTCGAGCTCGCCTTGGACGGCCTCGGCGGGCAGCTCCGGCACGACCGAGTTGATGAGCTCACCGAAGGAGACGGCGTACGCCTCGAGGCCGGAGGTGGCCGCATCGACGCGGGCGGTGTCGTTCGTCGCCTTGCCGAGCGTGTACTCGACGAAGAACGGGATGTGCGAGCGCCAGGACTCGAGGAAGGGCTCCTCGGCGTCCGGGTACACGCTGCCGACGGCCGCGGCGACCTCGACGGAGTTCTCGTCGAGGGTGGCTACCGCGGCGGCGGTCTTCGGCGCGGTCAGGTCGCCGCCGTCGGCGAGGGCCTGATTGATCGCCGCGCCGGCCAGGTAGACGTGGTCGTAGAGCAGGCCGGTGAGCGCTGCGCGGAGGCCCGCGCCGTCGCTGTTGACCGTGTCGGTCATCGCCATGCTCTCCGACATGGGGGCCGACGACGACTCGGTGTCGCTGCCGGCGGCGGTGCCGGTCGAGCAGCCGGCCAGCGCGAGCATCGCCGCGACGCCGAGCCCGGTGATGGTGATGGACTTCCTCATGGTGGTTCTCCTTGATAAGGGAATGCGGTGGGGAATGCAGGTGCTGCGGTGGTGCATCCGGGTCCGGGGAACCGGGGGTCCGAGGGCCGCTACTCGACGGTGACGGTGCCGAACATGCCGGCGTGCGGGCGGCAGAAGTACTGGTAGGTGCCCGGTTCCTCGAAGGTGAACGCGAACGTGTCGCCGCCCTCGCCGGCCGGCGCGAGGGTGTGGTCGTACTCGCCGTCGGCGGTCTGGGTGCCGCGCAGGCCGGTGCTCTCGTTCACATCGCCCCACGGGCCGGACGTGACGGAGTGGGTGATCGCCTCCTGGTTCACCCAGCGCACGGTCGTGCCGGCGGGGACGGTGATGTCCGCGGGCAGAAAGGCGAGCCCGATCGCGACGATCTCCGCGCCGTCGGCGGGGGTGCCGGTGCCGTTCGTGCCGGTGCCGTTCGAGGACTGCGGCGCGGGGGTCTCCTCAGCGGAGCCGCCTGTCGCGGTGCCGCCCATGCAGCCGGACAGGACGAGGGCGAGGAGGGGGAGCGCCAGTGCGGCGGACCGCGGTGCCCGGAGGATCGACATGCACGGGGTTCGGCGCGGGCCCGCGGATCGCTTGGTTCAGCGTCTGGGCCTCAGCAGAAGCTCAGCTTGGCGGGGTGCGGGCAGCGGTCAGACGAGGGAGACGGCTCCGTCGGTCTCGCGGAAGCGACCGGTGACGACGCCTTCGGCGAGCGCGCCGACGATCCAGGCGCGCATCGGCCCGGGGATCTTCGGGTAGCCGAGGAGTTCGGCCGCGTCGAGGAGCAACTGCTCCCGCGGCAGGCTGTCCGTCTCGCCGAGCACGAACTCCATGGCGTTCTGGAGCTCCTGCCGGCTGATGTCGGTGATGCGGCGCTCGTTCGGGTCGCCCACGCTGCGCGCGCCGCGCCAGGTGGCGGGCTTGACGCCGCTCGGCCAGACGAAGTCGTCGATCACGCGGAACTGCGGGCCGACGACGCGACCGAGGTGGAAGCGCCGCTGCGGGTCGAGGCGCGGGATGCCGAACCGGCGCGCGACGAGCGTGATCAGCCGCTGCAGCGGCATGGGGCCTTCGATGTCGACGATCTCCGCGGCGGTGCGAACGATGCCGGGCGCGGCGAGGCGGAGGCTGCGCAGCGCCTCAGGGGAGCTGACCTGCTCGTCGGGGGCTCGCCGGTAGGCGCTCAGGGTGATCCCGGTGCGCGAGCGGGTGACGGCCGGGCGGGGCTTCCGCACCGTCGCCCACGCTTGCGGGCCGGTGAAGTACACCGGGCCGGTGTACTGCGGCGCGGGCGGCGCGACGGTCGGCGTCTCGTCGACGACGGGGACGGCATCGGAACGGTCGGCGGCACCGGACGGCACCGGCAGCAGCGGGCGGACAGGCGGCGCGAACCGGATGCGGGGGTCGGTGATGTCCTCGCGGGGCGCGGCGGAACGTCGCGAATCGAAGGGCATGACCGAACTCTAGAAGTGAGAGCCAGTTCAACACCGCTTTGCGGGGCCGTGTCGCGCGTGCTCATGCGGATCCTGGCATGGATGGGTCGGAACGGGAGGGCGCTGGTGGCGGCACGACGAAAAGCCCCGACGATGGTGTCGGGGCCCTGAGTCGTGCGGCGGGGATCAGCCGCAGGGGTAGGTGATGCCGTCGATCAGGTGCTCGCCGGCGCCAGCTGCTCACACACTTCGGTCGCCATGCCGAGGGCGCTGGAGGTGCGCCAGATGAGACGCCGATGATGCCGGCACCGGCGCGGTCGTGGTCTGGGGGGCGGGGGTGGTGGCGGTCATGGGGCGTCCTTGCAATGGCGTCGGATGCGGTCCTCGGATCGATGCCGCGGGGCGAGCGTATTGAGCGGCGCATCCGCGGGTGCGGGCCGAGAAGCGGGTGCAATCTTCGTGCTATCCCGGGTGCTTCGCCCGATGCGCGGCGGGCGGCAGGAGCGGCCCAGCCTCGACGCGCAAGGGGGTGCGCACGCGGCGCCCGTCGGCGTTGACTTGTCGTCGCGGACCAGGGATTCTGCGCATCCGCACCCCTGGCCCGGAAGGGAATCGAACAGCCATGCCGAAGAACGAGCGCGAGCTGCCGTCGACGATCGAGCGGTCGCCGAAGCATGCCCAGGAGATCTACGAGAAGACGCTCGACTCCGCCGAGGAGGAGTACGGCGAGGGAGAGCGCGCGGCCCGCACCGCGTATGCCGCCCTTAAGCACTCCTACGAAAAGGTGGGCGACCACTGGGAGGAGAAGGCCGAGCGCGGCCCGTCGGACCGCAAGGCCGAGGGCGGCCGAGACGCGCCCGGGGAGACGAAGGGCGGCGTGGACGCGAACGCCACCAAGGCGCACCTGATGGACCTCGCCAAGCGACTCGACATCTCCGGCCGGTCGTCGATGAGCAAGGACGAGCTCGTCGACGCGATCCAGAAGGCCAACGACCGGGCGTCCCGCGAGGCTCGCAAGAAGTAGGCGCGGACCCCGGCTCCCGTACTCCGCCGAAACCGGTCGCTACCACGGCGGCGGCCACGTCGACCGCGGGCGGCGACGACGACGTCGGCACGGTGCTGGACGGTCGGGTTGAAGTGCGGCGAGCTCGGCGTCCTATCCGGGGGTTCCGGGCAGGTACGCAAGGCCGGCGTCGGCGGCGCGCAGGGCGGTGCAGAGGGCGATGACGGTCATGGGGCGTCCAGACGGCCGTTGCGGCGGGGAGGGCAGCCGCGGCCGACTGTATTGACGGCCCTCCGCTTCCCGGGCCGGCGCTTTCGGCGCGCAATCTCCCTGCCATCCGCCAGCCCTCCGCTGCAATCCGGCCGCCCAGCCGCCGCCGGGGGTGCACGGATCCGGAGCGGGAGCGCGCCACGCCGCGCGAAGCCGACCGACGGCGGCGTGTCGGCCCGCGGCTCCGGATCCGTGAACACCCGGTCACCGGAGGCGGGCCCGCCGACCGGCGAAGGGGAGGAATACTCGACGTGGTCCCCGGTTGTTCCCAGGACGAACCTGAGGAGAACGCCATGACCATCGCCGTCACTGGAGCCACCGGCCATCTGGGCCGCCTGATCATCGACGCCCTGCAGGCCCGCGGCGTGCCCGCCGGCGGGATCCTCGCCCTCGGCCGGAACACCGACCGTCTCGCGGAGCTTGCCGAGGTCGGGCTGCGGACCGCCGCCGTCGAGTACGACGACCGTGCAGCCCTCAACGCCGCCCTGGCCGGCGTCGACACCCTCATGCTCGTCTCCGGCACCGACCTCGGCCGTCGCGTCGAGCAGCACCGGAACGTCGTCGAGGCCGCACGCGCGGGCGGCGCCAGCCGCGTCGTGTACACGAGCGGCCCGCACGCCGACACCAGCCCGCTGTCTCTCATGGTCGAGCACCGCGGCACGGAGGCGATGCTCGCCGAGGCGGGGCTGCCGTTCACCGTGCTCCGCAACAACTGGTACACCGAGAACTACGGAAGCGTCCTCGACCAGGCCGAGCGCACCGGCCAGTACGTTGCCAGCACCGGCGAGGGCCGGGTGGCGAGCGCGAACCGCGCCCACTACGCCGAGGCCGCCGCCGTCGTTCTCACCACCGACGGCCACGAGGGCCGCACCTACGAGCTGGCCGGCGACTACGCCTGGAACGGCTCCGAGCTGGCCGCGGCACTCTCCGCGATAGTCGGCCGGGAGATCGTCTACGTGCCGCTGACCACCGAGCAGCACATCTCCGCGCTCATCACCGCGGGCCTCGACGAGGGCTCCGCCGCGTTCGTCGCGGGCATGGACGCCGCCATCCGCGAGGGTGCCCTGGCAGACGCGTCGGGGGATCTGTCCCGCCTGATCGGCCGCCCCACGGTGCCGCTGCTCGAGGGGCTCCGCGCCGCGGCAGGCCGCTGACCGGTCCCTGCTGACCCGAGGTCACTGACCGGCTCTCCGCCCCGGAGAACCGGCCATCCCGGGGATCACCCAGCAACCGACCGGACGACCGCGGCAGGGCGGCGGACCGGACCGTCAGCGCTATGACCGCGACCGCCGCCCGTCCCGCACGCCCCCCCTCGGCCTCCGGCCTCTCCGCTGGCACCGACCCCTCCTCGTCCTTGCCGCCGCGATGGCACTGCTGACCGTCGTCGCCGTCGTTGGGCTGCTCGTCGACCCCCGGCAGCTCACCGGCGCCAGTGTCTGGGCGAAGCCGTTCAAGTTCGCGGTCTCGACTCACCTCTACGCCGTGACCCTCTCCTGGCTGATCGGCCAGCTGACCGTGCTCCGTCGCGCGGCCTCGATCGCGGGGACTGTCGCGACCGTCGCCCTCACCATCGAGATGGTCATCATCACCGGGCTCGCCGCGGTGGGCGTGACCAGCCACTTCAACGTCGCGACGCCGTCCACCACCGCGATGTGGAGCGTCATGGCGACCTCCATCGCGGTCGTCTGGCTGACAGCCCTCGTCGTCGCGGTCATTCTGTTCCGCAACCAGGTCGGCGACCGGGCCCGCACTCTGGCGATCCGGGCGGGCGCACTGATCGGCATCGCCGGCATGGCACTCGCCTTCCTGATGACGGGGCCGACGCAGGAGCAGCTGAACGACTTCCCGGGCATCGCCGGCGCCCACACCGTCGGCCTCGCCGACGGCGGACCGGCCTGCCGATCCTCGGCTGGAGCACCGTCGCCGGCGACCTCCGTGTGCCGCACTTCCTCGGGATGCACGCCCTCCAGCTGCTGCCGATCGCTGCGATCCTGCTCGAGCTGCTCGGCCGACGGGTGCCGCTGTTCGCCGACGGGCGCCTACGCTTCTCCCTCATCGCCCTCGCCACCGCCTCCTACGCGGCGATCGTCGGCCTCGCCACCTGGCAGGCGCTGGCCGGTCAGAGCGTGGTGCGGCCGGAGGGGGTTATCCTTCTCACCGGCCTCGGCGCAGCGGTCGCCGCGATCCTTCTCGCGGTCGCCCTCGTGCTTCGAGCGGCGCGTCCCGCGCGCGCCTGATCCCCGGCATCGTTCCGATGCTGTTACCTGGGCGAAATCAGACCCTTTCCCGGCTCGCCTAGAGTCGCGAAGGTCCTTCCCCCTTCCTGACGGAGCCCACTCTGCCTTCCTCTGCCCTCCCGGACCTCGACGACTACCGTGCCGTCCTGTTCGATCTCGACGGCGTCATCACCCCGACGGCCGATATCCACATGCACGCCTGGCGTGCCCTCTTCACCGAGGTGCTGGCCGCCCGCGGCATCGCCCTGCCGTACACCGACGAGGACTACTTCCTCTATCTGGACGGCAAGAAGCGCTACGACGGCGTCGGGGCCATGCTCGCCTCGCGCGGCATCGAGCTGCCGTGGGGCAGCGCGGACGACCCCTCGTCCGCCGACACGGTCTGCGGGCTGGGCAACCGCAAGAACGACGTCTTCTCCCGGATCATCGACGAGGAGGGCATCGCCCCTTACCCGGGGTCGCTCGCGCTGCTCGACCGGCTCACCGCGGAGGGCAAGCCGATGGCCATCGTCTCCAGCTCGAAGAACGCCGAGAAGGTGCTGGTGGGCGCCGGGGTGCGTGAGCGCTTCCCGGTGGTCGTCGACGGTGAGCTCGCCACCCGGGAGCATCTGGCGGGCAAGCCGGCCGGCGACATGTTCGTGTACGCCGCCGACGCACTCGGCGTGGCTCCCGCCGACGCGGTCGTGTTCGAGGACGCGCTCTCCGGCGTCGCCGCGGGACGTGCGGGTGGCTTCGGCCTCGTCATCGGCGTCGATCGCGGCGTGGGCGAGGCGGCCCTGCGGAAGGCGGGCGCCGATGTGGTGATCGAGGACCTCGCGGTCTTCCTGGGAGGTGCGCGATGAACGGCGGCAGGCTGGTCGACCTCGACCGCAGCAGGTTCCCCGTCGATCCGTGGCGCCTCACCGAGGTCGTCTACGACCCCGAGGCGATGGGCGTCTCCGAGACGCTGTTCACGGTCGGCAACGGCTTCCTCGGCCTGCGCGGCAACAGCGCGGAGGGCCGGGTGGCGCACGAGCACGGCACCTTCCTCAACGGGCTGCACGAGACGTGGAAGATCCGGCACGCAGAGCAGGCGTATGGCTTCGCCGAGGTGGGCCAGACTATCGTCAACGCGCCCGACGCGAAGGTGATGCGGCTCTACGTCGACGACCAGCCGCTGTCCCTCGGCGACGCCGACCTCCTCGAGTACAGCCGCACGCTCGACTTCCAGACCGGCGAGCTGCACCGTGACCTGGTCTGGCTGACGCCTGCCGGCAAGCGCGTCCGGGTGGTCACCACCCGCATGGTGTCCTTCGCCGAGCGTCACCTCGCACTGATGACCATCGAGGTGGAGCTGCTCGACGCCGACGCACCCGTCACCATCTCCTGCCAGCTGATCAATCGGCAGGACGGCGAGGACGAGTACGGCACCGGCAAGGACCGGGAGGGGATGGACCCGCGCCGGGCCGAGCGAATCGCGGACCGGGTGCTGCTGCCCGGCGAGTTCTGGCAGGAGGACCAGCGCAGCGTTCTCAGCTACCGGGTCGCGAACTCCGGGATGCGGGTCGCGATCGCCGCGGATCACCTCATCGAGACGGACAACGACTACCTGGTCGAGCGCAGCATCCAGCCGGACCTCGCGAAGAACGTGTTCAACGTGCAGGGCCGCAGGGGCGTGCCGATCAAGCTCACGAAGCTGGTGGCATACCACGCGACCCGCACCACGCCCACGCGGGAGCTCATCGACCGCTGCCGGCGCACCCTCGACCGGACCCTGATGGAGGGCGTGCCCGCCCAGTACAGCCAGCAGCGCGAGTGGCTGGATGCGTACTGGCAGCGCGCCGACATCGAGGTGGAGGGGCACCCCGCCGTGCAGCAGGCGATTCGCTGGAATCTGTTCCAGCTCGCTCAGGCGTCGGCCCGCGCCGACGGCCTCGGCATCCCCGCGAAGGGCGTCTCCGGCAGCGGCTACGGTGGCCACTACTTCTGGGACACCGAGATCTACGTCCTGCCCTACCTCGCCTACACGAACCCCCTGTGGGCGCGGAACGTGCTCCGCGCCCGCGAGGCGATGCTGCCGAGGGCCCGGGCTCGCGCCCGCATGCTGAACGAGGACGGCGCTCTGTTCCCGTGGCGCACGATCAACGGCGAGGAGGCCTCCGCCTACTACGCGGCGGGTACCGCGCAGTACCACATCAACGCGGACATCACCTTCGCGCTCGCGAAGTTCATGCACGCCACCGCCGACATCGCATTCCTCGCGAACGGCGCCGTCGACATCGCGGTGGAGACCGCGCGGATGTGGGCGACGCTCGGCTTCTGGCGGCGCAACGGCGACGAGAGCTTCCACATCCACGGCGTCACCGGGCCGGACGAGTACACGACCGTCGTGAACGACAACCTGTACACGAACGTGATGGCGCGCTTCAACCTGCGCTACGCGGTGGCGAGCGTCCGACTGCTGCGCGATCAGCGCCCCGAAGCCTTCGACCGGATGGTGGCCCGGCTGAATCTGCGCGAGGAGGAGCTCGCCGACTGGGAGCGCGCCGCCGACGCGATGGCGATCCCGTTCTCGGAGGGCCTCGGCATCCACCCGCAGGACGCGCACTTCCTCGAGCGGGAGGTCTGGGACCTCAAGAACACGCCGGACGACTCCAAGCCGCTCCTGCTGCACTTCCACCCGCTGGTCATCTACCGCTTCCAAGTGCTCAAGCAGGCCGACGTGGTGCTCGCGCTGTTCCTGCAGGGCGACCAGTTCACCCGCGAGGAGAAGCTCGCCGACTTCGACTACTACGACCCGCTGACCACCGGCGATTCGACCCTGTCGAACGTCGTGCAGTCGATCGTCGCGGCGGAGATCGGCTACCAGGATTTGGCCCTCGAGTACTTCCTGAACAGCCTCTACGTCGACCTCGCCGACCTGCACCAGAACACCCGGGACGGCATCCACGTGGCATCGCTCGGCGGGGTCTGGAGCGCGCTCGTCTCCGGCTTCGGCGGCATGCGGGACCACGACGGCCGGCTCACCTTCGACCCGCGCCTGCCCGAGTCGTGGCCGCAGCTGCGCTACCGGATGATCTGGCACGGCACCCGCTTCGCCGTCACCCTGCGGGCCGAAGGCATGTGGGTCTCGGTGATCGAGGGCGAGGACCCGGTCACCTTCTGGGTGCGCGGAGACCAGTACACGGTCGCGCCCGGCCGGGACGTGCTCGTGCCGCTGCGCGACCAGGGACCACTGCTCGACGGCGCCCCCGGTGACCGGCAGGTGCACATCCGCCGCGAGGACGGCTCCCTGATGGTGCCCATCGTGCCCACCCTGACCGACGCGATTCCGATCATCGCGACGCTGCCCCCGCCCGACGGCGAGTCGGGCGGAGCGGGCGACCCGAGTGGGAACGGGTCGCGCGGCGCGACGACCGGGCCGAAGGTGCGCAGCGACGACGAGCAGGACCCCGACAACGCGATGGGCGAGCTCGACGCCCGGGTAATGGACGACGCGAACCGCCTCGACGACCCGGACCTGAGGGTGCGCTCCTAGAACTCCGCGCCGCACGCGGGGTTCCGGCACCGCCACTCGGGGTCGTCGCCCGTCACGCAGCAGCCGCCGAGCGCGACCTCTCCACGAGCGGCGCGCTCGAACAGGTCGCCGCCCGGCAGCCCGTAGACGACCGGCGTCGGGTCGGGCGTGCCGCAGACGGGACAGCCGAGGAGGGCCGGGGAGAGGCGCGTTCCGTCATTGACCCTCACTCCACCGACACGGCGACGGCGGGAGAACGAATGACTCAGCGCGTGAGTACGGTGACGACCGCGCCGACCAGGCCCTGCAGCAGCGCGAAGGCGGCCCCGCAGGCCGCGCCGGCGAGCCCGAGCGCCCACAGCTTGCGCACGTTCGCGGCTCGCTGCACGGCGGCGTCGAGTTCGGCGAACCGCTCCCGCGCGCCCTCCACCTCCGAGATGTCGGCCGCCCAGATGCCCGGCCGGGTGAGGCGGCGGACGAGTTCTTCGACGACGTCGGCGGTCATCCGCTCCGGCTGCTGGCGCAGCCAGGAGACGAGCCGCTCGGCCGGCACGACCGGCACCTCGGTCTCGCCTCGGCAGGCGAACGATGCGGCGCCGACGACGGTCACCACCGGGGTGACCCGCGTGCCGAACACGCCCGCGCAGGCGAGGGCGTCCATGACGAGCAGGGCGTCGCGCTCCGCCTTGACGATGTAGGGCAGGCGCCGGCCGTCGACGACGACACCGGTGCCGGCGGCCCACACGGAGGCGCCGCGGTGGTGCTTGGTGCCGAGCACGAATACGCCGGCCGGGCCGATGACGATGTGGTCGATGTCGGTGGCGTGCCGCACCGGCATGGAGTGCAGCACCTGCCAGCCGTCCGGAAGCCGGCCGAGCATGCTGCCGACGGCGAGTTCGCCCTTGGCACCCAGGTACCACGCCAGGTCCTTCTCCGCGATCGGCGAGCGGCCGAGCACCCGGTCGAGCCAGGTGCACGGCGCGGTGCGCTCATGCCGGCGGACGACCTCCTCGATGAGGAGCTGTCCGGCGAGGCGCAGCGAAGGCGGTGCGGAGAGGAGTGTCATGGTGGTGTCCCTGCGGAAGGCTATTGGGCCGCCGATCAGGCAGGACACTCCCAGAACGGGCGGCCCCCGAGCGGGGGCGCCGTCGCTTTGCCGGGCGCGGCCGGCGGCGGGCATCGGGATTGCGACGAGATTGCACAGCCGAAGCGGCTCCTCAGGGGGTGGCGGCGCGCCACCAGCTTGATACCGGCGGCCCGGTCGAGGCCGTCGGCACCGGGGCCCACCCGGCCACTCGAACCCCTCCGGGAGCTATCCGTGCGCAAGGTCTTCGCGGTCGTCGCCGTCCTCTTCGCCCTCGCGGGCGTCCTCCGGTTCTACTTCGCCGCGATGGGGGTGTTCAGCTACCCGGAGGATGAGCTCTTCGCCATCCACGGCATGAACGGCCGCGTCGTGCTGCCGCTGCTGGCGATCCTCAGCATCGTCACTGCGGCGCTCGCTGGCGAGCGCACCGGGTCGCCGCCGGCGCCTCCCGCTGACAGCCCGACCAGGTCGAGGTCACGACCGCTTCCCAGCTGCTCATCCTCCTCGACCTGGTCCTCGGCGGTGCGTGCGCCGCCGCCGAGGCGGGCGCCGCGGGCCTCTCGTTCGGCGCCCCGTCCCGGCGCGGGGCGCTGCTCGCGGCCGGAGCCGTCGCCGTGGCCGCCCTGCTCCTCGTCGCGCAGCTCGCCGTCACCGTGCTGCTCTGACCTCCCGGCGCCGCCCGCACGACGGCCGCCTCCTTTCCGTCAACAGGCGGACTTCTGTCCCTCAACAGGCTGATTTCCCGTCACCAGGCTGGCTTCTGTGCCTCAACAGGCAGAGTCCCCGTCACCAGGCGGAAACGGCCCGTTTCGCCTGTTGACGGCAGGACGGCCTGTTGAGGGAGAGTGGGCGCGGCAGGGTGGGGCTCCGGCGGCGGCGGCGCCGACGAACCGGAGCTAGCGTGGACGGATGCGCGTCCGCTGGTTCTCCGTCGGCGCCTGGGCGCTGGATGCGGCGCTTGTTGTACTGTTCGTGCTCCTCGGCCGGTCGAGCCACGGGGAAGGTCCGGGCGGGTGGGTCCTCACGCTGCTGCCGTTCCTCGCCGCCCTGCAGACCGGGTGGCTGCTGCGCACCGGCCGGCCGCCCGCGTCGCTGGTCTCCGGCGGGATCGTGGGGGGAACCACCGTCGTCCTCGGCCTCCTGCTCCGAGTGGCGACCGGCGACACGGCGGCCGTCCCATTCATCGTGCTGACGGCTCTGATCCTGACGGCGTTCCTGCTCGGCTGGCGCGGCCTCGCCCTCCTGCTCGCCCGCGTCCGCCGCCGCTCCGTCCCGCGCGCGCCCGCCCGACACTGACGTGCCACTTCCCGTCCCCATCCGCCGCTTATAGGGGACGGGAACCGGCAACTGGAGCCGGGGCCTACAGCGGCCGCGGCCGGTAGCGCTCGATGAGGATGTCGAAGAGGCCGTCCATCCGCTCATCGACCTTCTGCCGCGCAGGGTCGGCGTCGAACCACGCGATCATCTCCCGGGCGCCCACATCGAACGGCACGACGGGGTTGAACTCCGGCACGAGGGCCCGCAGCTTGGAGTTGTCGAACACCATCGAGTGCGTCTTGTCGCCGAGCAGGCTGGCGCCCCAGCCGGCGTCGATCGCGGCGATCGCGTCCGACGGGACGTGCACGATGTCCGGCTCGTCCACCCCGGCCGCTCGGGCGAGCAGAGTGACGATCGTGTTCCAGGTCACCGGGGACTCGTTGGTGATGTGGAACGCCTCGCCGATCGCCGCCTCGCGCCCGAGCAGCCCGACGAAGCCGACCGCGAAATCGCTCGCGGAAGTGAGCGTCCAGAGCGAGGTGCCGTCACCGTGCACCACGACGCCCTTGCCGCGCCGCATCCGGTCGATCGCCGTCCAGCCGCCATCGATCGGCAGCGACGTCTCGTCGTAGGTGTGTGACGGCCGCACGATTGTGACCGGGAAGCCGCGCTCCCGGTAGAGGCCGAGCAGCTTCTCCTCGCATGCGATCTTGTTGCGTGAGTACTGCCAGAACGGGTTGTGCAGCGGCGTGGATTCGCGCACCGGCAGCGAACGGGGCGGCGTCTGGTACGTCGACGCCGAGCTGATGAACATGTACTGCCGGGTGATGCGCTCGAACAGGGCGACGTCGCGGTCGACCTGGTCGGGCGTGAACACCACCCAGTCGACGACGGCGTCGAACGTCTGGTCGCCGAGCGCGGCGCGGACCGCGTCGGCGTCCGCCACGTCCGCCTGCAGCACGCGCGCCCCGTCGGGCACCGGTCGCTTCGTCGTGGAGCCCCGGTTGAGGAGGGTCACCTCGTGTCCGCGCCGCAGCGCCTCCCGGGTCACCGCCGTGCTGATCGTTCCGGTGCCGCCCACCATCAGGACCTTGAGTGCCGTCATCGTTCTCCTTCGTCCCGTTCACCCTCGCATCCGCGCGCTGGGCGCCTGCGGGGGTGGACATCCCGCGTCACGCGGCGAGGCGGCACCGACTTGCCCAGTTTTCGGGCAGATCGCCACCCATTTGCCCGAAAACCGGGCAACTCGCTGCGGGGCCGGCCACCACCGCGCACCGACTTGCCCAGTTCGGTCGCGAAAACCTGCGAAAGCGCGACAGAAGTGGGCACCGCACCGAAGTAGGGGAGACTCGACACGATGAGCCTGCTCGAGCGGATGCCGACGACCGACGACCCGGACGCCGCCTACACCGCGTTCACCGAGTGGGCGGGGGAGCAGGGACTCACCCTGTACCCGGCGCAGGACGAGGCGCTGCTCGAGATCGCCGTCGGGCAGAACCTGATCCTGGCGACCCCCACCGGCAGCGGGAAGAGCCTTGTCGCGGTCGCCGCGCACGCCACCGCGATCGCGCAGGGCAAGCGCTCCTACTACACCGCGCCGATCAAGGCGCTGGTCAGCGAGAAGTTCTTCGCCCTGGTCGACATCTTCGGTGCGGCGAACGTCGGGATGGTCACCGGCGACTCGAGCGTCAACCCGGACGCGCCCATCATCTGCTGCACCGCCGAGATCCTCGCCAACCTCGCTCTCCGCCGCGGCGACGACGCCGGCGTCGACCAGGTCGTTATGGACGAGTTCCACTTCTACGCCGACCCGGACCGCGGCTGGGCGTGGCAGGTCCCGCTGCTCACGCTGCGCAGCGCGCAGTTCGTGCTGATGTCCGCGACGCTCGGCGACGTCACTCGCATCGCCGACGACTTGAGCCGCCGCACCGGGCGCCCCACCGCCCGGGTGACCAGTGTGGAGCGGCCGATCCCGCTGCACTTCTCCTACTCGATCAACCCGATCCAGGACGAGGTGGAGGAGCTGCTGCACACCGCGCAGTCGCCCGTCTACATCGTGCACTTCTCGCAGGCGGCCGCGATGGAGCGGGCGCAGGCGCTCAGCAGCATCCGGGTCATCGCCCGGGAGGAGCGGGACCGGATCGCGGACGAGATCGGCGGCTTCCGGTTCACCACCGGCTTCGGCCGCACCCTCAGCCGGCTGGTGCGCAGCGGCATCGGCGTGCACCACGCCGGGATGCTGCCGAAGTACCGCCGACTGGTCGAGCAACTCGCCCAGCGCGGGCTGCTGCGCGTGATCTGCGGTACCGACACCCTCGGTGTCGGCATCAACGTGCCGATCCGCACCGTGCTGCTGACTGCGCTCACCAAGTACGACGGCACGCGGATGCGGCAGCTGAGCGCGCGCGAGTTCCACCAGATCGCCGGTCGCGCCGGCCGCGCCGGCTTCGACACCGCCGGCACCGTCGTCGTGCAGGCGCCCGAGCACGAGATAGAGAACGCGAAGCAGATCGCCAAGGCCGGCGACGACATGAAGAAGCGGCGGAAGATCATCCGCAAGAAGGCGCCGGAGGGCTTCGTCTCCTGGGGCGAGCCGAGCTTCCGGAAGCTGGTGGAGGCGGAGCCGGAGCCGCTGACGAGCAGCATGCAGCTGACCGCGGCGATGCTCATCAACGTGATCGGCCGAGGCGGCGACGTTCTCGAGCACGTTCGCGACCTGGTTTTCGGCAACCACGAGCCGCGCGAGCGGCAGTTCGCGCTCGCCCGCCGCGCGCTCGGCATCTACCGCACCCTCAAGGCCGCCGGCGTGGTCGAGGTGGTCGACGGCCAGGTGCGCCTGCTCGTCGACCTGCCGCCGAACTTCGCGCTCAACCAGCCGCTGTCGCCGTTCGCCCTCGCCGCGTTCGAGCTGCTCGATGCCGAGTCGCCGACGCACGCCCTCGACGTGATCAGCGTCATCGAGTCGACCCTGGACAACCCGCGCCCGGTGCTCAGCCAGCAGGAGTTCAAGGCTCGCGGCGAGGCGATCGGCGCCATGAAGGCGGACGGCATCGAGTACGAGGAGCGGATGGACCTGCTGGAGAGCGTCACCTACCCGCGGCCGCTCGCGGAGCTGCTGGAGCAGGCCTTCGAGACGTTCGCCTCCAGCCAGCCGTGGGTGCGCGACTTCGAACTCCGGCCGAAGTCGGTGGTTCGCGACATGTTCGAGCGCGCGATGACCTTCGGCGAGTTCGTCTCCTTCTACCAGCTCAGCCGCAGCGAGGGGCTCGTCCTGCGCTACCTGAGCGACGCCTACCGGGCCATCCGGCAGACGGTCCCGGACACGGCGGCGGGGGAGGAGCTGCGCGACATCGTCGAATGGCTCGGCGAACTGGTCCGCCAGGTCGACTCGAGCCTCGTCGACGAGTGGGAGCAGCTGATCAACCCGGCCGCCGACCCGGATGCGCCTGTCGTGCCGCCCGCACCGCCCAGCGTGCTCACCAACCGGCGCGCGTTCCTGGTCCTCGTCCGCAACGAACTGTTCCGGCGCGTGCAGCTCGCCGCCCTCGACCGGGCCGACCGGCTCGGCGAACTCGACGCGGAGTCGGGGATGGACGAGGAGGCGTGGGGCCGCGCGCTCGACGCCTACTACGCCGAGCACGACACTTTCGGCATCGGGCCGGCTGCACGCGGCCCGGCCATGCTGCAGGTGGCCGAGGAGCCGGGCGTCTGGCAGGTGCAGCAGATCATCGACGATCCGGCCGGCGACCACGACTGGCGGATCACCGCAGAGGTAGACCTGGCGGCGTCGGAAGAGGAGGGCGTCGCAGTCGTTAGAGTGAAGGGACTCGTCCGACTCGGCTGACTGCGCGGAACTCGCGCTGACCGAGCGGCTCTCGCGCGGTTCGGTCTGACGCGACCGAGCATGATACGCCGGGAGCGTCCATTCAGGGAGCACTCGGCTTCAGCACCGACTCCTGGGAGAAGATTCGAGGACTACTCCCGAACTCAGCTGGGAAATCGACAGGAAGCGGCGAACTGCAGTTGGACGGAAACGCGACCACGCGGCACCGGAATGTGGCCCTCCTCTCGGTGGCGAGCACGATCGCGCCCCGGGTGACCACCTCGGAAGAGATCGACGCGCGACTCGCCCCCGCCCTCAAGCGCCTGAAGCTCCCCACCGGTCTGCTGCAGCGGGTCGCGGGCATCGAGGAGCGCCGCAACTGGGATAGCGAGACCACGTTCGACGGGGCGGCCATCTCCGCCGGAAAGCGGGCGCTCGCCCAGGCTGGCATTGAAGCGGGCCAGGTCGGGCTGCTCATCAACACATCCGTGACGCGCAAGCACCTGGAGCCGTCCGTCGCGGTGCGGATGCACCACGGGCTCGGTCTGCCGACCTCCGCCATCAACTTCGACATCGCAAACGCCTGCCTCGGCTTCGTCAACGGCATGAGCGTGGCGGCCCAGCTGATCGACGCCGGTCAGATCCAGTACGCGGTGATCATCGACGGCGAGGACGCCGACGACATCCAGGTCAACACGATCGAGCGGCTCCTCACCGATGGCATCGGCCGCGAAGACTTCATGAGCGAGTTCGCGAGCCTCACCCTCGGCTCCGGCGCGGCGGCCGCCGTGCTCGGCCCCGCCGACAAGCACCCCGAGGGGCACCGCCTCGTCGGCGGCGTGACCCGCGCGGCCACCGAGTTCAACGACCTCTGCGTCGGCAGCGTCGAGGGCATGTTCACCGACGCGAAGGCGCTGCTGAAGGGCGGCCTCAACCTCGTGACCACCGCGTGGAAGGAAGCCACCCGCGACTGGAACTGGAAGGGGATGGACCGCTACATCACGCACCAGGTGTCAAGCGTGCACACCAACGCGATCATCAAGGCGGTCGGCCTCGACCGCACCCGTGTGCCCCGCACCTACCCGCGCTTCGGCAACGTCGGCCCCGCCTCCATTCCGATGACCCTGGTGGAGGAGGCGCCCACCCTCAACAAGGGCGACCGCGTGCTCATGATGGGAGTGGGATCGGGGCTCAACACCTCGATGATGGAACTGGCCTGGTGACGGCATCCGGGGGCCGCATCCCGGCGTCCCTCCCGCCCGCGGGCCTGCCCGGCCTGGACCCGGCACTGTCGCGGCTCGTCGAGACGCCCGATGCGGGGACCGGCGGATCCGCGACCTGGCACCTCCTCGACACCGGGCCGCGACTCGCGGAGCGCGGCGCGCAGCCGATCGGCACCATCCTCTGCGTGCACGGCAACCCGACCTGGAGCTATCTGTGGCGCCGGCTCGCCGCCGAGTCGCTGGCTCGGGCCGCGGCCGGCGCACCCGCGTGGCGCGTGGTCGCGCCGGACCAGCTGGACATGGGGTTCTCGGAGCGCACCGGCGTCGCCCGACGGCTCGCCGACCGGGTCCGCGACCTCGGCGCGCTCACCGATGCGCTGTCGATCGACGGCCCCGTCGTCACGCTCGGTCACGACTGGGGCGGCGTCGTGTCGATGGGCTGGGCGGTCGACCACCCCGACTCGCTGGTCGCCCTGACGCTGCTGAACACCGCGATCGCGCACCCCGCGGGTGTGCCGATCCCCGCACCGCTTCGCCTCGCCCTGATCCCCGGCGTGTTCCGCGCCGGCACAGTGACCACCCCCGCGTTCCTGGAGTCGACGCTCGCGCTGGCCAAGCCGGCGCTGCCCGCCGACGTGCGGGATGCCTACCGCGCTCCGTATCGCGGGAGCGAGCGCCGAGAGGGGATCGGCGGGTTCGTCGCCGACATCCCCGCAGACGAGAAGCACCCGTCGCATTCCGAGCTCACCCGGATCGCCGAGTCGCTCCGCGCGGTGCGCGTGCCGTCGCTGATGCTGTGGGGCCCGGAGGATCCGATCTTCGGCGACCGCTACCTCGACGACCTGATCGACCGCCTCCCGCACGCCGACGCGCACCGCTTCGAAGGCGCGGGCCACCTCCTCGCGGAAGACGTCGACTACGCCCCGCTGATCCTCGACTGGCTCGCCCGGTCGGTGACCCCGCCCAGCGACGATGAGCACGTTCCGGCGCGGAATGCACGCAATGCCGTACATTCCGCGCCGGAACGTTCGCGCCACCCGCTGTGGTCGCACCTCGCCGAGCGCGCCGACAGCGACGACACCGCGCTCGTCGAGCTCGCCGGCGACGCGCCCCGCACCATCTCCTGGCGGCTGCTGTCGAAGCGGGTGCGCGAGGTCGCCGGGGGCCTCACCCGGCTCGGCGTCCGCCCGGGCGACCGCGTCTCCCTCCTCGTCCCGCCCGGTGCCGACCTCACCGCCGCCCTCTACGCCTGCCTGCGGATCGGCGCGATCGTCGTCGTCGCCGACGCGGGCCTCGGCGTGCAGGGCCTCACCCGCGCCGTCCGCGGCGCCCAGGCCGACTGGGTGATCGGCGCACGGAAGGGTCTCGCCGCGGCCCGCGCACTCGGCTGGCCGGGCGCCCGCATCTCCACCGCCACCCTCGTCCCGGCCGCCCGGGTCGCGCTCGGCGTCGTGACGAGCCTCCCGGAGCTGGCGCGCTGGGGTCGCGACGCGGCCCTCCCGGCCGAACCTTCCGCCGACGACACGGCGGCGATCCTGTTCACCAGCGGCTCGACCGGCCCGGCGAAGGGCGTCGTCTACACGCACCGCCAGCTGGAGGCGCTCCGCGACGTGCTCGCCGCGCAGTACGGGATCGACGGCGACACCGGCCTGGTCGCGGGTTTCGCGCCGTTCGCTCTGCTCGGGCCGGCCCTCGGCGCGCGCACCGCGACGCCGGACATGGACGTCACCGCGCCGGGCACCCTCACCGCGCGCACGGTCGCCGGTGCGATCGCCGCAGCCGAGGCCACCATCCTCTTCCTGTCACCGGCCGCCATCGCCGGGGTGGTCGGCACCGCCGGCGCCCTCACCGCCACCGATCGGGACGGCCTCCGCACCGTGCGCAGCGTCCTCTCCGCCGGCGCCCCGGTGGCGCCGACCCTGCTGGACGAGCTCGTCGCCCTGATGCCGAATGCGACCGCGCACACGCCATACGGCATGACCGAGGGCCTGCTGATGACGGACATCACGCTCGCCGAAATCCGTGCCGCGTTCACCGACGACCGCGGCGGGGTGTGCGTCGGCCGGCCGGCCCCCGGCGTGACGATCCGCATCGCGGCACTCGACGACGGCGGCGCGGCTCCCGGTTCCCCGGCCGAGACTCCGGGCGTCACCGGAGAGATCGTGGTGTCCGCGCCGCACCTCAAGACCGGCTACGACCGACTGCACCTCACCGACCGCACCGCGACCGACGGCACGTCCACCGACGACCCGGTCCGCCGCTGGCACCGCACGGGCGATGTCGGCCACCTGGACGCCGACGGCCGCCTGTGGGTGGAGGGCCGCCTGCCGCACGTCCTCGTCACCGCGGACGGCGTGCTGACCCCGGTCGGCCCCGAGCAGCGCCTCCAGGCCGTGCCCGGAATCGTCCGCGCCGGCCTCGCCGCGGTCGGCCCGCGCGGCGTCCAGCAGCCGGTCGCCGTGGTCGAGACGGACGTGCCCGCGGCGCGCCCGGGCC
>JAODAX010000051.1 GCA_025463675.1 Naasia sp. | reverse complement strand
CGCGGTTCCCTGACCGAGCGCTTCGCGGGTCTTTCGGGAATGGGTGTCGGTGATGTCATCGACGAGCTTCGCAGTCATCAAGGATTCGAGCAGCCCGACGAGTGCCATAGCAAGGGCGTACGGGGCGATGATGGTGAAGGTTTCCCAGGTAAGCGGCACGTTCGGGATGAAGAGCTCCGGCAGGCTCTTCGGGAGCTCGCCTTCGTCACCGACGGTGGGCACGTTGAGTGCGGTGACGACGGTCGCGACGGTGATTAGGACGATCGCAACCAGAGGGGCTGGGATGACCTTCGTCAGTCGGGGCATGCCCACCATAATGAGAATGCCGACCGCGACCAGCGGGTAGACCAGCCAGGGCACGCCGATGAGGTGCGGCAGCTGCGCGATGATCGGCCAGACGATGATCAACGTTAAAGCCTCCGGCGCACGCACCAGAATTTCCACCTTCCTCGCCGGTGTCTTCCTCCTGATCCTCGTTGTCGCGCTCGGCGACGTCGTGGCGATCATCCCGATGGCAGCACTCGTCGCGGTGATGATCATGGTGTCCGTCGCCACCCTCGACTGGCACAGCATCCGCCCGTCGACGCTCAAACGGATGCCGAAAAGCGAAACCCTCGTGATGGTCATCACGGTTGCGATCGTTGTCGCCACACATAACCTCGCCATCGGCGTCATCGCCGGAGTGATCGCAGCGATGGTGATGTTCGCCCGCCGAGTCGCGCACTTCGCCACCGTGGAACGCGAGGTTCGTCTCGACGAAGCCGTCCCCACCGCCTACTACACGGTTATCGGCGAATTGTTCTTCGCCTCGAGCAACGACCTCACCACCCAGTTCGAGTACGCCGACGACCCGGAGCGCGTCGTCATCGACATGTCGGGCTCCCGCATCTGGGACGCGTCCACCGTGGCGGCGCTGGACGCCGTCACCCAGAAGTACGAGCGGCACGGCAAGCGTGCCGTCATCGTGGGGCTGGACGAGTCCAGCACGACCATGCGCGAGCGCCTGGCCGGCAATCTCGGCGGAGAGCACTGAGGGCATTCTGCTGAGGTCGTATCCTCGGAGTCCTCGATCGAGGAGGACGGGATGCGCAGCGTCACCTACTCGTTGGGCGTCTCGCTCGACGGCTACATCGTCGGCCCGGACGGTGGCTTCGACTGGGCGGGACCCGATCCAAAGCTCTTCCAGTTCGCCACCGACCAGCTCCGTGAGGTGGGCGTCCACCTGCTCGGGCGGCGGCTGCACGAGGCCATGTCCTCCTGGGAGACCGCCGACCAGGGCCGGACTCTCGATGCGCCGCAGCGCACGTGGATGGCGCTGTGGAACGGACTGCCGAAGGTGGTGTTCTCGCGCGGCCTGACAGAGGTGCGTGGCACCAGCACCCGCCTCGCCACCGGAGGGCTGGCGGAGGAGATCGCGCGGCTGCGCGCGGAGCCGGGGGAGGCCAACATCGCGATCGGCGGTGCCGCCCTCGCCGCCGAGGCGGCCGCACTCGGCCTGATCGACGAGTACCGGCCGAAGTACTACCCGGTGATCGTCGGTGGCGGGGTCCCCTTCTTCGAACAGCGCGAGCGCCGGGTGGACCTCGACCTCGTCGAGACCCGGGCATTCGAGTCCGGCGTCGTGTACTGCCGGTACCGCGTACGGCGCTGACACCGCAAGCGGGGAAGCTGTCGGTGATCCGGGAGCTTCGGCCTGCGCCCCGAGGAGTTCCATGCAGCACCGATCCGCCGGCCGCGTCGTGGAAATCGCCCGCTACCCGGTCAAGGGGCTCGGCGGCGAGTCCCTGACCAGCACGGCCGTCTCCTCCGCGGGAATCCCGTTCGACCGCGCATTCGGGCTCACCCCCGATCGGGTCCCCATCGCGCCGTTCGGGCAGTGGACGACGTATGCCATCGTCGAGGCGCTGAAGGGCGCCCAGCTCCGGCCCGCCCTCCGGGCCATTCACGTCGCGCGCGACCTCACGTCGGTCCCGCATCTCACCGAGTACCGCGCCGCAGCGGCGTCCGCGAGCGGCACGGCGCGGATCCACCTCACGCGGGACGCCGGGGGAGCGGGCGCGGAGGCGGACACTTCTGGGGGACGCCCGGGACCGCTCGGTGCTCGCCGCCGTGGTCACGGACCCGGGGTGGGTGCACGTGATCGCCTGCGGTCCGCGTGCATTCGAGGAGACCATGCGGGCGCACCTCGCCGATATCGGTGTGCCGGCGGGTTCCGTCGCCTCGGATCCGTTCTTCATCCCCTCGGGATGAGGCTCCCGAGAGTCGGCCGACACTGGCGCCGGGGCCGTTCGAGGTGACCTTCGCGAGCGGCGACGGGGCGCAGCGGACGGTGATCTGAACGGAGGGGAGCGGCACGCTGCTCGACGTCGCGGCGGCGCCGGGTGTCGGGATCCGAGCGGCCTGCCGTGCGGGCGCGTGCGGAACTTGCGCGGTGAGCGTGCGCGGCGAAACCGCCTACCTGACCGACCCGATTCTCGAGCCGCCGATGGGAACGGTTCTGGCGTGCTGCGCGGTGCCGGTCGGTCCGGTGACGGTCGCCCCGCAGCGGCTTCTGACGGGAGGGAGCCGCCGACGGCACCCTGCGGAGTGCTCGCCGCCTAGGCTGACGCGGTGAGATTCGCAGCTCTGCGGGCGCCGTCGTTCAAAGGTTTCCTCGCGGGCGGCACGCTGCTCATGGCGGGCGACAACGCCGAGCACGCCATCACCTATCTGGTGATGTGGCAGGCGTTCCACTCGCCGCTGCTGGCCGGCTTCGCGATCATCGCCCACTGGACGCCGCACCTGTTCTTCGGGGTGTTCTTCGGCGGGCTGGCCGATCGGTACGACAACCGGCGGATCATCCAGGCCGCCCTCGGCATGTTCATCCTGGCGTCGGTGGTCTGGGGCGTGCTGATCGCCACCGAGACGCTGCAGCCGTGGCACTGCGTTCTGCTCCTGCTGCTGCACGGCTTCTCGAGCGCGCTGTGGCGGCCGGCCGACCAGCTGATGATCTACGACATCGTGGGCCCCGAGCACGTGGGCAGCGGCGTGCGACTGCTCGCAACGGGGATCTCGCTCGGGCAGCTGGTCGGGCCGGCCATCGGTGCTGTCCTGCTCTCGACCGTCGGGCCGGCGGCGGGGATGTTCCTCAACGTCCTCCTCTACGTGCCCTTCGTGGTGTACCTCTTCCGCACGCCGGCGACCGGGCACCGGCGACGCCCCGAGCCGCCGGTGCGGCTGACCATCGGCCGCACCTTCGCCGTGCTGCGGGAGGTGCCGCGGTACCGGGCGATCTCGATCGTGCTGCTGCTCCAGGCGGCGATCGGGCTGCTGATCGGCATGGCGATCATGACGCTGCTGCCCGAGTTCGGCGAGCTGCTCGGCAGCGACGGGTTTGGGTTCGGGTACGGGGTGCTGCTGACGGCGACGGCGGCCGGCGCAGTCACCGGCGGGCTGCTGCTGGAGGGCATCGGCCGGCTCGCCCCCTCCCCGGCCGTGGCCGCGTTGGCCGGCGTGGTGCTCGCGGGAGCGGCGGTCACGTTCGCGCTGTCCCGGGACCTCGGGCTGTCCGTCGCGGCGCTCTTCGTCGTCGGCTTGGCCTCACTCGCAGCCGAATCGACGTCGCAGACCGTGATGCAGCTCGACGCGCCCTCGGCCCGGCGCGGCGTGTTCATGGGCCTCTACACGATGACGAGCATGGGCTCGCGGGCCGGCTCGGGGGTCCTCGTCGCGGTGTTGGGTGGACTCCTCGGCGTGTCCGGGACCGTCGCCCTCAACGGGGCTCTGCTCGGGCTGGTCGCCGCCGCGCTGCTGGTGGTCGCGCTCGTCGGCGTGCGGCAGCGGCCGACCGCTGACGGCAACGCTCCGATTAACAGACAACGGTAGAACGTCGCCGTTTGGCCGGAGCGTTGCCGCCTGAGTCTCAGCCGACGGTTGCGGTGGCGGCGGCCGCGGGGGCGCGGTCGGGGAGTCCCGCCACGGGGCCGAAAAAGGCGGGCCGCGAGCGGGCTGACCGCCGCCGCTCCCGTGAGCACCGTGGCGAGCACGAAGGCCGCCGTCGGGTCGGCTGCGGCGCTGACGACGCCGGCCGCCGCGGTGCCGGCAGCGCCGCCGACGAGCGAGGCGGTGTTCAGCCAGCCGAACACCTCGGAGTGCCTTCCCGAACGCCGCCGTGCTGCGCGGCGGCCGGAAGCGACGCAACGCAGGGCTCGTGACAACCACACGGTGCCCGCCACGGTGATGAACGGGGAGGCGCGTCGTGAAGGCGCTCTGCGACCGGGTGCTGGTGATGGGGGTGGCGAGATCATCGAGCGCCTCTCGGGCGACCAACTCGTGCGCGGCGACGTGCAGCCCGTACACGAAGGAGCTGCTGGCGGCCACGCCGACGCTCGAGGTCGCACCCGCCGACATCGCAGCTGTCGACATCGCAGCAGAGGGGGAGCGCGGTGAGCGCTGACGGCGGACGCGGCTTGCGTGTCGAAGAGCTCGAGGTCACCCTCAGCGGCACCCGCATCCTCGGCGGGGTCTCCTTCGAGGTGCCGGAAGGCGCCACGGTGGGACTCGTCGAGGAGTCCGGTTCCGGGAAGTCGACGATCGCGGGATCGATCGTCGGCATCCACCGGCCAAGCGCCGGCCGGATCCTCTTCCAGGGCGCGGTGTCACCGGCAGGCAGGGCGACGCGCGAGCCCGGCGCCGCCGGACCCAGCTGATTCCCCAGGACCGGTAGTCGCCGCTCGATCCTCGGCGGACGATCGCGCAGACCCCAGCCGAGGCGATCGACCCGGTCGCGGGTTTGGGTCCGGCGGCACTCGGTGAATATCGGCGAAGCGCTCGGGCTGGTCTCCCTGCCGCGGGACGCCGCCTCCCGGCACCCGCGCACGAGTTCTCCGGCGGTCAGCGCCAGCGCATCGCGATCGCGATCGCCCTCGTCACGAAGCCGGAGCTCGTCATCGCCGACGGAATCACCTCCGGGCTCGACCCGTCGACGCAGGCGGAGATCCTGCGGCTGTTCGACCGGCTGCGGCACGAGCTGCGGCTGACCGTACTGTTCATCTCGCACGACCTCGCGGTGGTCAGCCGGATCAGCGATACGGTGGGCGTTCTGTTCCACGGCGACCTCGTCGAGTGCGGGCCGGTCAGCACGGTGTTCCAGCGTCCCGCCGCGCCATACACGGCGCAGCTGTTCGCGTCGGTGCCGGGCGCGCCCGGCTCCAGCATCGACTGGCGTGTGCGGGAGCAGTGCGCCCGCCGACGACGACGAGGAGAGCCGATGAAGGCCACCGTGTTCCGCACCAGCGACGAGACGGTCGAGTTCGCGGACGTCGACCTCGCGCCGCCGAAGGCCGGCGAGGTGCGCGTGCGCATCGCCGCCGCGGGCGTCTGCCACTCGGACCTGCACGTCCGCCGCGGCGAATGGGCGGCGCCCGTGCCGATGGTGATGGGTCACGAGGGGTCGGGGACCGTGATCGAGCTCGGCGAGGGCGTCGACACGCTCGCGGTCGGGGACTCGGTGGTGCTGTCCTGGGTGCCGCCGTGCGGGACCTGCCGCAACTGCCGGCTCGGCCATGAGGCGCGCTGCGCGACCGTCGCGAACCTCGTCGCGCCGAAGGGTGTCCTCTTCGACGGCACCTCTCGCCTGTCCATGGGTGGCACGCCGCTGCACCATTACCTCGGGGTGTCCTCCTACGCGGAGGAGGCCGTCGTGCCGGCGTCGGGCGCCGTCAAGGTCCGCGACGACGCGCCGCTCGATGTGCTCGCCCTCGTCGGCTGCGCGGTCGCCACTGGCGTCGGCGCCGTGCTCAACACCGCGCAGGTCACCGCCGGGTCGACGGTGGCGGTGATCGGCTGCGGCGGGGTGGGGCTCAACATCGTCCAGGGCGCGCGTCTCGCCGGCGCGGAGCGCATCGTCGCGATCGACGTGCTCCCGGCGAAGACGCAGCTGGCGCTCGAGTTCGGGGCGACCGACCGGATCGACGCGACCGCGGGCGACGCCGGAGAGCAGCTCCGGGCGATCCTGCCCGACGGGGTCGACTACGCGTTCGACGCGATCGGGCGGACGACCACCACCGAGCAGGCCATCGGCATGCTCGGGCTCGGCGGCGCCGCCGTCGTCGTCGGGCTGCCACCGACCGGTGCGCGCGCCTCGTTCGAGCCGCTCGTCCTGGCCGAAGCGGACCAGCGCATCCTCGGCTCCAACTATGGCGGCGTGCGGCCGTCGCGCGACATCCCGATGCTCGTCGACCGCTACCTGAACGGCGAGCTGGAGCTCGACCGCCTGGTGTCCGGGCGCCGGCCGCTCGCCGAGGCGGCGGCCGCGCTCGACGAGCTGGAGAGCGGCGTCGCCCTGCGCACGCTGCTGATCCCGTGAACGGACCCGACAGCAGGAATGGAGTGCGGATGGCGTCGACGATGGGTCCCGAAGGCATCGGCGGGTGGCCGCGCAGGCGCGCGGTCTCCTCGGCGGGGGCGACGGCGATCGTATTCCGGGACCGGTCGACCACCTACGAGGAGCTGTCCGCGCGCATCGACCGCCTCGCCGCGGCGCTGCAGCAGCGCGGGGTCCGGCCCGGGGACCGGGTCGCCTACCTCGGCCACAACCACCCGTCGTTCGTCGAGGCGATGTTCGCCACTGCGACGCTCGGCGCCATCTACCTGCCGCTCAACACCCGGCTGTCCGTGCCGGAGCTCGCCTACATGATGGCCGACTCGGGCGCGTCGGTGCTGATCAGCTCGTCGACACTGGAGCCATCCGCGGCGGGGGCCGCCGCCGGCACGGGGGCGCTGCGAGTCGTCGTCGACGCTCCCGACCCTGAGGACCCGGTGATCGTCGCCGGCGATGCCCTCGACTTCGAGGAGTTACTCAGCTCGGGCCCCGACCGTCCCGAGGCGCCGCCGCGCACGACCCTCGACGACCGTGCCCTCATCATCTACACCTCCGGCACGACCGGCCGGCCGAAGGGAGCCGTGCTCACCCACGGCAACCTGACCTGGAACGCGATCAACGTGGTCACCGACTACGACGTGCTCAGCAGCGATCGGGCGCTGATGATCTCGCCCCTCTTCCACGTCGCGTCGCTCAACATGGGCTGCCTGCCCGTGATGCTCAAGGGTGCCACGCTGCTGCTCGAGGAGCGCTTCGTGCCCGGGGATGCGCTGCGGGCGATCGAGCGGCTGGGTGCTACCTCGATCAGCGGCGTGCCCACCACCTACCAGCTGATGCTCGAGGATCCGGCCTGGTCGAACACCGAAATATCCTCGCTGCGGATGCTGACCTGCGGCGGATCGCCGGTGCCTGATCGGGTGCGGGAGGGGTAAGTTGAGCTCGGGCTGGCATTTGCCAACGGCTATGGCATGACCGAGACCTCGCCCGTCGTGAC
>JAODAX010000037.1 GCA_025463675.1 Naasia sp. | reverse complement strand
GGTCCCCCGGACGTTCCGGTCGACTGGATCATCCGTCTCGCCGATGATCTCGGTGCCCCCGCCGGTCTGCTCGGCGCCGGCGTCGAATTGGTGGACGGCCGACTCGTGGGCCGGGTGTCTGTGTCGGTTCCGGCCGAATTTCCGGACATCCGCGTGCTGGCAGCCATCGAGCGGCTGGGGCTCCACGGTCGCCCGGCCGACGAGGACACCCGTGCCCCGCTCGAGCTGGAGCCGGAGGCGGTGAACGCGTGAACACCCCCTGGAGCGACGTGCCCAATCTCCTGCTCCCCGCGCTCGGCGAGACTGCGGCCATGGTCGGTGTCGTCATGGTGCTCGTCGCACTGCTCGGAACGCCCCTCGGAATCCTGCTGCACAACGCGTCGCCGGCCGGTCTCTTCCCCAACCGGGCTCTGTATGCCGCGATCTCGGGTGTCACCAATGTCGGCCGGTCGCTGCCGTTCCTCGTGCTGATGGCTGCGGTGATCCCCTTCACCCGGTTCGTGGTCGGCACCAACATCGGCATCGGCGCCGCCATCGTGCCCATGACGCTCGCCGGCATACCGTTCTTCGCGCGGCTCGTGCAGAACGCGCTCCGTGAGGTGCCGCAGGAGGTGACCGCGGCAGGTGTCGCCGCCGGAGGGTCGCCGGTGCAGATCATCCGGACCGTCCAGCTAGGCGAGGCGCTCCCCGGCCTTGTCGCCGGGTTCACCGTCAACCTCATCGCGATGATCGAGTACTCCGCAATCGCCGGTGCGATCGGTGCGGGCGGGCTCGGCTACCTCGCGGTCAACTACGGCTACCAGCGCTTCGACGGCACCATCATGCTCGCCTGCGTCGTGACGCTCATCATCGCCGCCCAGCTCCTGCAGTTCACCGGCGACCGCATCGTCCACCGCCTCGCCCGCACTATCGCGTAGCACCGACTCCCGCAGACAGCCAACAGAAGAGGACAACAGATGACCAAGCGCATCGCCTTCAACGCATTCGACATGACGTGCATCGTCCACCAGTCCCCGGGGCTGTGGACACACCCCGACGACCAGTCGACCCGCTACAAGGACCTCGACTATTGGATCGAGCTCGCGAAGTTGCTCGAGCGCGGCAAGTTCGACGGGCTCTTCATCGCCGACGTCCTCGGCGTGTACGACACCTACCAGGGGTCGGCCGACGCGTCACTGCGCAGAGCCATGCAGGTGCCCGTACACGATCCGCTGATGCAGGTGTCGGCGATGGCCGCCGTCACCGAGAAGCTCGGCTTCGGCATCACCGTCTCCGCCACCTACGAGCAGCCGTATGCGCTGGCCCGCCGGTTCAGCTCCCTCGACCACCTCACCAAGGGCCGCATCGCCTGGAACATCGTCACCAGCTACCTCGACGGCGCCGCCCGCAACCTCGGGCACGCGCGCCAGATCTCGCACGACGAGCGCTATGCGCTGGCCGAGGAGGTCGTGGAGGTCTGCTACAAACTGTGGGAGGGCTCCTGGGACGACGACGCGGTAGTCAACGACCGGGTTGCGCAGGTGTACGCGGATCCGGGCAAGGTGCGCGGCATCGGCCACGAGGGCACCTACTTCTCGGTTCCCGGGATCCACCTGTCCGAGCCGTCGCGTCAGCGCACGCCGGTGATCTGGCAGGCCGGCACCTCGTCCGCTGGGCGCGCCTTCGCGGCGAAGCACGCGGAAGCGGTCTTCACCGTGGCCCCCACGCCGGCAACGCTCCGCCGCTACGTCGACGACATCCGCCGCATCGCCGAGATCGAGGGCCGCGATCCGCGCAGCCTCAAGATCTACACCGAGATCACTATCGTGACCGCCGCCACGGACCAGGCGGCGCAGGCGAAGTACGAGGAGTACCTCGCCTATACCGACTACGAGGGAGCGCTTGCGTTCTACGCCGGGATCACCGGCATCGACCTGTCCCAGCTAGACCCGCACCAGCCGTTGCAGTACGTGGACACCGACTCGGCCCGCTTCGCCCTGGAGATCTTCTCCAAGGCGGACCCCGACCGCGACTGGACGCCCCACGAGGTGGCGAAGTTCGTCGGCATCGGCGCGATGGGGCCGGTGCTCGTCGGCGGCCCCGCGACGGTGGCCGACCAACTCGAGCGGTGGATCGACGACGCCGACATCGACGGCTTCAACCTCGCCTACGCGATCACACCCGGCTCGTTCGAGGATTTCATCGAATTCATCGTGCCGGAGCTGCAGGCCCGCGGCCGGTACTGGGACGACTACGACGAGGCGAGCACCTTGCGCGAGCGCCTATATGGCGTCGGCCAGGCACGCGTGCGCGAGGACCACCCGGCGGCGAAGTACCGCGGCGGACAGAACCTCGGCGCAGACCTCGATCCGCTCGAGCTGGTGGGGATTGCTGATGGCGAGCCCAATTAGCCCTCCAGCCGCCGGCACCGCGTGGTCGGCCGGCGACCCGGTATCGCCACCGGCAGCACGTCGCACCCTGACCGTCGTCGGCATCAGCGGGTCACCGACCGCGCCGTCGAAGACCAGCGTCCTCGTCCACGAGGTGACCCAGTCCTTCGCCTCCGGGCTCGACGCACGAGCGTCCGTGATTGAACTGGCACCCCTCCTCCAGGACCTGGCGGCCGGCCCGACCCGCCGTCAGCTCGGGTCCAACGCCCGACGCGCTTTGGAGGCGGTGGAGGCCGCGGATGTGATCGTCGCCGGCTCACCCGCCTACCGCGCTACCTACACGGGACTGTTCAAGCTGTTCTTCGACCACATCGGCCAGTATGCGCTGGTCGACAAGCCGGTCGTACTGACTGCCACCGGAGGCAGCGACCGGCACGCGCTGCTCGTCGAGCATCAGATGCGCCCGCTGTTCGGGTTCTTTCAGGCGCTGACGCTGCCGCTCGGGATCTTCGCGACGTCGGCGGACTTGGACGGCTACCGTCTACAATCCGATGCGGTTCGTGAACGGATCGATGTCTCGGTGCGGCGAACGCTCCCGCTGATCCGGTCGCAACTGAGTGGCACGTCGTCATTCAATGGGCGCACCGACGTCGCCAGGCCCGATTTCTTTTGAGGTTCAACAGATTCGGCCACCTGGCGGGTCGTCAGGCCAGGCTCGGGCCTCGCGAACCGACGACCCGCGGATTGACGGGCCTCGGGGAGCGTGACCCGCCAGAGCGTCGCGAAAAGCGCTCAATTCAGCGGCCCCCGGCAGTTAGGGGATCTCGGGAGAGCCCGGAATCACCGTCGAAT
>JAODAX010000033.1 GCA_025463675.1 Naasia sp. | reverse complement strand
CCCGCGCGACCCGCCCCGCCGCGGCGGGCGCGGTCGCGTCGGGGTCGCCGGCGTACGGGACGTCGTCGCTGACGAGGGCGCGGCGTCCGGCGGTGACCCACTCGCGCAGCCACGCGGCGTCGCCGGGCACCTCCGGCGGCAGCAGGGCGTCGACGATGCGCGCGGTCCGTGCCGGGTCGAACTGTTGAGCGCCGGCAGCGGCCACCACAATGCTCTGCACCCCGGGCCGCGCGAGCAGCGCCGGGACCTCCCGGCTGAGGTTCGGCCTGCCGAAGACGACGACGCGGCGCACGCGCTCCGCCAGTGCGGGATCGCGCAGCACCGACCGGTAGCCCGCCACCAGGTTCGGCCCGAAGCGCGCTCCGCTCGTCACCTCGGCGAGGAGGGGCAGGCCGGCGCCCCGCGCGAAGTCCTCCGCGGCGGGACCCGCGCCGGCGCCGGCGACGACGACGGTGGCCCCTGCGTCCGCGAGGCGCACCGCGACCGGCGTGGGACGGCGAGCGGGCCCGCGGTCGCCGACAGCGGCCGGCGAGGCGGCGCCGGACAGCGGATCGCGGAGCGCGAGGTTCACGTGCACGGGCCCCGGCGTCCAGGTGGCGGCGTCGTAAGCGCGGTCGGCGAGCGCGGCAGCCGCTTCGGGGTCGTCGCCGTCCGCCGGCGCCGGCACGTCCACGCTCCAGACGGCCGCAGGACCGAAGATCCCCGGCTGGACGGTGGCCTGATTCGCCGCTATGCCGCGGAGTTCTTCGGGCCGATCGGCCGTGATGGCGACCAGCGGCACCCCCGAGTGCCAGGCCTCGAGCATCGCGGGGTGCAGCTCGGCGACCGCCGTGCCGGAGGTGACGATGACCGCCACCGGCGCGCCGCTCTCGAGCGCGAGCCCCAAGGCGAGGAAGCCCGCGACCCGTTCGTCGATGCGTACGTGCAGGCGCACCGTCCCGGCCGCCTCCAGGTCCGCCGCGGCGAGGGCGAGGGCCTGCGACCGCGAGCCGGGGGCCACGACGACGTGCCGCATCCCGGCGGCCGCGAGCCGGGTCAGGAAGGCGGAGGCGAAGCGGCTCGCAGGATTGAGGCCGTCAGGCATCTCGCCGGTCGGGCTCGTCGCCGGCCTCGTCGATGCGGCGCGGGTCCGAATCCGAGTCCAGGTCGGCGAGTTCCTCCTCAAGCCGGCGGATGCGCTCGGCCTGGTCGGCCTCCTTCTTCAGCTTGCTGAGGAATTCGGGGTCGTCGTCGGGGGCGACGGTGCGCGTGGGGCGACTGGGAACCGCTCGGCCGCGGCCGATGGTGAACCACAGCACCCCACCGAGGACCGGCAGCAGGAGGATGATCAGGATCCAGACCAGCTTGCGGGGGCCGCGGATGCGACGGGGGTCGGCCATCGCGCAGTCGACGAGCGAATAGACCATGAACGCCACCGCTACCACCGCGACGACGAGCCAGAACCGGGCCATGGGCACAACGATAGCCCCGCGCTCCTGGCAGCCGACCGTGCCTACACTGTTGTCGTGATGGAGGAGAGGCCGCCGCGGCTCGGCTGGGTCTGGTTCAGCTTCATCCGGCTGGGACTGTTCGCCGTCGTGCTCGCCGTCCTGCTCCTCGTGCTGCCGGTCCAGCCGTGGGTCTCCGCGGTGCTCGCGGCGATCATCGCGCTGTGTCTCTCGCTCATCTTCCTCTGGACGCCGCTCGGCCGGCTGGTGGGCCCGAAGTCGGCGCCCCGCGTGCCGGACAACCGGGACGATGACATCGAAGACGCAGCCGTCGACGCGACAGGCGAGCTCAGAAGCTGAACGCCGCCCCGAGGCCGACGCCGTAGACGAGGGTCAGCAGGCTGGTGAGGCCGAGGGCGAGGACGAGCTCCTTCGGTGTGCGTGCCGTGGCGACGATCAGGCCGACCGGCGCCGCGATCAGCAGCGCGAAGAACACCAGCACCGCGAGCGGGTAGAAGATCGCGAAGAACGCGAGGATTCCAAAGGGCAGCGCGACGAGCACGCAGAACAGCACCCGGGTCGCGGTGCCGCCGATGAGCACGCTCAGGGTGCGCTTGCCGGCCCGGCGGTCCTGTTCGAGGTCGCGCAGGTTGTTGGCGAGCAGCGCCGCGCAGGCGAGGAAGCCGACCGCGATGCCGCCGAGCCAGGACTCGACGTTCACGACGCCGGCCTGTACGTAGGTCGTGCCGGTGGTCGCGACGAGGCCGAAGAAGACGAACACGCCGACCTCGCCGAGGCCCGCGTAGCCGTACGGTCGCTTCCCGCCCGTGTAGAACCACGCGGCGGCGATCGCCACGGCGCCGACGGCGATGAGCCACCACTGCTGCGACAGAATCACCAGCGCGAGGCCGGCGAGCGCGGCGAGGGCGAAGAACGCGAGGGCCACGACGAGCACCGTGCGCGGCTTGGCCGCGCCCGAGGCGGTGAGACGCGCCGGACCGACGCGGTGCGCATCGGTGCCGCGCACCCCGTCCGAGTAGTCGTTGGCGAAGTTGACGCCAAGCTGCAGGAGCACGGCGACCGCGAGACAGAGGGGGATGCGGTACTCGTGGAACACGCCGCCGTCAGCGACGACCGCGGCGCCCGTGCCGACGGCCACCGGGGCGATCGAGAGCGGGAGGGTGCGCCAACGCGCCGCATTGATCCAGTCGGCCGCGGTCGCCGGTCGCGGCGGGGCGGGGCGGTTCGACGCGGCCCGGGCCTTGAGACTCCGCCCGGCGGAGACCGGTCGGCTCGCCGCGGGATGAACCTTGGCCGGACGCCCCCTGCTCTGTGCTGCCACCCCGGAATCCTAGGGGGCGGACGCGTCGGCGACCGCCGCGGCGAGGGCGCGCCGGTCGGGTTTGCCGGACGACAGCAGCGGCAGGCCGTCGACGCGTACGATCCGGTCCGGGCGGGCCGCCGCCCCCAGCCGGTCCCCGACCGCGGCGCGCAGCGCCTCCAGGGCCGGCGCGGCTCCCGTCCGGCCCGCCCACACGACGACGGGGACCTGCCCCCAGCGGGCGGAGTCGGCGGCCACGACGACCGCGTCGGCGCAGCCAGGCAGCTCGCGGACGATCGACTCCACCCGGGCGAGCGACACCTTCTCGCCACCGCTGATCAGCACGTCGTCGATGCGGCCGGTCACCCGCAGGCGACCGTCGTCGATCGAGCCGGCGTCTCCCGTGCGATACCAGCGCTGCCCCCGCTCCACCGGGAACGCACGCTCGGTGCGCGGGGGATCGCCGAGATATTCCTCAGCGAGCATGGGCCCGGCCAGCTGCACCTCGCCGTCGACGATGCGGACGTCCACTCCGGTCAGCGGCATGCCGTCGTAGACGCACCCGCCGCTCGTCTCGGTCGAGCCGTAGGTGCGCACGACCCGGGCGCCCGCCGCGATCGCCTCGTTCCGCACCGCGTCGGGCAGCCGCTGCCCGCCGACGAGGATGCCGTCGAGCCGGGCGAGCGCGCGGCGTCCCTCCGGATCGGCGAGGGCGGAGGCGAGCTGCGCGGGCACGAGTGAGGTGTAGGCCAGGACGGGCGCCGGCACCTCCCGCACGGCGGCGGCGAAGGCGCCCGGGTCGAAAGGCCCCGGGGGCAGCGCGATCGGGTCGGCCCCGGCGGTGATCGATCGGGTGAGCACCTGCAGACCAGCGATGTAGTGCACCGGCAGGGCGAGGATCCAGCGGCCCGGGCCGCCCAGCGCCCCTTCGGTCGCCGCCGCCGAGGCGAGCAGCGCATCCGATGACAGGGCGACCCGCTTGGGTGCGCCTGCGCTGCCGGAGGTCTGCACGACGAGCGCCACCCGCCGCAGCACCTCACCCGGGACTCCGTCGGCGGTGGCGCCCGGTGCGAGCGGCAGCACCGCCGGCCCGTCACCCGACAGCGCGGCGCGCAGCACGGGGAGCACGGCCCCCAGCTCGGCGGGCAGAGCGACGAGCGGCCTCATGCGCCGCTCAGAAATGCCACGGATAGGGCGACCAGTCCGGTTCGCGGCGCTCGAGGAACGCGTCCCGACCCTCGACCGCCTCGTCGGTGCCGTAGGCGAGGCGGGTGGCCTCGCCGGCGAACACCTGTTGGCCGACGATGCCCTCGTCGACTGCGTTGAGTGCGAACTTCAGCATCCGGATGGCGGTCGGCGACTTGGTGAGGATCTCCCGCGCCCACTCGAGGGCGACGGCCTCGAGGCGCGCATGGGGCACGACCGCGTTGACCGCGCCCGCCTCCAGCGCGCGCCGGGCGTCGTACTCGCGGGCGAGGAAGAACACCTCCCGCGCGAACTTCTGCCCCACCTGGCGCGCGAAGTAGGCGCTGCCGTAGCCCGCATCGAAGGATCCGACGTCGGCGTCGGTCTGCTTGAAGCGCGCATGCTCCTGGCTCGCGATCGTCAGGTCGCAGACGACGTGCAGCGAGTGCCCGCCGCCCGCGGCCCAACCCGGGACGACGGCGATGACGACCTTGGGCATGAACCGGATCAGGCGCTGCACCTCGAGGATGTGTAGCCGCCCGGTCGATCCGTCCGCCTCGGTGGCGCCGTCCCCCTCGTACCGGTAGCCGTCCCGACCGCGGATCCGCTGGTCGCCCCCGCTGGAGAAGGCCCAGCCGCCGTCCTTCGGACTCGGCCCGTTGCCTGTCAGCAGGACGACGCCCACCCGCGGGTTCCGCCGGGCGTCGTCGAGAGCACGATGCAACTCGTCGACGGTGCGCGGCCGGAATGCGTTGCGCACCTCCGGGCGGTCGAACGCGACCCGCGCCACCCGGCCGGAGCGGTCGAGGTGGTAGGTGACGTCGGAGAAGCCGGCGGCGATCTCCGCCAGCTCCCACTCGGCGTCGTCGAACAGCTCCGAAACGGCCATGCCGCCAGCCTATTCGGTCCGCCCCGCTGTACCGCGATGCGCAAGTGCTACACCATGCCTCCCGTGTTCCACCAGCCCCACGGCAGCGTCGGAGTCGACCGCTACCTTGGATTTTGCTGGCAATTGCAGCGCGCCGGATTGCACCGAGAGGACGACCGATGACCGCCCCCACGATCGCCCCGCTGTCTCCCCCGCTGCTGCGCTGGACCAGGGTCACCCCCGAGCTCACCAGCGGTGAGTGGAACGGCAACTACGCCGGCATGATCGAGCACGCCGACGACCGCTACATCGCCACCGACTCCTACGGCGCCGTCGTCGGCCGCTTCGCCACCGAGGGCGAGGCGCGCGACGCGCTGCACCCCGACGCTCTCGAGCGCGCCTGGCAGGAGCGCGAGGCCCGTGAAGCCCGCTTCGCCGGCGTCACCGCGCTGGTCGCCGCGTTCAGCGCCATCATCGCCGCGGCCGGCATGCTCACCCTCGCCGGCGTCTGAGGCGGAGCCCGATCCCTTCTCCCGATCCAGCGGGAAGGCAGAATGGCTTCGTGCCATTGCCGCCAGCTGCCGAGCTGATCGCCGGACTCGAGGTCGTCGCCCTGCCGCTCCGCCGGCGCTTCCGCGGGATCACCGTGCGGGAAACCGCGCTGCTGCGCGGGCCAGAGGGCTGGACGGAGTTCGCCGCGTTTCCGGAGTACGACGACCCCGAAGCGGCCCGTTGGCTGGCCGCCGCGATCGAGTACGGCTGGCAGCCCACGCCTCCGGCGCTGCGGGACCGCATCCCCGTCAACGCGACCGTGCCGGCGGTGGCCGCCGAGGATGTCGCGGGCGTCCTGGCGCTCTACCCGGGCTGCCGGACCGCGAAGGTGAAGGTGGCCGAGCCGGGCGGGGTCCTTGCAGAGGACATCGACCGGGTCGCGGCCGTGCGCGAGGTGCTCGGCCCGGAGGGCCGCATCCGGCTCGACGCGAACGGCGCCTGGAACGTCGACGAGGCCGAACGGGCGCTGCACGAGCTGGTGCGGTTCGACCTGGAGTACCTCGAGCAGCCCTGCGCCACCGCCGAGGAGCTGGCGGAGCTGGCCCGGCGCACCAAATACCTCGACGTCCCGATCGCGGTCGACGAGGGTGTCCGCAAGTCCGGCGACCCGGCGGCCGCCGTCGCTTCGGCACCCCCTCGCGCCGTGCTCGTGGTGAAGGCCGCCCCGCTCGGCGGGGTGCGTGCGGGACTGCGGCTCGCCGCGGCGGCGACAGGACCGGTCGTGGTGTCGAGCGCGCTGGAGTCGTCAGTAGGGCTCGCCATGGGGGCGGCTCTCGCCGCGGCCCTACCGGACCTGCCATACGACTGCGGGCTCGGCACCGGCGCCCTGCTGGCGGCCGACGTCACCGCATCGCCGCTCGTGCCGGTGGGGGGCAGCATCCCGGTGGGGCGGGTCGAGCCGGACGCTGACCTGCTGGCACGGCACCGCGCCGACGCGGACCGCCGGGCGTGGTGGGCGGCCCGGATCGAGCGCTGCCGGGCGCTGCTCGAGGCGCAGCGGCCCGACTAACGAGCCGAGCCCGACTCAGAGTCCGGAGTACGCGTGCAGGCCCTTGAAGAAGACGTTCACGATGCCGAAGTTGAACAGCACGGCCGAGAAGCCGACGATCGCGAGCCACGCCGAGCGGGAGCCGCGCCAGCCGCGCGTCGCCCGCGCGTGGATGTACCCGGCGAAAACCACCCAGATGATGAAGGTCCACACCTCCTTGGTGTCCCAGCCCCAGTAGCGGCCCCAGGCGGCCTCGGCCCAGATCGCGCCCGCGATCAGCGTGAAGGTCCAGAAGACGAAGCCGACGATGACGACGCGATAGGCGGCGTTCTCGAGCACCCCGGCGGAGGGCACCGAGGCCGGCAGCCGCAGCCGGGAGGCCGGGTCATGCTCGCGGCGCGCCTGCAGCAGCTGGACGACCGAGAGCGCGAAGCCGATCGTGAAGAACGCGGTTCCGAGGATCGCGACGAGGACGTGGATCACCAGCCAGTAGGACTGCAGAGCCGCGGGCAGCGGGACGACGTCGACCCGGAAGCCCACTGTCGCCACACCGAGCATCAGCACGACGAGCCCAGTGATCCCCGCGCCGATGAAGCGCAGGTCGCGGCGAAGGAGCAGCCCGAGGAACACCGCCATGATCAGCAGGGTGCCCGTCATCGCGAACTCGTACATGTTCGCCCACGGCACGCGGGCCCCCGCGACGCCGCGCAGCACGGTGGCGCCGAGGTGCAGGAGCCAGCTCAGCACGGTGAGCACCACGGCGACGCGCAGGCTCACGCCCTCGCGATCCCGGGCGGGCGCGACCGGGCGCTCGAGGGTGCCGACACCGCCGCGAGCCGAGGCGCCGGATCGGGCGGCGGCGATCCGCTCCGCTCCGCTCTCGACCGCGGTGCGCACGGCGCTGCGGCGGGCGAGGTCGAAGGTGAACGCGATGAACGCGATGGCGTAGCCGCCCATCGCGGCATACAGCAGGATCGCCGAGATCTCGTCGAGCGTCTGGGTCACGTCGATCAGCCTACGTCGTCGCCGCTGAGCGGACGCCCGTCACGTCCTCGGCCAGCTCGCCGACCGCCCCCACCAGCCCGGGGTCGTCTCCGCGGGCGAGCCCGGCGAGCTCCACGCGGACGGCGCCGTCGACCTGCGCGGCCTTCACCCAGAGGCGGCGCCTGGGGATGAACAGGGAGGTGAGCAGACCCGCGAGCACCAGCACGGCGAAGACCAGCACCCAGAGACGGGCGGGGTCGGAGTGGATCTCGAAGGAGGCGTACCGGCTGACGCCGTCGAGTGTGATCGTGCCCAGGCCGTCCGGCAGCTCGGCCGTGTCGCCGGCCGCGAGGTCGACCGAGTCGACGTCGGTGCCCCGCCCGGCGATCTGGGTCAACTCCTCGGTGTCGAGCGTGTACACGGAGACCGGCACGCCCTCATCGAGGCCGAGGTCTCCGGTGTAGACGTTGAAGGACAGCAGCGGGTCGGTGAGGTCGGGGAATGAACTCGCGAGTGCCCCGGACTCGAGCGTGACGGGCGTCGGGTAGAACAGGCCGACCATGCCCAGCTGCTCGGGCAGGCCGTCAGGCACCTTCACGACGCCGGTGGAGAACAGGTTGCCGTCCTGCGGAAGGAACGGCACCGCTCCCGAGAAGACGACCTCACCCTCCGGCGAGCGCACGGTGATGCGCGGCGCGTAGCCGTTTCCGAGCAGGTAGACGTCGGTGCCGTCGATGCGCAGCGGCTCGTTCACCTTGATCTGCGCGGCGGTCGAGTCGTCCTCGCCCGGCTGACGGAGGGTGACCGATGCGGTGAAGTCGAGTGCCTGCCCGATGGCGTTCGGGTTGTCCCGCTCGTAGACGACGTCGAGGGAGTCGAGGGTCAGCCGGTACGGGTCGAGGGAGGCGTCGCCGACGAGCCGGCCGCGCGTGAAGGAGTCGTAGCCGGCGACGTAGTTCACGAACGGCTCGCCCTCGACCACGATTTTCTGCCCGCTGTAGCCGAGACTCCCTCCGACGGCGACCGCCACCAGGATCCCGACGAGCGAGCCGTGGAAGACGAGGTTGCCCGTCTCCCGCAGGTAGCCGCGCTCGGCGGACAGCGAGTCGCCGTACCGCTGCACCCGGTAGCGCCGGCGGCGCAGGGCGCCCTCAGCGCGCTCGAGCACCTCCGCGACGGTTCCGGCGGTCTCCCGCTCGGTGTGCTCCTCCATCCGCGCCAGCCGAGCCGGCGTGCGCGGCGGTCGCGAGCGCATCGCCCGCCAGTGGTGGGCAGTTCGGGGCAGCACGCAGCCGATCAGGGAGACGAACAACAGAAGGTAGATGGAGGAGAACCACACCGAGGTGTAGACGTCGAAGCCCTGCAGTCCGTCGACGATCGGGAACAGGTCCGGGTGGTCGACCCGGTACTGGGCGACGCCGTTCGGGTCCGAGCTGCGCTGCGGCACGAGGGAGCCCGGCACCGCCGCGATGGCGAGCAGGAGCAGCAGCAGCAGAGCCGTCCGCATGCTGGTCAGCTGGCGCCAGCCGAAGCGCAGCCAGCCGACCGGGCCGAGCCGGGGCCCGACGGGGGCGTCGCCACCGTCCGAGTCGTAGTGGTCGGCCGGGCGGGCGAGTTCAGAGGAGCGTGACATAGCCGCCGATCACCGCCCCGAGGCTCAGCATCCACTCGTTCCAGAGGCCGGTGACCATGGCCAGGCCGATGGCGATGAGGAGGGCGCCGCCGGCGATGTTCAGCGCGCGGATGTGCCGGCGCAGGAAGGCGATGCTGCGCGCGGCCCAGCCGAAGCCGAGCGCCACCAGCAGGAACGGCAACCCGAGGCCGAGGGCGTAGGCGAGCCCGAGCAGCGCCCCCTGCCACGGTGACCCGCCGTCGAGGCTGAGGCCGTAGATTGCGGCGAGCGTCGGGCCGATGCACGGGGTCCAGCCGACCGCGAACACCGCGCCAAGTAGCGGGGCGCCGGCGAGCCCGGCGGCCGGCTGCCAGGACGGGCGAACGGTGCGCTGCAGGAACTGCAGGCGCCCGACGAAGACGAGCCCGAGCCCGATGACAAGCACACCGGCGAGGCGCGTGATGAGGTCGCGCCACTGCAGTAGCCAGAAGCCGGCCGCACCGAAGGCGATGCCGAACACGACGAACACCACCGCGAAGCCGAGGATGAACAGGCTCACGGCGAGCAGCAGCCGGGCCCGGCCCCGCGAGTCGCCGGGCGCTGCCGCGGAGCGGCCGTCCGTGAAGCCGCCGAGAAAGGCGAGATAGCCGGGCACGAGCGGCAGCACGCACGGCGAAGCGAACGACACCAGACCGGCGAGAAGCGCGACCGGCACGGCGAGGGCCACCGGCCCGGCGACCAGCTCGCCGACACCGCCCACTAGTCGACCTCGGTGTCGGTCTCGGCGACCGTGTCGCGGACGATGCTTCGTAGGATGCCCGGCTCGGTCACCTGCCCGAGGATGCGCGCGGCGATCCGCCCGTCGGCGTCCAGCACGAGCGTGGTCGGCACCGCGTTCGGCGGGATCGCCGAGCTGAAGGCGAGCTGCACGTCGGCGGTCCGGTAGTCGAGGAGCGACGGGTAGGTGACCCCGGTCTCCCGCTCGAACGAGGCGGCCGTGCCCGCCTCGTCGCGGACGTTCACGCCGAGGAAGCGGACGCCCTCGGCGCTGAGCTCCTGGTTGAGGTCTTCCAGGTCGGGCGCCTCCACCCGGCACGGTGGGCACGACGCGTACCAGAAGTTGAGGACCGTCACCGAGCCGACCAGCTCCTCCGACGACACGGTGTCGCCCGCAGCGGTCTCGCCGGAGAAGTCATCGGGCGTCTTCCGCTCGCCCGCCGGGAAGGTCTCGACGGTGCCGTCGCCGGCGATGTAGCCCTTCTCGCTGCCCGAGCGATACTGCTCGGCCAGCGGGTCGGAGGCGCAGCCGGCGAGCAGCGCGGCCGCGACCGCGAGGACGGCGATGCCGCGACGGCGGCCCGGAGTCATACCGCCCCCTCGTCGACGGCGGCGGCGGCCAGCGGGCCGGCCGGGTTGGCGTACGCGGTCTCGACGAACCGCTCGCCGCGGCGCATCACCGTGGTGATGCTCGACAGGTCGCAGCGCCGGCGGCGCGGGTCGTGGTAGAGCCGCTCGCCGGCGAGGCTGCGGTGCACCATCCAGATCGGCAGCTGATGGGAGACGAGCACGACCTCGCCGTCGTCGACCGATTCGTACGCGTCGGCGATCGCCGCGAGCATCCGTGCCGCGATCTGCACGTATGGCTCGCCCCAGCTCGGCCGGAACGGGTTGCTCATCCACGGCCACGCCTCGGGGTTCGACAGCATGCGCGGCCCGAAGGAGACCCGCGTGCCCTCGAAGCGGTTGAACGGCTCGATGACGCGCTCGTCCGTCTCCACCGGCAGTCCGAACGTCGCGGCGATGGGAGCAGCGGACTCCTGGGTGCGCTGCAGGGGGGACGCGATCAGACGCGCGACGGGCCGGTCGGCGAGTGCGGTGGCCGCACTCTCAGCCATCCGGTGGCCGAGCGCGGAGAGCCCGTAGCCGGGCAGCCGGCCGTAGAGGATCCGCGCCGGATTGTGCACCTCGCCGTGCCGCACGAGGTGGAGAGCGCTGGCGGACACGGCGTCCAGTGTACGGACGCCGCCTGAGCGGAACCGTGCTGCGCCGGTCGGCACAGCACGCCGCAGCCCGCGGGCAGCCCGGCGCCCCGCGGGTAGGCTTGGGGGCCGTGACCGCCCGCACCCTCGTCAAAGACCTCGCCGCGCTCGAAGACGGCCCCGTCGCCGTCGCCGGCTGGGTCGAAACCGTCCGCGATCAGAAGAAGGTTCAGTTCGTCGTGCTCCGCGACGAGTCCGGTGCCGTCCAGCTGGTCCGTCCCCGCCCCGAAGGCGATGACGACATCTCGCGCAGCATCTCCGAGCTGACCCTCGGCAGCTTCGTGCGGGTCGAGGGCGACCTCAAGCATGACGAGCGGGTGAAGCTCGGCGGCATCGAGGTGAAGGTGGCCGAACTCGACGTCGTGGGCCCGGCGCTTCCGGAGAACCCGATCGCCGACGACTCCAGCATCGACAAGCGCCTCGACTGGCGCTTCCTCGACCTCCGCCGGCCCGAGCAGAACCTCGTGTTCCGCGTGCAGACCACCTTCGAGCACGCTCTCCGCACCTGGTGGGTGGAGCACGACTTCATCGAGATCCACACGCCGAAGCTGATGGCGAGCGCCAGCGAGTCCCGCGCCGAGCTGTTCCAGGTCGACTACTTCGGCGGCGCCGCCTACCTCGCGCAGAGCCCGCAGTTCTTCAAGCAGATGGCGCAGCCCGCCGGCTTCGGCAAGGTCTTCGAGGTGGGTCCCGCGTTCCGGGCCGACCCGTCGTTCACCTCCCGGCACGCCACCGAGTTCACGTCCGTCGACGCGGAGATCAGCTGGATCGACAGCCACGAGGACGTCATGCGGATGCACGAGGAGCTCCTCGTCGCCGGCCTCACCGCGGTGCGGGACAAGCACGGGGAGGCCGTCCGCGAGGCGTTCGGTGTCGAGGTGGTGGTCCCGAGCACGCCGTTCCCGCGCATCCCGCTGGCCGAGGCGAAGCGCATCGTCGCCGAGCGCGGCTACACGGTGCCCCGCCAGGACGAGGACATGGACCCGGAGGGCGAACGGCGCATCGCCGCGTACGTGCAGGAGGAGTTCGGCTCCCAGTTCGTGTTCCTCACCGACTACGCGGCGAGCATCCGGCCGTTCTACCACAAGCGTCGCGACGGCGACCCGGGCCTCACGAACAGCTACGACCTGATCATGGGCGGCGTCGAGATCTCGACCGGCGCGCAGCGCGAGCACCGGATCGACGTGCTCGAGGAGCAGGCCCGCGAGAAGGGGCTCGACCCGGAGGAGCTCCGCTTCTACCTCGACTTCTTCCGCTACGGCGTGCCCCCGCACGGCGGGTTCGGCATGGGCCTGGGCCGGGTGCTGATGCTGCTGCTCGGCCTGCCGAGCATCCGCGAGGTCACCTACCTCTTCCGCGGCCCGAACCGCCTCCTCCCCTAAGGCGTACGTTCCTGCGGGGAATGTAGGAACGACGTACATTTTTCGCCGGAACGCACTACATGAGGGCGGCGCGGAGGCGGGTCGGGTCGACGCGCCAGAAGGCGTGCACCTCGCCGTCGATGAGGACGACCGGGATGTCCTCCGCGTAGCGCTCGAGCAGCTCGGGGTCGTCGAGGATGCTGCGTTCGGTCACCGTCACTGCACCGGCCGGCAGGGCGCCGGCGACCTCGGCCACCACGTCGCGTGCGTCGTCGCAGAGGTGGCAGCCCGGGCGGGTGAGCAGGGTGAGGTCCGGCATCCCCCCAACATAGGACGCGGTGGTTCAAGCCCGGGTACGACGAAGCGCCGGGGTCCACTGGGGACACCGGCGCTTTCGTACAGCGGCGCTCTACTTCTTGTTGCGGCGCTGGTGGCGCGTCTTGCGCAGCAGCTTGCGGTGCTTCTTCTTGGCCATACGCTTGCGGCGCTTCTTGATGACGGAACCCATGGGACCCCCTTCGACAGGATCGGTTCGAACACCCGGTCGATCGGATCCGGGGAAAACGTGACACCGCAGTCTATCGGACGTCGGCGGAGGCGCCATCCGCGGTCCAGGAGCCGAGTGGATCGGACCGCGGACCGATCAGGCGGACCGGGGCAGGATCTCCTGGACCACGCGCAACGACTTCTCCGGGATTCGGTACACCGGCCCGAACCGCAGCGCCGGCAGCTCTCCCGCATGCACCAGGCGGTACACGGTGAGCCGGGTCACACCCAGCAGGTCGGCCGCCTCGGCGACCGAGAGCAGACGAGGCTGTTCGGATTCCACGTCGACCTCCTTTCGTCGCCTCAACGGTAGGGAGGGGACAGATGGGGGACAAGGGGTTGTGCCGTCAGCGCCGCCCGCGTGCGGCCGCGGAGCGCACGCCGTGGACGCTGGCCGCCGCGGCTGCACCGAGACGAGAGGCGACCGACCGCGGGCCCGCGCCCAGCCCGCGCGACGCGGGAACGCCCTGCTCGACGGGCGACTCCACCGCCTCGGGGGCGCGCATCGGGGCGACGAACGGGTCGAGCCAGGACGCGACGGCCCCGAGCGGGCGGACATCCAGCCGGTAGAAGCGGTGTTGCCCCTGGTCCCGGACGGACACCAGCCCGCTGTCACGCAGCACCTTGAGGTGCTTCGAGACCGTCGGCTGGCTGAGCCCCAGCCGGGTGACCAGCTCGCCCACGCTGGATTCGCCGCCGTGCGGGGCGGACGCGCCTTCGACGCTCCGCTCGAGCAGGATGCGCAGCAGATCGCGTCGCGTCGGATCGGCAACGACGTCGAAGATGTCCGCCATGGTGCAAGGGTAGGGGCGGCGCCCTCCCGGGCCCAATATTCTTCTGCCTTTACCGGCGCGAACATCTCGGAGGCTGCATGAGCGTGCGGAGCACGACGCGTGAGCCGCTGCGGGAGCGCCTGCACGATGGCTTCACCTACTTCATTTCGGTCACGCCGGCACGATTCGCCCTCGTGGTGTTCCTCGGCCTGATCGGGCTGACGACCTTCCTGCTCTCCCTGCCGGCCGCGTCGGCCAAGGGGCGGGTGACCGGCCTCGCCGACGCCCTGTTCACCGCCACCTCCGCGATCTGCGTGACCGGGCTCACCACCGTGGACATGGCCACCTACTGGTCCCCCTTCGGCCAGGTCGTCATCGTCCTCGCCACCCAGATCGGCGCCGTCGGCGTGCTCACGATGGCCTCGGTGATGGGCCTCGTGGTCTCCCGCAAGCTCGGGCTCAAGCAGCGTCTCCTGGTGGCGGGCGACGTCAACCCGATGGCGATGCGCCGCGGCGGCAGCGCGAGCTCCGGGCTCGGCGAGGTGGGCGGCCTGCTCGCGACGGTCGCGCTGAGCACCCTCGTCATCGAGGCCGCCATCGCGGTGCTCATCTACCCGAGCGTTCTCGCGGCCGGGGTGGAGCCGGTCGCGGCGATCGGCGACGCCGTCACCTTCTCGGCGATGGCGTTCACCAACACGGGTTTCGTGCTCGCCGACACGGGGTTCGCGCCCTACGTGACCGACGGCTGGTTCCTCGTCTGGCTGATGGTCGGCGTCTTCCTCGGCAGCATCGGCTTCCCGGTCATCTACGCGCTGAGCAAAAACCTGCGCCGGCCCCGCCGCTGGTCGGTGCACGTGAAGCTGACCCTCGTCACGACGATCGCGCTGACCCTCGGGGGGATGATCGCCTACATGATCCTGGAGTGGGGCAACCAGGACACCTTCGGGGACGAAGGCCCCGGGCAGCTGGCGTTCCAGTCGCTGTTCCTGTCGGTGATGACCCGATCCGGTGGGTTCTCCACGGTGGACATCGCGGAGCTGCGGGAGTCGAGCCTGCTGGTCACCGACATGCTCATGTTCATCGGCGGCGGCTCCGCCTCGACGGCGGGCGGCATCAAGGTCACCACATTCGCGGTGCTCTTTCTGGCCGCGATCGCCGAGGCCCGCGGCCGGCAGTCGATGGAAGCCTTCGAACGGCGCATTCCCACCGACGTGCTCCGCCTCGCGGTCAGCATCGTGCTCTGGGGCGCCACGACCGTCGCCGCGTCGACGATCATCCTGCTGCAGCTGCAGCCGGGGTCGACGCTCCACCTCGTCCTTTTCGACGTCATCTCCGCGTTCGGCACGTCCGGCCTCAGCACCGGGTTCACCGGCACGCTCGAGGACCCCGGCAAGTACGTCCTCAGCGCCACCATGTTCATGGGCCGCATCGGCACCGTCACGCTCGCCGCCGCTCTGGCCGCCAGCCAGCGCAGCCAGATGTTCACCCGCGCCGAGGAGCGCCCGATCGTCGGCTGAGACCTGCCTGACGGCGGGCTGAACCGTCGTCCCGGCGAATCTAGGCTGGCGGCGTGCCCTCTGGTCCGTCCGTCGTTTGGCTGCGCGCCGACCTGCGCATCGTGGACAACCCGGCCTTCTCCGCGGCAGCCGAGCGGGGTTCGCCGACCGTCGTCCTCTACGTGCTCGACGAGGATCCGGCCGTGGCACGGCCGCCGGGTGCGGCGAGCCGGTGGTGGCTGCACGGCAGCCTGACCGCGCTGGGGGACGCGCTCGCCGCGCGCGGCGTTCCGCTGATCCTCCGCCGCGGCCCGGCACAGCGCATCGTGCGCGAGCTGGCCGAGGAACTCGACGCGGGGGCCGTCTACTGGAACCGGCGGTACGGGGCGGGCGAGCGCGCGCAGGACGCCGCCATCAAGCGGGAGGCCCGCGGCGCCCGCCGGGAGGCGCGCAGCTTCGACGGCTCGCTGCTGTTCGAGCCGTGGACCATCGAGCGACCGGCGGGGGGACCGTACGCGGTCTACTCGGCGTTCTGGCGCGCGTGCCTCGCCACGGGCGGTCCGCGGCAGCCGCTGCCGACTCCAGCGCTCGATGGGCTCCCCGACGCACCGGCCGGCGACGACCTCGCGGACTGGGGCCTGCTGCCGGCGATCCCCTGGGCGGCAGGCCTGACCGAGACGTGGACGCCGGGCGAGGCGGGCGCCCAGGCTCGGCTGACCGAGTTCGCGCGCACGGTCGATGACTACGCGCGGGGACGCGATCGGCCGGGCGCCGACGCCACCTCCCGGCTGTCCCCGCACCTGCGGTTCGGCGAGGTCAGCCCGCATCAGGTGTGGCACGCCGTCGCGGCCGGCCGCGGCGGTGCGGCGGCGGCGAAGTTCGGCGCTGAGCTCGGCTGGCGCGAGTTCAACTACTCGCTGCTCTTCTTCACCCCCGACATCGCCGCCCGGAACCTCCGCGAGGAGTTCGACGCGTTCCCCTGGCGCACAGCGGAGCCCGGTGAGCTGGAGCGCTGGCAGCAGGGCGCAACCGGGTTCCCGCTCGTCGACGCCGGGATGCGCCAGCTCTGGCGGACCGGCTGGATGCACAACCGGGTGCGGATGGTCACGGCGAGCTTCCTGGTGAAGAACCTCCGACTGGATTGGCGGATCGGCGAGGACTGGTTCTGGGACACGCTCGTGGACGCGGACCCTGCCAACAACGCGGCGAACTGGCAGTGGGTGGCCGGCAGTGGAGTGGACGCCGCGCCCTACTTCCGCGTCTTCAACCCGATCCTGCAGTCGCGGAAGTTCGACCCCGAAGGCGACTACCTGCGCGCCTGGGTCGACGAGCTCGCCGGCGTGCCGGCACCGGGCGTGCACGAGCCGGTCGGGACCCCCGGCTACCCGCCGCCGATGGTCGACCTGAAGCGCAGCCGCGCGGAGGCTCTGGCCGCGTACGACTCGATCCGCCGCTGATCGGCGCTACAGTTTCCTCCCGTCCCCCGAGGAAGGAACCCGCGTGATCGATCGCATCCCGCACAATGCGCCGGTGCTCGTGATCGGCCTCGGCCGGTTCGGGGCCGCGACGGCGGGTCAGCTCGACCGGCTCGACCGCGAGGTGCTGGCCGTCGACCCCAATCCGGCACTCGTGCAGAAGTGGTCGGAGCGCGTGACGCACGCCGTTCAGGCGGACGCGCGGAGCATCGAGGCGCTCAAGCAGCTCGGCGCTCAGGAGTTCGCGATCGCCGTCGTGGCGGTGGGCTCCTCGATCGAGGCCAGCGTGCTGATTACCGCGAACCTCGTCGACCTCGGCATCCCGCAGATCTGGGCGAAGGCGATCAGCCAGTCGCACGGCAAGATCCTGGAGCGCATCGGCGCCAACCACGTCATCTATCCGGAGGCGGAGGCCGGCGAGCGGGTCGCGCACCTGGTCTCCGGCCGGATGCTCGACTACATCCAGTTCGACGACGACTTCGCGATCGTGAAGATGTACCCGCCGAAGCCGATCCGCGGCATGCCGCTGTCGGAGTCGCAGGTGCGCCGGAAGCACCGCGTCACGGTGGTCGGCGTGAAGTCGCCGGGCAAGCCCTTCACCTACGCGACGGCCGAAACCGTGGTGTCGAACCACGACCTGGTCATCGTCTCCGGCGCGAACGCCGACCTGGAGCGCTTCGCGGGGCTCGTCTAGACGCCCGAGTTTCCACTAAGTGCTGGTAAGTCGCCGACTTACCAGCACATTGTGGCAACTCGGCGCGGTCAGACGCAGGCGTCCGCGATCACCGCGGGGGCGACGATACGGCCGATCGTCGCGCCGTCCTCCGCGGGCTGCACGGCGACCGTTACCTGGTGCGAGCCGCTGTCGGTCTGCACGTCAGCGGACTCCACGGGGATGCCCTCGCAGACGTATTCGCCCTCGCCGAGTGGGAGGCCGTCGCCCACCTCGTCCGTGGGGTCGCCGACGACGGTTCCGTCCCCCGTCGAGAGCGGCAGCGTCCCGGCGCTCGGGCCGTCGAGGAAGATCGAGAAGTTCGGGTGGATCTCCCAGTCGTAGCCCTGCGCCGCCCGCTCCGCCTCGTCGTAGGAGCGCTCATTGAGCACGAGGCCGTCCCAGGTGTGCAGCACGCCCGCGGGGAAGTGGAAGTCGCCCTCGTAGGCCTCGGCGGCCGGCGGGGCGCCGATCGCCTCGGTCAGGGTGCCGACCGCGTCCGCTGCCGGTGACAGGTAGCCGAGCGTCTGCACGACCTCACCGCCCGCCCGCAGCTCGATGCCGGTGGGCAGCACCACGATGGCGTCCACGTCGGCGAGCGGGTCGGCAGATTCGGTCGGGCTCGGTGACGGCGGCGCGGGCTCGACCGTCGCGTCAGCGGTCGGCGCCGCCCCCGGCGCTCCGCCACCGCAGCCCGCCAGCACCAGCACCGCCAGTGCCGCCGCTGCCGTCGTCCCCCAGATCGTGCCGCGCATGGTGCGCTCCTTTCGACGCCTCCGATGCTCCCAACCCGGAGCCGACGACGCGCGGGCCGCGCAGCGTCTGCAACCGTTTCGCAACCGTCCGGCAGACGCGCAACCGCGCACCGCTGCGTTTCTGCGGGAACGTTGCGAAATGCCCGGTCAGGCGCAGACCGTGCCCACTACGGAGGGCGCCGCGATGCCCGAGAGGCGGGTTCCATCGTCGGTCCACGCGATGACCGTCACAATCGGGGGACCCTCGGGCGACTCTATGTGCGAGCCGTCGATGGCAGCACCCCTGCAGACGACCTGACCGGCGGGCAAGGGGTACTCCTCGTCGAGGCCATCGGCCGAATCACCCACCCGATGCCCACCGCCCGTCAACAACTCGACTCCCGCAGTGGCCGACGCGTGAATGCTCACCGCGAATCTGGGCCAGACGACCCAGTCCGCGAGCTTCTCGGCGCGTGCCGTCTCGTCGTACAAGGGCTCGTCCACCGTGAAGCCCACCCATGAGTACCGCAGCTGCGGAGGGAAGTGGCAGCACTCCGGCGTGTACTGCTCCTCCTCGGGAGGAGCGCCGAAGACACGGCTCAGCGCAGCAACCGCCTCGGCCGAGGACGACATGTAGTCCAAGTACTGGACCGCCGTACCCGCCCGCCGCAACTCGAGCCCGGTCGGCAGGACCACGACCTCATCCACACCACCCAGCGGGTCCACGGACATCGTCGGAGTGGGTGCCGCGGTGGACGTCGACGGGGCCGTCGGCACGCTCGTCGGGACCGGATCGGGGGTGCTACCTCCGGCGCAGCCGGCGACCAGCACGGCGACCGCTGCCGCCATCAGCGCTCCAGCTACACGTTGCCCTCGCATGGTTGCCTCGCCCGACTCCGCCATGCTCCCACCCGGCACCGAAGGGCGGAGCAGGCACCCGAACCGTTTCGCAACCGTCCCGCAGAAACGCAACCGCGCACCGTTGCGTTTCTGCGGGAACGTTGCGAGATGCCGCGAGTCAGGTCGCGTCAGGTCAGGCGAGGTCGCGGCCGAGCTCCTCGGCGCGGGCGAGGGCGGCGGCCGTGGCGGCGTCGAAGACGCCCGGCAGGTTCTGCTCGTCGAACACCGCGATGGCGCGCTCGGTGGTGCCGTTGGGGCTCGTCACTCTGCGGCGCAGCTCCGCCGGCGGCAGCCCGCTCGAGCGCAGCAGCTCGACCGCGCCCCGGAAGGTGCTCTGGGCGAGCAGGGCCGCCTCCTCGTCGGCGAAGCCGCGGGCGCTCGCCGCCGCCTGCAGCTGCTCCACCAGGTAGAAGACGTAGGCGGGTCCGGAGCCGGAGATGGTGCTGAGCGGGTCGATCCGGTCCTCCCGCACCACGAGCACGTCGCCGACCGTGGCGAAGAGCGTGCGCGCGAGTTCCACGTGGTCGGCGGTGGCCCGGGACCCGGCGGCGACCCCCGTCATGCCCAGCCGGATGGTGGCGGGGGTGTTGGGCATTGCCCGCACCACCGGCTGACCGCCGGGCAGGCGCCGCTCCATCGCCGCGGTGGTCACGCCGGCCGCGACCGACACGACGAGTGCGTCCGGGGCCAGGGCCGCCGCGATCTCATCGAGCAGGTCGCCGACTCCGGCCGGCTTCACGCCGACCAGGACGATGGCGGCGTCCTCCACCGCGAGCAGGTTGGCGCGCGGGTCGTCATCGACGGCGTAGGCGGTGAGGCCCGGCGCGGATGGCAGATCCAGCGAGCCGGGACGCCGGGTGGTCACCCGGATCCCGCCGCGCACCAGTACATCGGGCGCGAGCAGCCCCTGCAGGATGGCGCCGCCCATCGAGCCGGTGCCGAGGATCGCGATGGTGGGCAGCTCGATTGCCGGGGCTCCGCTCACGGCACCATCCTAGGATTGCGAAGCAGCTGCAGACGGCGGGAGGGACCATGCCAGGCGCGTTCGGAGAGCTGGCCGCGATCGAGGAGGCGGTGCTCGCGGTGCCGCAGGTTCGCGGCGTGTCCGCCATGCGGGCGCTGCCCGACGACGAGGGGATCATCCTCGTGCTCCGGGTGGGCTTGTCCCCCTCGCTGCGCCTGCCCGACATCGTACTCGCCATCGCCGATGTGGAGCACGCCGCCAAGACTGCGGACGACACGGTCACCGCGGTGTTCGTCGAGCCGGACATTGCCGCGGACGCGCGAACCCCCACCGAGACCATCGTCATCCGGGCGCTGGATTGACCGGCGGCGGCACGGTCCTCGTCCTGCGCCACGGCCCGGGCGAGCACCTCGGCCGGTTCGCCGAGGTCCTGGATCGGCGCGGCTGGTCGGTTCGCACCCTCGACGTCGCGGTCGATCCGGTCGATGCGGGGACCGTCACCGGCGCGGACGCCGTCATCGTGCTCGGCGGAGCGGTGGGCGCCTACCAGGCCGACCTCTTCCCCTACCTCGCGGATGAGGTGGCCGCGCTCCGGGCGCGTCTCGACGCCGACCGGCCGACCCTCGGGGTCTGCCTCGGCGCTCAGCTCCTCGCCGCGGCCGCCGGCGCCGAGGTGCGCCCGGGCGGCGTCACCGAGCTCGGCTTCTTCCCGGTGCAGGTCGAGCCCGGCTCGCCGCTCGACGCGTTCGCCGGCGTCCCGGTGCTGCAGTGGCACGGCGACACCTTCGAGCTGCCGGAGGGTGCCCGCCCGCTCGCCTCCGGCGACACCTACGCGAACCAGGGCTTCCAGCTGGGCCGCGCCCTCGCCGTCCAGTTCCACCCAGAAGTCGACGGGCGCATGTTCGAGCAGTGGATCGCCTCCGGCGTCGGCGAGATCCTCGATCTCGGCCTCGACCCCCGCCGGCTGCGGGCGGACGGCGAGCGCTTCGCGGAGGCGCAGGCGCGGGCCGGGGAGCGGATGCTCGAGCGCTGGCTGGACGAGATCGAGGCGGGCTCGCTCGGCGCGACCGAGGATGCCCCGGGCGACGCGGTCAGCGCCGGGCGCGGAAGAACTCGGTGAGCAGGCGCGCCGACTCATCGGCGCGCACCCCGGCGACCACCTCGATGCGGTGCGGCAGGCGCCGGTCGCGCACCACGTCGTAGACGCTGCCGACGGCGCCGGCCTTGTCGTCCCACGCACCGTAGACGAGCCGGCCGACGCGCGACGCGAGAATGGCGCCCGCGCACATGACGCACGGCTCGAGGGTCACCAGGAGAGTGCAGCCCTCCAGGTTCCAGTCTCCTCGCGCGGCGGCGGCGGCGTGCAGGGCGAGCAGCTCTGCGTGGGCGAGCGGATCGCCGTCGGCCTCACGCCGGTTGCGCTCGCGGGCGACGATCCGGCCGGTCTCGTCGACCACGACGGCGCCCACCGGCACGTCCCCCGAGGCGAGCGCCTCGGCGGCGACGACGAGGGCTTCGGCCATCTCCGCCTGGTGCACGCGCGCCTCCTCGCCCGGCGGCGCGGCGCCGACGGCTAGATTGACCCTATGCGAGTGCACGTCGCCGACCATCCCCTCGTCACCCACAAGCTCACGGTGCTCCGTGACCGGCGGACACCCTCGCCGACCTTCCGGGCGCTCACCGAGGAGCTCGTGACCCTGCTCGCCTACGAGGCGACCCGCGGCGTCCGGGTGGAGTCCATCGAGATCGAGACCCCCGTCTCGACGACGACCGGGCTCGCCATCAGCGATCCGAAGCCGCTCGTCGTGCCGATCCTCCGCGCGGGCCTGGGGATGCTCGAGGGCATGGTGAAGCTGCTGCCGAGCGCCGAGGTCGGCTTCCTCGGCATGGTGCGCAATGAGAAGACCTTCGAGCCGAGCGTCTACGCCGAGAGGCTGCCGGACGACCTCTCGAACCGGCAGTGCTTCGTGCTGGACCCGATGCTCGCAACCGGTGGCAGCCTGCTCGCCGCCATCGAGTTCCTATTCCAGCGCGGCGCGGTTGACGTCACGGCCGTGTGCCTTCTCGCCTCCCCGGAGGGGCTCGAGGCCGTCGAGGAGGCGACAGCGGGCCGCGAGGTGACGATCGTGCTGGGCGCCCTCGACGAGCGCCTCAACGAGATGGGGTACATCGTGCCCGGACTCGGCGACGCCGGCGACCGCCTCTACGGCACCGTCGGCTGATCCGCACTTGACACGGTCCGCCGCGGTGGCGGAGGATCGTCGCCATGTATGACAACTCGCGCATCCCGACCTCCGTCGAGGCCTTGGGGAACGCCGGCATGATGATGGCCGGCCGCGCGATGTGCTGTCGAATGTGCCGCTAGACGCTTTCTCCCAGCTCTCCGCGCACATAACCGCTCCGAACGGAGCGATCCGGCCCCCGGTCCCTCGTGACCCGGCCGGCCTCGACACACAGCTCCGACGCATCTCGACGCGTCCATCATTGAAGGTTTCCCATGTCTCTTGCTCCGGTCCCCTCCCCCGTCCGCACCGCTCCCATCGCTGCTGCCGCACCGACCGCACCTCCCCGCCTCCGCCCGGTGCCGGACGGCACCGAGGCCCGCGGGTTCGCCCTGTACGTCGGGATCGATGAGGCGAAGGCCGCCGCCGCCGGTATCGATCTGCGCACCCTAGTCGAGTCGCTCCGCCGGCAGATCGCGGAGCTGGCCCCCACCGCCGAGACCTACGCCGCAGTCGCCCTCGCCTCTGCGGGCGCGGGCGGCCGAGACGTCGACGTGGTGCGGCTCGCGCTGCAGGACCCGTCGGCGCTCGCCCGGCAGAGCGACGAACCAGACCCCGACCTGGTGGAGGCCGTCGTGATCGACCTCACGCGCAAGCGCGTCTACCTCGGTGACGACGCGGCGCCGCTCACTTACAAGGAGTTCGAGCTGCTGCAGTACCTCGTGCTGCGCGAGGGGCGCACGATCGCGCGCGCCGAGCTGATCGCCGGGCTCTGGGGGGCCGCGGATGAGGACGCCCCCAACGAGCGCACGATCGACGTGCACGTGCGTCGGCTGCGGGCGAAGCTCGGCAAGTACCAGGACATCGTGCGCACGGTCCGCGGCACCGGCTACCGGTTCGACCGGCACGCCGACGTGGTGCTGCGGTCGTCTGTGCGCGGCCCGAGCCCCGACGTCTTCTGAGCCCGTCGGGGGCGCGGTCCCCCGCCGCGCCCCCGTCGCGCCGAATCCCCGCCCCGATGTTGACATCGGCCACTTAGCGGGAGGGATCGCAGGCACGACAGCTCCCGCGATCGAAGCCGCCGTGCCTTGTGAAGGTGTTCGGTAGCACCCGGGCCGTCGACGGCGTGGACCTCCACATCGAGCGCGGCGGCGTGCACGGATCCTCGGGCCGAACGGCGCCGACAAGACCACGACCGTCCGAATGCTGGCGAGGCTCGCTAAGCCCGACGGCGGAAGCGCCCGTCTCCTCGGCGTCGACGTCGTCGGCCAGGCCCGGGAGGTGCGCAGGCAGGTCGGTCCCAGCGGCCGATTTGCCTCGGTGGACTCCGTCCGGTTCCTGCTGCCGGGCATCCTCGTGCACAGCGTGATCCTGATCACCATGCACACGGGCACGACCCTGCGCACCGACATCGAGAAGGGCGTCCTCGGCCGGTTCGGGTCGCTGCCGATCTGGCGTCCGTCCGCTCTCGCCGGCATGCTCCTCGGCGAGGTGCCGCGCACCTCCGCCGCGGTGATGGGGTCAGCATGCTCGTCATCACGCCGCTCACCTTCGGCAGCAACACCGTCGTCGTCATTCCCGTGTCGCACCTCGTGACGGGGGTGCGGGACCTGATGGGCGGCACCTCCACCGGCGCTGAGATCCTGCTCACCGTGGGCTGGTCCGCTGCGCTCGTCGCGGTTTTCGGGTCGCTCACCATGTGGCGCTACCGCGACGCCCGCGGACGGCGACAGCGCCTTCCGTACTCCGCGCGGTCGATTCCCAGGCTTTCGACGAAATTGCCACTGGCGCGGCGTTACCTAACCGTTATATGTTTCAGGAGCGGAAGTTGTTTGCTGTGGCAGCTCCCGCGGAATGTGATTGCAGGACACTCTTGGTGCAAGGGAGAGGGCCGGTCGCTAGCCTCTGCGACCGGCCCTCGAATCTGTGCGAACCCCTTTTCGACCAGGAGCACGAGTGACCGAAGCCGTCGACGCGTGGGAGTCCCTGTTCCGGGCCCAGGTGGCCGTCATGCGCAGGCTCGTCGCGGAGTTCCCACCCGGCGTGTCGTTCACCGAATACGACGTCCTGTTCAACCTGAGCCGCCGCCCGGACCGCCAAGCCCGTCAGCGCGATCTCACCGGCTTGGTGCTGCTCACCCAGCCGAGCGTCAGCCGCCTCGTCGACCGGCTCGCGGCACGGGGACTGCTGGAGAAGCTGCCGGATCCGAGCGATCGGCGGGGCACCGTCGTCCGGCTCACCGACGCCGGCTACCGCGCGTTCGCGGCAGTCGCCGCGCAGCACGTGCGCAGCATCGAAGCGGTGATGACCGCGGGTCTCGACCCGGAGGAGCTGCGCGCCCTCCGCACCCTCGCCGACAGGCTGCGCGCGGGGATCGCGGACGCTGCCGGTGGCGGATGAGGGACATCCGCCACCGGCATTCGTCACAGACAGTCCGCTCGGGGGTCCGGGCGAAGCGCCGAGTGGGTGGTTCGGCGACGGCCGTGCTGCCACGAGGTCGATCCGACTGCCTGCTCCCCGCCGGGGCGGGTTGCATCGGGTAGCTTTCGGACCGGCAGTGGTGAGGCCATCGCTTCGCGCTCCTGCCTCAGGAGGAAGCTAGCCCCGGAATCGGCGGGCGTCGCAACAATGTCCCCCGATTCGGGGACCAGCGGGGGTCAATTGTCCCCCGGCAGCCTTGCCGCTCGGGGGCACGGCGGTGCGGGACGGCCGGAGGAACCCCAGGTGGGCCCCGTGTCCGAAAGACCTGTCCGGCGGGTCCCGTCCCCCGCCCCGCGCCCCCGTCGGCTACGGCTTCAGCACCACCTTGATGCAGCCCTCCTCCTTCTTCTGGAAGATTTCGTACATCCGGGGCGCCTCGTCGAGTCCCACGCTGTGGGTGACGAGGTCGAGCACGCCGAGCGGGTCCGCCGGGTCCTCGACGAGCGGCAGCAGATCGTCGATCCAGCGCCGCACGTTGCACTGCCCCATGCGGAGGGTGACCTGCCGGTCGAACATGGACTTCATCGGCAGGATGTCCGCCTCCCCCGCGTAGACGCCGGACAGCGAGACGGTGCCGCCGCGACGGACCGCGTCGAGCGAGTTGTAGATCGCCGTCATGCGGTCGACGCCGACCTTCTCCATGACCTTGCGTGCCAGCGGGTCGGGCAGGAGGCCCGCCGCCTGCTGCATCATGCCGATGGCCGAGTTGCCGTGCGCCTCCATGCCGACCGCCTCGACCACCGAGTCGGCGCCGCGGCCGTCGGTGAGGTCGATGATGCGGTCCACCACGTCATCGGTGAGGTCGAGCGTCTCAATGCCGTGCCGATCAGCGAGCGCGCGCCGCTCGGCCACCGGGTCGACCGCGATGACGCGGTGCCCGAGGTGCCGGCCGATCCGGGCGGCGAACTGGCCGACCGGCCCCAGGCCCATCACGGCGAGGATGCCCTCGTCCGGCACGTCGGCGTAGGCGACGCCCTGCCAGGCGGTGGGCACGATGTCGCTGAGGAACAGGTAGCGCTCGTCCGGGCCCTCCGGGCTGATCTTTACGGCGTTGTAGTCGGCGAGCGGGACCCGCAGGTACTCCGCCTGGCCGCCCGGAACCTGGCCGTACAGCTTCGTATAGCCGAAGAGGGACGCACCCGTGCCGTGCTGGGTGACCTGGGTGGTCTCGCACTGCGATTGGAGGCCGCGGACGCACATGTAGCAGGTGCCGCAGGCGATGTTGAAGGTGACGACGACCCGGTCGCCGGGCGCGAGACCGGTCACGCCGCTGCCGACCTCCTCGACGATCCCCATGGGCTCGTGCCCCAGGATGTCGCCCTTATCGATGAACGGGCCGAACAGCTCGTACAGGTGGAGGTCGGACCCGCAGATCGCGGTCGAGGTGATGCGGACGATCGCGTCCGTCGGCTCTTGGATCCGGGGGGCGGGCACCTCCTCGACGCTCACCTTGCGCTTGCCTTGCCAGGTCAGTGCTCTCATCGCTCTCCTCCTCCCCCTCCGGTCTACGCGAGATCGGCGGGGCGTGGAGCCGCTGCACAGCGGCCTCACAGATGATCGGGCGGCGAGCGTCAGCGCGACGGGACCGGAGCGCTGGCGGACGCCGCGGCGCCTGCCGCGCGTTGCCCCGAGAGAGCGCCTCCCGGCTGCGCGGGCGCTTTCCGCGACGGCACGCGGTGGTAGCCGTCACTGAGCACCGCACGAACCGTGGCGGCCACTGCGGCGGCGGCGAGCAGGGCGAGCGGGGCGAGGACGATCAGGCCGGAGAGCATTCCGGGCCTCCTTCGGAGAGGGCGGGCCGACGGACCCGCGGCGCGAGCAGCGGAAGAGTGAGGTTGCAGAGCGGGCCGATGAGTAGCGCGAATGCGAGCGTGCCCAGCCCGACGTTCCCCCCGAGCAGCCACCCGATGCCGAGCACGGTGATCTCGACCAGCGAGCGGGACACCCCGATGGCCCAGCCCAGCCGGGCCGTAAGACCGGTCATCAGCCCGTCGCGCGGTCCGGCACCGTACTGAGCGCCGACGTACAGCCCGGTCGCCACCGCGAGCAGGATCAGCCCGAGGGCGAACATGGCGATGCGGGCAGCGAGCTCCGGCGGCGTCGGGACCAGCCAGAGGAGACCCTGCGCCGCGGCGCCGACGATCAGCACGTTGAGCAGGGTGCCGATGCCGGGCCGCTGCCGCAGTGGGATCCAGAGCAGCAGCACGACGGCGCCGAGGAGGATGGTGACCACGCCGAACAGCAGCCCGGTCTGGCGTGAGATGCCCTGGGCGAGGACGGACCACGGCGAGACGCCGAGCGCCGCCTGCACGATGAGCCCGTCGGCGATGCCGTAGAGCACGAGGCCCACCAGCAGGTGCACCATCCGGCGTACGGGCGACCAGGGGCGCATACGAGTATCCAATCGCTGAACTGGACTGGTTCAGAATAGCCAGTTGCGATAAAGTGGCCCGCATGGTGGCCCCGGTGAGTGCGAGCGGCCTCGCCGCCCTGCTGAGCGACTGGCGCCGGGGTGGAGAAAGCGGCTATCGGGCGCTCGCCGACCGGATCCGACTGCTGGCAGTCGACGGCCGGCTGCCGACCGGCGCTCGGCTCCCCTCCGAGCGAGATCTCGCCACCCGCATCGGCGCAAGCCGCACGACGATCACCGCCGCCTTCGACGAGCTGCGCGCCTCCGGATACCTGGAGACCCGGCGCGGCTCGGGCAGCGTCATCCGGATTCCCGGCGGCACTGTCGATCGGCCCCTCGGTCCGGGTGACGGCCTGCTCGACTTCGCCACGGCCGCCTCACCTGCGGTGCCGGGCTTCCAGGCGGCGACCGAACGCGCGGTCGGCCGCCTGCCGGCCGCGCTGGGCGGCACCGGCTACGAGTTCCTCGGCGTGCCGGGGCTGCGTGCCGCAGTGGCGCAGCGGTTCACCGAGCGCGGACTGCCGACGGAGTCGTCACAGATCCTGATCACCTCCGGGGCACAGGCCGCGATCGCGCTCGTCGCACGGTCGGCCCTCGCCCGCGGTGACCGCGTCGTCGTCGAGAGCCCCGGCTATCCGCACGCCTATGAGGCGCTGCGCGGCGCCGGCGCCCGACTGCTGCCGCTCCCGGTCGACGGCGACAGCGGCTGGGACGCCCCGGAGGCCGAGCACCTGCTCCGCCGGTCGGCGCCGTCGATGGCTTACCTGATGCCGGACTTCCACAACCCGACCGGCCGCTCGCTTCCCGGCGAGAGCCGCGCGCGCCTCGTCCGCGCCGCCGAGGACGCGGGCACCCTGCTGGTCGTGGACGAGACCACGGCCGAGCTCGACATCGATCGCGTCGGAGACTTTCCGCCGCTCGCGTCGTTCGCGAGCCGCAGGAGTTCCGTGGTGACGGTCGGCTCGTCGAGCAAGACGATGTGGGGCGGTCTGCGGGTCGGCTGGATCCGGGCCAGCGAGGACATCCTCGCCATGCTGGTGGCTGCGCGGCCGGCCGGCGATCTCGGCACGGCCGTGATCGACCAGCTGATCACGCAGGAGCTCCTCGGCGACATGGCGTCCGTGCTCGAGCATCGACGGGCCGAGCACGCGGCGGCCCGCGACGCCCTTCGGGCCACCCTGAGCCGACTGCTGCCCGACTGGCACGTGCCCCACATCGACGGCGGCCTCTCGACCTGGGTGAGATTCGACGCGCCGGTCAGCTCCCAGCTGGCGATCGCCGCCCGGGCTCGAGGCCTGCGCATCGCCGCGGGGCCCTGGTTCGGCATCGACGGTGCGTTCGAGCGATCGCTGCGCATCCCGTTCGCCGCCGGCGCCGACGCGACCACCCGAGCCGTGGAGATCCTCGCCGAGGTGTGGGATGGGGTCGCCGACGCCCCTCGGGGACTCGAGCCCGCGCTCGGTGCCGTCGTCTGAGCGCGTACACCCTCCGCCCCGGGACGTGGGCCCTCCAACGGCGGCTAGCGTAGATGGATCGGTCCGCGGGACCGATTCGAACGCCATCCGCAGCCGCCGCACCGGGGGTCCCACCGCAATGTCCACCCCAGCCCCCCTCCTCGACTCCGGGCTGACCCGCAGGCAGGTCCTGGCCTGGCGGAACGCGGTCTTCCTCGTCTTCGCGCTGCCCGGCATCGCCTTCGCCAGCTGGGCGTCGCGCATTCCGGCCGTCCGCGACTCGCTCGACGCGAGCACCGACCAGATGGGCGTGATCCTCGCGGGCATCGCCATCGGCTCGGTGCTGGGCCTGCTCGCCTCCGGCCGCATCGTGCACCGGTTCGGCGCGCGGCGCACCATCGCCGTGACCCTCTCGATCGGCATGGTCGGGCTCATCATCACCGGCTTCGGCGTCTCAGCGGGCGCCTTCTGGGTGGTTTTCGCGGGTCTGGCGCTGTTCGGCGCGGGCAACGGCATCTGCGACGTCGCGATGAACGTGTCCGGTGCCGCCAACGAGCGGCTGCTCGGCCGCAACGTGATGCCCGTGTTCCACGCCTTCTTCAGCTTCGGCACCATGATCGGTGCCGGCCTCGGCGCCCTGGCCGAGGCGCTTGACGTGCCCGTCGCGGTGCATCTCGGAATGGTCGCGGTGCTCGTCGTCGCCGGCCTCGTCGTCGCCTACCGCGGGCTCCAGTCCGAGCTGGTCGGGGCACCGGCGGCCGCGCCGGGCGGGCAGCCCGCTCGGCGCGGCGTGCGCATCGACCTGGCCACCATGCTGATCGGCCTCGTCGTGCTCGCGGCCGCGTTCAGCGAGGGCACCGCCAACGACTGGCTCGCCCTCGCAATGGTGGACGGGCATGAGACCAGCAAGGAGACCGGCGCCATCGTGTTCGGCGTCTTCCTCACTGCGATGACGGCCGGCCGATTGCTGGGCGTGAAGGCACTCGACCACTGGGGCCGCGTGCCGGTGCTGCGGGTCTCATTCGGCCTCGCAGCCGTCGGCCTACTCGGCGTCATCTTCGCGCCGAACCCGTGGCTCGCCGCGGCCGGCGCGGTCGCCTGGGGCCTCGGCTCCGCGCTGGGCTTCCCGGTCGGCATGTCGGCGGCCGCGGACGACCCCCTCAAGGCGGCGCGGCGCGTGGGCGCCGTGGCGACGGTCGGCTACTTCGCGTTCCTCGTGGGCCCACCGGTCATCGGCTTCCTCGGGGAGGCGTTCGGCATCCTGCCCGCCCTCCTGGTGGTGCTGGTCCTCGTGCTGGTCGGCTTCCTCGTCTCGTCGGCCGTCCGCGAGCCGCGCCGGCCGCCTGCCTCCTGGCCGGGCCCGCGCTCCTCGTCGAGCGCGGTATGAGAGGCCGAGCGCGGTACGTGCACCTACCGCGCTCGGCGTCTCGCACCGCGCAGAGTGGTGTGCGTACCGCGCTCGATGATCGGACGCCTACTGGGTCGCGTCGCGCAGCCGGGCGCGCGCGGCGGCGGCCCGGCTCTCCGCCCGGTCCACGCGGTCGGCGGCGTCCTCGCGGTCGGCGCCGCTCGAGGTGACCGCCCGCCCCGCACCGGCGAGAGCGCGCTCCACCTCGGCGAGCTCATCCTCCAGCTCGCGCTGGCGCTCCCGCAGCCGGCTGCGCGATTCCACCGCCTCGGTTCGGCGCCGTTCGGCCTCCTCGAGGGCCGCCCTCGCCTCGCCGAGATCCGCGTCCGCCGCCCCCGCCGCTGCGCGCAGCTCCGCCTCCACGCGCTCGCGCCGCTCCCGGGCACGCTGCTCCTGTTGCTCGCGCTCCGCCCGCTCGCGTTCCTTCAGCTCCCGCGCGCCCTCGGAAGCGCCGCCGGGCACGCCGTCGTCGGAGCCGCCGCTGCCTTTCTTCCCGGCCGCCGGGCGCGCCGACTCTGCCGCGGGCGCCGGTCGGCGTGCCGCGCCGTCCGGCGGCGGCCCGGCCACCGCCCCGGCCAGATCCACCTTGTCCATGCCGACGGACTGCAGCGGGCGCACCAGCCGACCGCTGAGGAGGGCGGTGGCGGCCCAGGGGTCGGCCATCGCGGCAGACAGTGTCTGCTCCAACTCCTCCGCGGCCGGAGCCGTGACCCGCTGACCGAGGTCCTCGCCGAGCGCGACCGCCTCGCGAGCGAGGGCTGCGACCAGCTTCCGGCGCTGCCCGGTGAGTTCCCGGAGCGCAGCCGGGTCGAGGTGCTCCTGCGCGTCGCGGAGCGAGGCACCGAGTTCGAGCACCTGCTGCATCTCGTCGGCCTTGCGGCGCACGAGCACGTTGGCCGCCCACGCCGCGACGGACGGCTTCGGCAGCTTGGCTACCTGCTCCGCGAGGGCGCGGTCCTCTCCGCGCAGCTCCTTGACGCGCGCGTTCCGCGCTGCGGTGAAGTCGGCGGGCAGGAGCGCGTACAGCTCGTCCGCCACCTCAGCGAGATCCGGCATCGTCCGCGCTCCTTCCTGCGATCGCCCGTCGCGGGGTGCCTCGCTTCGCATGCTCCCGACCGTAGCGCCGCGGCGGTGCGACAGGGAGAGGCGGGTAGTGTGACGAAAAGGGGACGGAAGGAGCGGGCCGCTGAGGGTCGTCAGTTACAACTTGCTGAAGCATTCGGCCGCGGGGGAGCTCGTCGAGCTGACCACCCGCCACGAGGTCGACGTGCTCGCGCTGCAGGAGTGCGCCACCGAGGAGCTGCCGCAGCATTTCGGCCATCTCACGCTCGCCGGCGCCACCGAGAAGAACCGGCTCGGCCTCGCCATCTACGTGCGCGAGGCGCGCTACGAGGTGCTCGGCACCCAGGTCTTCGCCGTGCAGAAGTCGCTGCACGATCGGATCCTCGCGCCCGCGAACGAGCGCCTGCTGGCCGCGCACCTTCGCGACCTGGAGACCGGCCGGGACCTGCTGGCCGGCTCGTTCCACGCCGCCCCGCTCACCGCGTCCAACTCGCTGCGGCGCAAGCAGATCACCGCCGCGCACGAGGGGATGCGCTCGCTCGCGCACGACCTGCCCGCACTGATGGTCGGCGACTTCAACTACCCCTGGTTCATCCGCGGGCTGGAGCGCCACCTGACCACCTCCGGCTACTCGCTGATGCGCTCCAACGAGCCGACGTACCTGCGCTACAAGTTCTTCTCCGGCTACTTCGACTTCGTCACCTCCACCGGCTTCGCGATCGATCGGGTCGACGTGCTGCCGCCCGGCGCGTCCGACCACCGGGCCATCAGCCTGCTCGCGCACTTCGGCGACTGAGCGTCACACTCCGTCGCGACGGGTCGGATCAGAGTGTCCAGTCCCGACGGCCGAGCAATGGCTCCGTCGCTGTCGGCGCCGGGAGGAAGGCGACGACCACGACCATCGGGACCGCCAGCCCGGTCAGGCCCACGAACACGAGATGCAGTGCGGGCATCAGCCGCTCCGCCGGCGGCGTCCCGCCCCCGACCCCCGGGACGCAGTTGACCATCGCGCGGAAGACCCCGGCCGCCCTCCAGGAGGCCGAGCACCCGGTGCACGGTCGCCCCGGGGAGGAGCGACGCTCCGGGATAGTCGATCCGCCGCCGGTGCCGCTCCGGCCGCTCCGGGCAACCGCGCATCAGCAGCCATGCGGCCAGCAGGCAGACCGGCACTTCGACGAAGAAAATCCATCGCCAGGAGAGGAAGTCGGTGAAGACGCCGCCGAGGGAGGGTCCGACGCCCTTGTCGAGCACGACGATCCGGTCGCACACCTGCTCCGCCTCGTCCACCTAGTGGGTGGTCAGCACGAGCGTGGTGCCCTGCTCCTTGAGCCGGAAGAGCCGGTCGCAGAGAATGTGTCGGGCCCGCGGGTCGAGGCCGGTCGTCGGCTGGGCGAACTCGAGCAGGGCTTCTGCGCGCGGGCCCAGCTCCCCGCGGCTCATGCCGAAGTAGCGGCCGTACACGATCAGGTTGTCCCGGACCCGCAGCTCCCGGTCGAGGTAGTCGGTCCCGGCACGACGCCGAGTTGAGCCCGGATCTCCGGGCCGTGCCGGTCCGGATGGAGCCCGAGGATCTCGAGCCGGCCGCCGGTGCGGGTGGAGACGGCGCCGAGCATCCACATGGTGGTCGACTTGCCGGCGCCGTTCGGCCCCAGCAGCCCGATCGCCTCGCCGGGCTGCAGCACCGCGAAGTCGATGCCATCGACCGCGGCGACGTCCCCGTATCGCTTCTCGAGTCCCTCGCGACGATCACGGCGGTCACCGGACGATCCTGTCAGGTCGCGGAACTGTCCACCGTCGGGCCCGCCCCAACCGAGGCGGCCGCCGCAGCCGACGCAGCGACGATGGCGCGCAGCGCGTCGAGGTGGGCGGTGTACGCGGCCCGGCCCTCGGCGGTCACCCGCACCCAGGTACGCGGGTACTTGCCGGCGAACTCTTTGCGCACGGCGATCACCCCGGCCTGCTCGAGCACCCCGAGCTGCTTGCTCAGCGCCGAGTCGCTCACCTCGACCACGTCCCGGATCATCCCGAACTGCAACTCGTCGGCCGCCGCGAGCATGGCGAGGATCGAGAACCGGATCGGCTGGTGGATGACCGGGTCGAGGTCGTGCCGCGGATGCCGCTCGCCGCCGTCACGCCCCACGGCTGATGGCGTCCTCCCGCCAGGCGGCGACAGCGAGCGGGAGCCCCACCACGATGCCGGCCGGGATCCAGTACAGGAGTTCGCCCCGGAGCATGATCAGGCCCACCGACAGCAGCACGCCGAACGATGCTCCCCACGCAAGCAGCGCCGGCAGGAAGCGCCGCCGGAAGCCCACGGAGACGGCACGGCCGCGCATCAGCGCCACGCTCAGCACGCCCACAGCAGCGGCCATGACGAGTGCCACGGCGAGGATGCCGGCTTCCCCACGGGCGGCCCCGATGCCGGCGAAGGTCACCGGCATCAAGGCGGCCATCCCGATGAGCCAGGCGAGCGGCCGAGGTGAGGGCTCCGCTCGGGTCACCGCGGCCAGGCGCGCGGATCGCTCCAGGAGCATGCCGGGATCGAGAACCTCATCGTTCGTCGTCATCGCCTCCACTTTCCTAATGGGAAAGTAGTGTGTCCTCCCGAGGATGCGCAAGAGTCCCATCTCCCGGACCGGCACCGCGGGAGACGGGCGCGGTCAGCGCTTGGCGCGCGTCCACTCCAACAGGCGCTCGACCGGCCAGGTCGTGATGATCCGGTCGGCGGGAACGCCGCAGCGGTCGGCGCGCTCCGCGCCGTAGGCGAGGAAGTCGAGCTGACCCGGCGCGTGCGCGTCGGTGTCGATGCTGAACAGGCAGCCGGCGGCGAGCGCGAGCCGGATCAGGTCGTCCGGGGGGTCCTGCCGCTCGGGCCGAGAGTTGATCTCCACCGCGACGGCGTTGGCCGCACAGGCCGCGAAGACCCGCTCGGCGTCGAACTCCGACTGTGGCCGGGTGCCCCGTGAGCCGGACACGAGCCGGCCGGTGCAGTGGCCGAGCACGTTGGTGTGCCGCGCCTCGATGCCGCCGAGCATCCGCTTGGTCATCGTCGCCCGGTCGGCGCGGAGCTTCGAGTGCACGCTCGCGACCACCACGTCGAGGCGGCCGAGCATCTCCGGCGTCTGGTCGAGTGTGCCGTCCTCGAGGATGTCGACCTCGATGCCGGACAGCAGCCGGAACCCGTCGTAGCCCTCGTTGAGCCGAGCGATGTCGTCGAGCGCCTCGGCGAGCCGTTCCGCGGTGAGGCCGTTCGCGATCGTCAGGCTGGGCGAGTGGTCGGTCAGGGCCAGGTATTCACGGCCGAGGGTGCGCGCGGCATCCGCCATCGCCTCGATGGGCGTCGTGCCGTCGGAGCGCTCGCTGTGGCTGTGCAGGTCGCCGCGGAGTGCTGCCCGCAGCTCCGCGCCGCCCTCCGCGAGAGGAGCACCGCGCTCGCGCAGCGCCGCCAGGTAATCGGGGACCTGTCCGGCGATCGACTGTCGGATCACCTCCGAGGTGCGCCCGCCGATCCCTTTCATGCGGCCGAGGCGACCGTCCGCAGCCCGCGCCGCGAGCTCCTCCCCGGACAGCCCGCCGATCGTCGCCGCGGCGCGACGGAAGGCCTGGACCTTGAACGAGGGCGCGAGCTCGCGCTCGAGCCAGAAGGCGATCTCGCCGAGAGCGGCGACGGCATCCATGCCCCCATTCTGCCGCTGCCGGAAGCGCCGGCCCTTCTATGCCCGGCCGCCCACCGGCGCAAGGGGCGTGAGCACCCCGGTTGAGCCGATAACCTGCTGGAGTCCCGCGTACCCGACGAGAAGAAGGTCCGATCAATTTGATATTGCACAGGCTCACGGTGGAAGGTCGCGACTTCTTCTTGCCCGACCCGGTCACCGACCTGCGGAACCAGATCCTCGCGGCGATCAAGGACGGCGGCGGCTACGTCAACATCCCGCCGCTGCGCGGCGGCTCCGGCATTGACATCCTCTTCTCGCCCGGCATGGCGGTCACCTGGACCCAGCTGGACGTCGGCGGCGAGGCAGCGGAGCGCGGCGAGGACGACGGCCTCGGTCACGCGACCGCGCTCGACGACCTCTGATCCCGGTCCACTGAGCGACTCGAGCGAGCAGTTCGACGGATATCGACGGCGGCGCACCGGCAACGGGCGCCGCCGTCGCCGTCTGCCCGCAGTCGTTCGCTGACGGACGCACGAGCGTCCCAGTGGGACCCGATGCCGTACGGGCAGGTCCTCCCCGCGATGCGAGGCGGGCTAGAGGGCGAAGGGAGCGTCGTCCAGCCGCGCCTCGAAGTCATCCCTCGACAGCGGCTTCGCGATGAGGTAGCCCTGCGCACGGTCGCAGCCGATGCTGCGCACCCGGTCGAGCTGACGGCGGGTCTCGACGCCCTCCGCCACGACCCGCAGGTCGCGCGCCGCGGCGATCTTCACGACCGCGGCGATCAGCGCGCTGCTCGCCGGCGACGAATTCTGGGTGAGCGACAGGTCGAGCTTCACCTCCGTCACGGGAAGCTCCACAACCCTACTGACCGAGGAGTGACCGGCGCCGAAGTCGTCGATGGCGATGTTGAAGCCGAGTTCGCGGAGGCGCTCGAGGCGTCGCACCACGAACGGCATGTCTGAGATCACCTGCGATTCGGTGATCTCCACCGTGAGCAGCCCGTGCGGCAGCTGCAGGTAGTCCGAGCGCTCGACCAGGCGCTCGAAGAACCGAGCGGCGGCGAGCTGGAAGGCCGAGACGTTGACGGAGACCTCGATGGGGGTCCCCCGCTCGAACCAGTCGATGGCGCAGCTCGACCCTTCGCCGAGCATCGAGTCGCCCAGCTCGATGATGAGGTCGTCCTCTTCGGCCATCGGGATGAACGTGCCGGGCGAGATGGCGCCGAGCCGCGGGTGATACCACCGGCTGAGGACCTCGGCGGCGACGATCCGGCCCGAAGCGAGATCGATCTGGGGCTGGTAGGCGGCGGTGATCTGGCCGCCGATGACGGCCCGCCGGAGCTCGCTCCGAAGAGTGGTGTCGTCCATCAAAGTCATGCGGGATCTCTCAGCATGCCGGCATAGACGCATCGGTTACCCATCGCGCTTCCCCCCGGCTCGGGCTTGATCAGATGTTCCATGAGACAAGAGGTTGCCCGCCCAAGTCAACGCCCCTAGCCGGGGCGGGTCTCCCGGGCTACTATGCCGGACCCGGCGTCGCCTTTGTCGAATAACCGGCTGAGCGGATAGCGTGGGGCCCCACCGGCACGTAACGGCAGCGCGGACGGCTGACCGAGTACGGGTTTAGAGGAGACGCTGTGAGCGCCAGCACCGACGGGCTCGACGTCCGAGTCCGCAACAACATCCGGGAGTCCGGCGACCCCACCGGTCGGCCGATCGTCTTCGTGCACGGCTTCGGCTGCAGCCAGGAGATGTGGCGCGACGTGGCGCCCTCCTTCGCCGCGGAGCATCGCGTCATCCTGCTCGACCAGGTCGGCGCGGGCGCCTCCGACACCGCCGCCTACGAGCGGCGCAAGTACGACTCGCTGCACGGCTACGCGACGGACCTCCTCGAAATTCTCGAGCAGCTCGACCTCTCGGATGCGGTGGTCGTCGCCCACTCGGTGAGCGCGATGATCGCGGTGCTCGCCGCGGGCCGCGACTCATCCCGCATCACGGCCCTCGTCCTGATTGGCCCCTCACCGCGCTACATCGACGAGCCCGGCTACACGGGCGGCTTCACCGAGAAGGACATCGAGGCCCTGCTCGACGCACTCGATGCCAACTACCTGGGCTGGTCGGCCGCGATGGGTCCGGTCATCGCCGGCAACCCGGACCGTCCCGAACTCGGCGGCGAGTTGGCGGAGAGCTTCTGCGCCACCGACCCCGACATCGCCCGCCACTTCGCGCGGGTCACCTTCCTCTCGGACAACCGCCGCGACCTCGACCGGGTGAGCGTGCCCACCCTGGTGATGCAGTGCTCCGCTGACCCGATCGCCCCGTTGCCCGTCGGCGACTACGTGCACGCGCACATTCCCGACAGCCGACTCGTCGTGCTCGAGGCGACCGGCCACCTGCCGCATCTGTCCGCCCCTGCCGAGGTCGTCCGCGAGCTCGCCTCCTTCCTCCGTTGACGGTCCCCGTGGAACCTCCGGCTGGGCCCAGGGAGGACTCGTACGAGGATCTGTACGAGCACGCCCCGTGCGGCTACCTCTCCTGCACCCCGGACGGCCGCATCCTCAAGGTGAACGAGACGCTGCTCGCCTGGACCGGCTACGAGCGCGCCGAGCTGGTCGGCGGGCGGTTCCCCGACTTCCTCGACGTCGGCAGCCGGCTGTTCTACGAGACCCGCTATCTGCCCGTGCTGCGCCTGCGGGGCGAGGCCCGGGAGATCGCCCTCAACGTGCGTGTGGCCGACGGCGCCCTGCTGCCGGTCCTCGTCAACTCCGTCCTGCTCGACGGAGACACCCCGGTGGTGCGCACCGCGGTGTTCGATGCCACGATGCGGCAGGACTACGAGCGGGAGCTGCTCGCCGCGCGCCGTGCCGCGGAGGCATCGGAGACGCGAGTGCGCATCCTGCAGGACGCATCGAGCGCATTCAGCCGCGCCGGATCCGAGGAGGAGCTGGCACAGGCGCTGGCCGCGAGCGCCCGCGAGTCGCTCGACGCCACCCAGGCGGCGGTGCTGCTGCTCGACGAGAGCGGCGTGCTGCGCCCGGCGGGGGGCGACGACCCGTTCGCCGAACTCCGCTCGGCGATGCTCCGCTTCCCCGCCAACGACGCGCTCGACAGCCGCGGCCCCATCATGCTGCAGGACCTGCGCCAGATCGAGGCGCACTACCCCGCACTCCTCGGCGCCGCGCGGGACGCGCACATCGAAGCGATCTGCGCCACCCCCCTGCTCGACCAGACCGGAACCCCGCTCGGCGCGATCAGCTGCTACTTCGGCCGGCACCGGGTGTTCGACCCGCAGAACGTCGAACTGCAGGCGGCCCTCGCCCGCCAGGCCGCGGAAGTCCTCGGCCGCGTCCGGCTCGAGGAGCGACTGCGCCGGATGGCGCTGCACGACCAGTTGACGGGGCTCGCGAACCGTCAGCTGCTCGCCGAGCGCCTCGGTCAGGCGATGACCTCCGCCACCCGGACCGGCGCTCCGCTTGCGCTGATCTTCCTCGACATCGACGGCTTCAAAGCCGTCAACGACGGACTCGGCCACGCCGTCGGGGACTCGGTGCTCCGCCAGGTGGCCGACCGGCTCCGCGGTGTGGTCCGCGGCGGCGACACCATCGGGCGCTTCGGCGGCGACGAGTTCGTGGTCGTCTGCGCCGACGCGGACGAGGCCGCCGCGCAGGCCATCGCTGTCCGCATCTCCGACGCGGTCCGCGAGCCACTCGCGGGCGTGCCGACCACCTTCTCGGTGACGGCGAGCATCGGGATCGCGGTGCACCACCCGTCCAACGGATCGGTCACGCCCGAGGGGCTGCTGATCACGGCCGACGCCGCCATGTACCTGTCCAAGGACGCGGGCAAGGACCGCATCACCGCCGTCGGCATCTAGGGCCGGTCGGCGTCATCCGTCCGGTCGCCGTCGGCGGCCGGCTCGGGCCCATCACCGTCGATCGCCGCGCCGAATGCGCCCGAAGGGTCGACGGCCCGGCCGATGGCTGCCGCTATGCCGGCCAGCGCCTGGAGCTGATCGCGATCCAGCGGTTCCAGCACCAGGCGGCGCACCGTCTCGAGGTGCCCCGGGGTGGCGCGGATGAGCGCCCGCCGGCCCGCGTCGGTGAGCGTGGCGTCGTTCGCGCGGCGGTCGTCCGCGCTCGGGGCGCGCTCCACGAACCCGCGCGCCCCGAGGCGCGAAACGACGTGGGAGAGGCGGGGCAGGGTCGCGTTCGTCGCGCGCGCCAGCTGCTTCATCCGCATGGTCGAGCCGGGCGCGAACCGCAGCATGGTGAGCAGGCTGAACTCGAAGTGGGTGAGCTGCGAGTCACGCTGGAGCTGGGCGTCGAGAGCGGCCGGGAGGAGCTCCAGCACGGCGACGAAGCGCGTCCACGCCGCCGACTCCAGCTCGTCCATTCGCGGGACCTGACGCTCCATGCGTCCAGGATAGCGATGGTTGACGCGACAACCACTTGTGCTTATGGTTGTAGCAACAACTAATCAGATGGAGGACCGGATGACCGGCGTCAGCATCATCGGAATCGGCAACATGGGCGCGGAGATCGCTCGCATCGCCGCCAAGGGCGGCAGCGCGGTGCAGCTCATCGTCACGGCGGAAGGCAAGGGCGTCGACCTCGCGAACGAGCTGCAGGCGACGGTGGGGGTGACCGGCACTACCCTGACCGGTGACGTCGTGGTGCTCGCGGTCCCCTATCCCGCCGTGGAAGGCATCCTCGACACGTACGCCGACCAGCTTGCCGGCAAGACGATCGTCGACATCACCAACCCCGTGGACTTCTCCACCTTCGACGCGCTTGTCGTGCCCGCCGACAGCTCCGCCGCCGCCCAGATCGCTGGGCGTGTGCCCGGCGCGAAGGTCGTGAAGGCCTTCAACACCACGTTCGCGGCGACGCTGGCAACCGGCTCCGTGGGCGAAGCCGCGACTACGACCGTACTGGTCGCCGGGGACGACGCCGCGGCCAAGCAGCAGGTGATCGATCTCGTGCAGGCGGGCGGCCTCCGCGCGGAGGACGCTGGCACGCTCAAGCGGGCGCGCGAGCTGGAGTCGCTCGGCTTCCTGCAGCTCGGGCTCGCGGTGGGCGAGAAGGTCGCCTGGACCGGCGGCTTCGCCGTCACTCGCTGACTCGCGCGGAAAGAAGGGGCGCCCCGTTTCCGGGAGCGCCCCTTCTGCCTGCTCAGGCCTTGCGGATGGTGGTCGACACCGGGGTCGGGTTAGTGAAGAGGTCGAAGACGGGGCAGTGCTCGTCGACGGCGTCCTTCAGCTGCTCGTAGCGCTGCAGCTCCTCGGGACCGGTGACCGAGACGACGAGGCGGATGTCGCCGAAGCCGGCTCGGACCCGGTTATCCAGACCGAACAGCCGACGGACGTCGAGGTCAGCCTCGGCCTCCACCGAGATCTGGTCGACGACGATGCCGAGCGCCTGGGCGTACAGCCGGTAGACGACGACCTGGCAGGACAGGAGCGCTCCCAGCGCGTACTCCACCGGGCTCGCCGCGATGTCGTCACCCGCGAGCGCGGCCGGCTCGTCGACGAGGAAGCGGTGCTTGCCGGCCACCACCTGGGTCGCGACGGCGCCCTTCCCCGTCGAGGTGACCTTGTAGGTGAGCTGCGCGTTGCGCGCATCGGCGGAGATCCGCTCCTTCCAGGCCGCGCCCGCGGCATCGAGGCGGTCAGCGCGCTCCTGCGCTGCGGGGGTCAGGGTCAGCGTGTCAGCAGTCATATTCGGACGGTAGCCGAGCGGCGCCGATGGTCCAAAGCGTGTGCGTAACGCCGCGTCAGGCAGGGTAACGGCGGGTAACAGCGGTCACGGTGCGCCGTGGAAGTAGTAGCCGTTCTGCAGGTACCGGCGCGCGCAGTCGTAGTCCGCCATCGCGGCGCCGAGCTCACTCCCGCCGCTGGGGAGGGTCCGGAGAATGGTGCCCGTATCCGCCACCCGGGCGGGATAGCCGTGGTCGGTGAGGCAGCCGGTCATCAGCGTCGGCCACTTCGATGCGGCGAGGAAGCGCACCGTGACGTGCGGGTCCACCTCGAACGGCTCCGCGTCCAGTCCCCCCACCGGCCCCAGCCGTAGCGCACCGCGGCCGACAGCGGCCCGGCGATCGGCTCGAGCGCCTCCAGCACCAGGCCCCGCTCGGCGAATTCGTCGCTGCCGACGCAGTGCACAGCCTTGTCCGCGGCGATGCACACCGTCGTCGCCCCCTGATCCCGGAACACGTGCGCGCCGTACCGGTCGTCCTCGATCAGGCGGACGGTGGAGAGCAGCTCCTCCTCGGTGTCCGACCCGGGTCCGCGCGCGGCCTGCTCGATGGCTCCCGCCAGCCACGACGGTACGGCGCCATCGCCGGTCACCCGGGCGCGGACGAGGATTGAGTCGGATCCGGCGGCACCGCGCGGAAGCTCGCCGGCGACGACGATTGATCCGACGATCACCACCGCCAGCAACACTGCGCGGCGCCACCGTCGGGGGGGCTGGATCAGAGGCGGAGCGGGGGCCGCGCCTGACGGCCGGGCGGTGAGCGCAGACGGCTGCGGGTCCTGCGCGGCCGGCGGATCCGGAGGTCCGCCGAGCGCGGCCAGCGCTGCCTGCCGCTCCGCGTCGGTGGAGCCCCGGCCGAACGCGACACGCTCCCAGAGGCGCCGCTCGTCGAACAGGCGTCCCGCATCTGCGCCGGGAACGGCGGCACCGCCCTCGGTGTCCACGGGACTAGCATCGCACCCCGGCCGCCAGCGCGCTCTGTACCCCGGTTCTGGTGTACGCACCGCGCGGGTAACCCGTACTGGACCAGCGGATTCGGTGTCGGAGCAGTGTCGGTGGGTGCGTGCACAATGTCGGCATGGCCACCACCACGGCAGCGCTCC
>JAODAX010000030.1 GCA_025463675.1 Naasia sp. | reverse complement strand
GGAGCGCTGCCGTGGTGGTGGCCATGCCGACATTGTGCACGCACCCACCGACACTGCTCCGACACCGAATCCGCTGGTCCAGTACGGGTTACCCGCGCGGTGCGTACACCAGAACCGGGGTACAGAGGTGCCCTAGCGCACTCGTCTAATGCGAGGACGACGCCGACGGAAGCGGGACGACCCAGTCGCCCGTCGCGAGGTACTGCACCTTCTTCGCGATGGAGACGGCGTGGTCGGCGAAGCGCTCGTGGTAGCGGCTGGCGAGGGTCGCGTCGACCGTGTCGACGGCCGCGCCCTTCCAGGTCTCGCCGAGCACCTTGTCGAACACGCTGAGGTGCAGCTCGTCGATGCTGTCGTCGTCGTTGCGGATCTCCTCGGCAAGCTCCAGGTCCTCGGTGCGCAGCAGCTGCGCGAGCTTCTGCGCCATGCCGACGTCGAGGCGCCCCATCTCGGCGAAGGTGCTCCGTAGGCTCTTCGGCACCACCTTGTCCGGGAAGCGGTAGCGGGCCAGCTGGGCGATATGCGAGCTCATATCGCCCATCCGCTCGAGCGATGCGCTGATGCGGAGGGCGCTGACGACGATACGGAGGTCGCGCGCGACCGGCTGCTGCCGGGCGAGGATGTTGATGGCGAGTTCATCGAGGCTGAGCGCCAACTCGTCGATGCGGTCATCCTCGGCGATGACGGTCTCCGCGAGGCTCACATCCGACTCGTTGAACGCGCGCGTGGCGTTCTCGATCGAGACCGCGACCATGTCGGCGATGGTGACGAGGCGCTCGCGTACCTCGGCGAGCTCCTGCTGGAAGACTTCGCGCATCTTCTCCCCTTCAGCGGTTTCCCGCGCTTCGACCGGTCAGTCTTCGGGCCGAAGGTTAACGGATGGTGCCGGGTGGCCGAACTGCCGGGTAACGCGGCCCATCCGGCGTCTTCCGCGCACTCCGCGCCGGGACGTGCCTCCTAGGGTAGGGGACATGCAGTCTGCGTGGCTGGTGCCCCTGGCCATGCTCCTCGGCCTGATCCTCGGCGTCGGCGCGACCCTCCTCCTGGTCGCGGCGATGCGCAGCGGTTCCCGCGCGGTGGAGGCTGTCGCGGAGGATGTGCCGGACGGGATGGACGGCGTGCTTGGGGCCCTCGAGTCCGCGGGCCTGGTACTCGATCCGTCGAACTCGGTGGCGAAGGCGTCCGCGGGTGCCGTCGCGCTCGGCCTCGTGAACGGTCGCAGCCTCACACAGCCGCTGCTCGCTCAGCTCGCCGACGAGGCGCGCACGAGCGACGCGCCGTTGATGCGGCAGCTGACGCTGCCTCGCGGGCCGTTCGGCACCGCCGGTCTGCCGGTCACGGTGCGCGCGACCCGCCTCGGCACCCGCTACATCCTGCTGCTCGTCGACGACCGGTCCGAGTCCATCCGGCTCGAGGAGGTGCGCCGCGACTTCGTGGCGAACATCAGCCACGAGTTGAAGACGCCGATCGGCGCGATCTCCCTGCTGTCCGAGGCGCTCGATTCGGCGGCCGACGAGCCCGCCGTCGTGCGCCGCTTCGCGAACCGGCTCGCCGCCGAGTCCAGCAGGCTGAGTCACATCACGGCGGAGATCATCGAGCTGTCCCGGCTGCAGGCGACGGATGCGTTGCACGCGCCGGAGCTCGTCGACGTCGGCCACGTCGTCGCCAGCGCGATCGACCAGAACACGGTCGCCGCGGCCGCCGCGAACATCGAGCTGGTGCGCGGCGGCAAGAAGCACGCGCAGGTGTACGGCGACGAGGCGCTCCTGATCGTGGCCGTGCACAACGTGATCGCGAACGCCATCCAGTACTCCTCCGCCGGCTCCCGGGTGGGCGTCGGGGTGCGGGTGGACGACGGGCTCGTCGAGATCGCGGTCACCGACCAGGGCATCGGCATCGCCGACGACGAGCGCGAGCGCGTGTTCGAGCGCTTCTACCGGGTGGATCCGGCCCGGTCGCGCAACACGGGCGGCACCGGCCTCGGCCTCAGCATCGTCAAACACGTCGTCCAGAACCACGGCGGCGAGGTGCGGCTGTGGTCGCAGCCCGGCCACGGCTCCACCTTCACGTTGCGCCTCCCCGAGGCGTCCGACTACCGGGCGGCGACGCTCGGATTGGAGAAGAAGTGACCCGCATCCTCCTCGTCGAAGACGAGCCTGCCCTGAGCGAGCCTCTCGCCTTCCTGCTGGAGAAGGAGGGCTACGAGGTGATCGTGGCTGCCGACGGGCCGACCGGCGTCACCGAGTTCGCTCGCACCGCACCCGACCTGGTCCTCCTCGACCTGATGCTGCCCGGTCTGCCCGGAACCGAGGTGTGCCGCGAAATCCGCACGCGCTCGAGCGTCCCGATCATCATGCTCACCGCGAAGGACTCCGAGGTCGACATCGTGGTGGGGCTCGAGCTGGGCGCCGATGACTACGTCACGAAGCCCTACTCCACCCGGGAGCTGCTCGCGCGCATAAGGGCGGTGATGCGACGCCAGACCGATGTCGGCGAGGTGTCCCGTGTGCTGCACGTCGGCCCGGTGCGGATGGACGTGGACCGGCACATCGTGACCATCCGCGGCGTCGACACGGCGATGCCGCTGAAAGAGTTCGACCTGCTCGAGCTGCTGCTGCGCAACGCCGGGCGCGTGCTCACCCGCGGGCAGCTCATCGACCGGGTGTGGGGCTCGGACTACTTCGGCGACACCAAGACCCTCGACGTGCACATCAAGCGCCTCCGGGCGAAGGTGGAGGAGTCGCCGTCCGAGCCGACGCTGCTGCTCACCGTGCGCGGGCTGGGCTACCGGTTCGACGACGTCGCCCCGGCCTGAGCGGCTGGCAGCTACTCCGTGCCGGAGTCGACGGCGTCGCCCGGCTCGGTGCCGTCCGGGTTCTGGTCCGTGCCCTCCGGCACCGTGCCCGCGACGGGCGTCGGGATGGGTTCCGGCGTGGGCGTGGGCGTCGGCGTGGGGGACGGGCTCGGCGCGAGGTCGCTGTACTCGGCGAGCGTGGTGTCGAGGACCGGTAGTTGACGCTCGACCCCTTCGGTCTCGCCGCTCACGAAGTAGACCGGGAACAGCGCGCCGGCCTGGGTGTCGATGCCCTCGAGCACGAGCTGCTCGGTGTCCTGCCAGCCGAACGTCACCGTCGACCGGGCGGGGATCGACAGGTCGACCGTGACCCGTCCGTTCTGCGCGTCGGGAGAGGTGCTCTCGTACTGCACGGCGAGCGGCTGGTCGTCCGCCGACTGGTTGATGACGCTGAGGAGCAGGTTCGCCCGCCCCTCCTCGCCCTCGATGAGGAGCGCGTTGCGGATGTCGAGGTCGCCGACGTCAGCGCTGAGCCCGTCGCTCGGGTCGTACTGCCGCGGGAGGACTTCACCGCCCAGGAACGTGCAACCGGAAACGCCCACGGCGAGTGCGGCGGCGAGCAGGGCGGCGGCGAGCGCACGGACCTTGAGCACAGTTTCCTCCCTGCGGCCGGGCCTCCGGCCCAGGCCATTGGGGTCCTCGCGAGCGGGGGCAGGAGCACGTGCCGCGCGCGGGGAATCAGGAGCTGGGGTCGCCGTCCGCGATCCCGACTCTAGTGCACCGGCTCCCTCCGCCCGGGCATCCGGACGGGCCGTCGGCGCCCCTGTGCTAGAATTGACGCCGGTCGAAAGGACTCATCACCCATGCTTTTCGAGGTCGGCGAGACTGTCGTATACCCCCATCACGGGGCAGCAACCATCACTGAAGTGAAGAAGAGGATGGTGAAGGGTGAAGAGAAGGTCTACCTCAAGCTGAATGTGACGCAGGGCGACCTCACCATCGAGGTCCCGGCGGAGAATGTCGACCTGGTCGGCGTCCGGGACGTCATTGGCAAGGAGGGCCTCGACCGCGTGTTCGAGGTGCTACGCGCTCCCTTCACCGAGGAGCCCACCAACTGGTCTCGCCGGTACAAGGCAAACCTCGAGAAGCTCGCCTCCGGCGACGTCATCAAGGTGTCGGAGGTCGTCCGCGACCTGTGGCGCCGCGACCAGGATCGCGGCCTGTCCGCTGGCGAGAAGCGCATGCTTGCCAAGGCGCGCCAAATCTTGATCTCCGAACTGGCCCTCGCCGAGAAGACCGACGAGGATCAGGCCTCGAGCGTCCTCGACGAGGTCCTCGCCTCCTGAAGATCCGCCCGTGAGCGCTCCGCCGCGAAGCGGAGACGAGCCGATCGTGGCGGTCGTCGTCGTCGCCGCGGGGGAGGGCTCCCGACTCGGCTTCGGCCTGCCCAAGGCTTTCGTGTCGGTGGCAGGTGTGCCGATGCTGGCGCGTGCCCTTGCGCCCGTGCGGGCGTTCGATGAGCCGGTGCAGACGGTTCTCGTGGTGCCCGCCGAGCGCGTCGACGAGACGCGCGCCCTGGCGCCCGGCGTCGACGTGGTCCCCGGCGGCGCGACCCGGCAGCAGTCGGTGCTCGCCGGCCTCGCCGTGCTCGCCCCCGCGGTCGAGGTGGTTCTTGTCCATGACGCCGCCCGCGCGCTGACCCCGCTCGCGCAGTTCCGCACCGTGCTCGATGCGGTGCGCCACACCGGCGACGGGATCGTCCCCGGGCTGCCGGTCGCCGACACCGTCAAGCGTCTCGAGGGCGTGCGGGTGGCGGAGACCGTCGACCGGTCGCAGCTGTCCGCGGTGCAGACTCCGCAGGGCTTCCCGCGGGCCGCGCTGGAGCGGGCGTACGCGGCCGCGGCGGCCGAGCACACCGACGACGCCGCCCTCTACGCCGCCGCGGGCCTCGCCGTGCAGGTGGTGCCGGGTGAGCCGCTGGCATTCAAGATCACGACGCCGGCCGACCTGGAGCGCGCCGAGCACCTGCTCGCCCCGCCCGCGCTGCCGCGCACCGGCATCGGCATCGACGTGCACGCGTTCGGCGGCGGCGGGACACTCCGCCTGGCCGGCCTCGACTGGGCAGGCGAGCCGGCCCTCGCGGGCCACAGCGATGGCGACGCGGTCGCTCACGCAATCTGCGACGCCCTGCTGTCCGCCGCCGGTCTCGGCGATCTGGGCAGCCGATTCGGCACCGCCGACCCCCGCTACGCGGCCGCCGCAGGCGGCGTCTTCCTCCGGGAGACGGTCGCGATCCTGGCGGGGGCCGGCTGGGCGCCCGGCAACGTGGCCGTCCAGCTCGTCGCCAACCGTCCGCGGTTCGCGGCCCGCCGCGAGGAGGCGGAACGCGTGCTGAGTGCGCTCGTCGGGGCGCCGGTCAGTGTGTCCGCCACCACCACCGACGGCCTCGGCTTCGCCGGTCGCGGGGAGGGCGTCACCGCGGTGGCCACCGCTCTCGTCCGGCCCGCCGCCCGCCGCGATCCCTAAGCTGGCTCCCGTGGTTCTGCGACTCTACGACTCCCTCGACGGCGGCCTCCGCGACTTCGAGCCCCTCGTCCCCGGCGAGGTCGGCATGTACGTCTGCGGACCCACCGTGCAGTCGTCCCCGCACATCGGCCACCTGCGCTCCGCCCTCGTCTACGACCTGTGGCGCCGCTGGTTCGGCTACCGCGGCTACCGCGTGACCCTGGTGCGCAACGTCACCGACATCGACGACAAGATCCTCGGGAACGCCCGGCCCGCCCCCGCCGCCGACGGCGCGCAGACGGCGGGCGAGGTGTGGTGGGCGCTCGCCTACCGGTACGAGCTCGAGTTCACGGCCGCCTACACCGCCCTCGGCGTGCAGGCGCCGACCTACGAGCCGCGGGCGACGGCGAGTGTCACGCAGATGCAGGAGATCATCGCCCGGCTGATCGAGCGCGGCCATGCCTACCCCGCCCCTGACGGTTCCGGCGACGTGTACTTCGACACCGCCAGCTGGCCGGGCTACGGTCGCCTCACCCGGCAGGCCGCGGCCGACATGGTCGCCGCGGAGGACGCCGACCCGCGCGGCAAGCGGGACCCCCGAGACTTCGCCCTCTGGAAGGGCCGCAAGGATGACGAGCCGGAGTCCGCGTCGTGGCCGTCCCCGTGGGGTCCCGGCCGGCCGGGCTGGCACATCGAGTGCTCCGCGATGTCCGCGCGCTACCTCGGCGCGCAGTTCGACATTCATGGCGGCGGCCTCGACCTCCGCTTCCCGCATCACGAGAACGAGCTGGCCCAGTCCACCGCAGCCGGCGACGCGTTCGCCCGGTACTGGGTGCACAACGGCCTCGTGAACGTCGGCGGCCAGAAGATGAGCAAGTCGCTCGGCAACTCGCTGTACGCCGCCGACTTCCTTTCCATGGCCCGCCCGGTGGTCGTCCGCTACTACCTCGCGGCCGCGCACTACCGGTCGGTGCTCGACTACCACGACGGTGCTCTCGAGGAGGCGGAGGCGGCTCTCGACCGGGTTGAGACCTTCCTTGACCGCGCCGCGCGCCGCCTCGCGGGCACCCGCTTCGCCGCCGAGCGCCCCGGCCAGGTGCCCGACGCATTTGCCGCCGCGCTCGACGACGACCTGTCGACGCCCGAGGCGTTCGCCGTGCTGCATGACACCGTGCGGGCCGGCAACGCCGCGCTCGACGACGAGGACCTGGACGGCGCCGCCGAGCGCCGCGCCGAGGTCTCCGCCATGACCCAGATTCTCGGGATCGACCCCACCTCACCCGAATGGCGCAGCCGCCCCGATGAGCCGGTGCGCATCGCGCTCGCCGCCCTCGTCGAGCGGCGGATCGCCGACCGGCAGAGCGCACGCGCCGGGCGGGACTTCGCCCTGGCCGACGCGATCCGCGCCGAGCTGGCAGAGGCGGGCATCACCCTCGAGGATTCGCCAACAGGAACGCATTGGAGCATCGATGCCGAGTAACAAGGGACGGCCCGGAGCCGTCCGCAAGAAGGTCAAGAGCCCCAAGGTCGGCTCCGGCGGCCAGGGCCGTCAGGCGCTCGAGGGAAAGGGCCCGACCCCCAGAGCCGAGGACCGCACCTATCACCCTGCCGGCAAGCGGAAGGCGGCGGCCGAGCGGCTGGCCGCGAAGCCCGGCCAGCGGGTCGCGGGCCAGCAGCGGCCGCAGCAGCGCCGCCCCAAGTCCACCGACGAGAGCGAGATCGTCGCCGGCCGCAACTCGGTGGTCGAGGCGCTCCGCGCCCGCATCCCGGCGACCGCGCTCTATGTCGCGCAGCGCATCGAGATGGACGATCGTGTCCGCGAGTCGATCGCGCTCGCCGGGCGCCGCGGCATCCCCCTCCTCGAGGTGACCCGGCCCGAGATCGACCGGCTCACCGGCGAGGACTCGGTGCACCAGGGAATCGCACTGAAGGTGCCGCCGTACGAGTACGCGCACCCGCTCGAGCTGCTCGACAAGATCGAGGGCAGCGGGCGCGTCCCGCTGCTGGTCGCGGTGGACGGAATCACCGACCCGCGGAACCTGGGCGCGATCCTCCGCTCGGTGGCCGCGTTCGGCGGGCACGGTGTCGTCGTGCCGCAACGGCGCAGCGTCGGCCTCACCGCCGCCGCGTGGAAGACCTCCGCTGGCGCCGCCGCCCGGGTGCCCGTCGCGATGGCGGCGAACCTCACCCAGACCCTCAAGGCGCTCAAGGAGCGCGGAGTCTTCGTCGTCGGCCTCGACGGCGGCGGCGACGTGTCGCTGCCGGGCCTGGAACTCGCCACCGGACCGCTCGTCGTGGTCGTCGGCAGCGAGGGCAAGGGCCTGTCGCGGCTCGTCACGGAGACCTGCGACGCCGTGGTGTCGATCCCGATCACCTCGGACACGGAGTCGCTCAATGCGGGCATCGCGGCGAGCGTCGCTCTCTACGAGATCGCGCGTCGCCGCGCGGACGCCGGCACCGCGTAGCTCTCCGCCTGCCCCCAACCGGCTCCTGCCCTCGCCCTCAACAGGCCGAAGGGCCGCCGACAGGCCCAGACCGGTCCGCCCGGCCTGTTGGCGGCCGGTCAGCCTGTCGAGCGCAGGTGGAACCCATGCCGGGGCTCAGACCTTGGAGCGCCAGTCGTCGTCGTCGTCGAGCAGCTCCGCGGCGTCGGGCAGTGAGATGACGCCGGTCGGCGGGTTGAGCACGGTCGCCTCGTCGCGGCGGTGACGCAGGATGTCGTCGATGTAGGCGGCGACGGCCTCTGCGAGGGGCACGTCCCGCGACTGCTTCTGCGACATGAACCAGCGGTGCTCGAGCAGCTGGTGGAACACCTCGGCGGGCTCCAGCTTCCCCTTCAGGTCGCGCGGGATCGCGCGGACGACGGGCTCGAACACCTGGGCGACCCACTCATGGGCGACCGCCTCCTCGTCGTGGCCGTCCCGGCCGAACGTGGCGCGGTAGGAGTCGAGGTCGTTGAGTAGCCGCCGCGCCTGGTTCTCCTGTGCGTCGATGCCGGTGAGCCGGAGCAGTCGGCGGGAGTGGTGGCCGGCGTCGACGACCTTCGGCTGGATGCGCACCTGGGTGCCGGTCTCGTCGGTCTTGATCGCGAGCTCGTCGATGTCGAAGCCGAGCTCGTTGAGCCGGTCGACCCGCTGGTTGATGCGCCACCGCTCGTTACGCGGGAACACCTCCCACCCGGTGAGCTCCGTCCAGAGCACCCGGTAGCGGGCGACGATCCGCTCGCTCACCTCGACCGGGTCGAGGCCCTCCTCGACGCGGCCGCCCGCCTCGAGGTCCATCAGCTCACCGGCGATGTTGACGCGCGCGATCTCGACGTCGTTCTCCCGCTGGCCGTTCGACAGGCCGCCGCCCGGGTACAGCTTTCCCGTCTCCGCATCCACCAGGTACGCGGCGAACGATCCCGCGTCTCGGCGGAACAGCGTGTTCGAGAGCGAGACGTCGCCCCAGAAGAAGCCGATGATGTGCAGGCGCACGAGGAGCAGCGCGAGCGCGTCGACGAGGCGGGTGGCGGTGTCCGGCCGCAGCGCCTGGGAGAACAGTGCGCGGTATGGCAGGGAGAACTTCAGGTGCCGTGTCACGAGCACGGCCTCGAGCGGCTGGCCGTCCTCGTCGGTGCGGTTGGAGATCACCGCGACCGGTTCGACGCACGGCACCTCCATCTTTTGGAGGGTGCGGAGCATGTCGTACTCGCGGCGGGCGAGTTCCTCGCTCGTCTCCTTGATGGCGATGACGTAGCCCGAAAGGTTGACGAAGCGCACGATGTGCCGGGAGATGCCCTTCGGCAGCGCGGCGATCGTGTCGTCCGGCCAGATCTCCAGCGGAAGATCCCACGGGAGGTCGAGGAGGGCCGGGTCGACCATCGCAGCGGTGATGTTGAGGGAGCCGGAAGTCGCCATTGGTGTCAGCCTATGCGGAAGGCCCGCCGCGCGAACGCGCTGCGGGCCTTCCGGGAATCGGGCGAGGTCAGTGGACGATGGCCGCGCTGCTGAGGCGCGCGCCGCTCTCCACGTCGAACACGTGCACGTGGCCCGGCTGCGGCATGAGGTACACCGTCTCGCCGGCGTTCGGGTGCACGCGGCCATCGACGCGCGCGACAATGTCGGTGCGGCGGCCCTCCACCTCGGAGTGGCCGTAGAGGTAGCCGTCCGCGCCGAGCTCCTCGACGAGGTCGACCTCGACCTGCAGGCCGTCACCGGGCACCGACGAGACCACGAGGTCCTCGGGGCGGACGCCGACCGTGACCTGGCGGCCGTTGGCGCTGGCGATGACCTCGCGCTCGACCTCGACGACGTGCGTGCCGAAGCGGACGCCGCCCTCGACGATGTCGGCCGGGAACAGGTTCATGGCCGGGCTGCCGATGAAGCCGGCGACGAACACGTTGTTCGGCTTCTCGTACAGGTCCCGCGGGGTGCCGACCTGCTGAAGGAGGCCGTCCTTGAGGACCGCGATGCGGTCGCCCATAGTGAGCGCCTCGGTCTGGTCGTGCGTGACGTAGACGGTGGTGACGCCGAGCCGGCGCTGCAGCGACGCGATCTGCGTGCGCGTCTGAACGCGGAGCTTGGCGTCGAGGTTCGACAGCGGCTCGTCCATGAGGAACACCTGAGGCTGACGGACGATCGCGCGGCCCATGGCGACGCGCTGACGCTGACCGCCCGAGAGCGCCTTCGGCTTGCGGTTCAGGTACGGCTCGAGGTCGAGCAGCTTGGCGGCCTCGAGGACGCGGGTGGCCCGCTCGTCCTTGTTGATACCGGCGATCTTGAGCGCGAAGCCCATGTTCTCGGCGACCGTCATGTGCGGGTACAGCGCGTAATTCTGGAACACCATCGCGATGTCGCGGTCCTTCGGCGGCACGTCGGTCACGTTGCGGTCGCCGATCAGGATGGCGCCGGAGTTGACCTCTTCGAGCCCGGCCAGCATGCGCAGCGATGTGGACTTGCCGCAGCCGGAGGGGCCGACGAGGACGAGGAACTCGCCATCGGCCACTTCGAGGTTGAGAGCGTCGACCGCGGGGCGAGTCGAACCCGGGTAGAGACGCGTTGCATTGTCGAACGTGACCGAGGCCATCGTTTCTCCTTCACCGGCAGGTACGTGCCGGACGATCCGTAGTGAATGGAAAGCGCCGGCCGCCTTCGGTCGACGGCGTCAGTATGCCACGTTTCGGGGCGGTAAAACATTCGCGCGACCGGGGGAAACAGGGCCGATCGGGGCCCTCCAGCGAGCCTTCCGAGCTTTCCCAGGAGCTGTCCCTTACGATTCTGAGGGCGTCTCGCCTGTCCGCGAGGCGCTTTCCCGTGCACGCGAGGAGACAATCTGTGACCAACGGCGGGGGCTCTGCCCGTCCTTCCAAGAACGAGCGCCGTGAGGCCGCACGCGAGAAGGCGCGCGAGCTCAGGGAGCAGCAGCGTAAGCGCGAGAAGCGCAACCGCCTGCTGCTCGGCGGCGGCATCGGGCTCGCGTCTCTCGCGATCATCGCGGTGATCGGGTTCATCATCTTCACCTCAATCCGTCCCGCGGGCCCCGGCCCGGCGAACATGGCGAGCGACGGCATCAAGGTCGGCGAGAACCTCGAGGCGGTCACCACGTCGGCTCTGCCCGCCGGGGAGGACCCCATCCCGTCGGCCGCGAACGCCCCGAACGTCGTCGACATCCAGATCTACGTCGACTACATGTGCCCGATCTGTGGCTTCTTCGAGGCCGCGAACTCGGAGCAGATCGAGCAGTGGGTGAGCGAGGGCAGCGCGACCGTTGAGTACCACCCGATCTCGATCCTGAACAGCCAGTCGCAGGGCACCCGCTACTCCACCCGGGCCGCGAACGCGGCGGCGTGCGTGGCGAACTACTCGCCGAACTCGTTCTTCGAGTTCAACAACCTGCTGTTCGAGAACCAGCCGCAGGAGGGCACCCCCGGCCTCGACGCCGAGACGCTCATCGGCTTCGCCGACCAGGCGGACGCCAGCTCATCGAACGTCGAGAAGTGCATCGAGGACGGCCGCTTCAGCAACTGGGTGACCGACGCGACCACCCGGGCGTTGACCGGCCCCATCCCGAACTCGGACGTGGAGAAGGTGACGGGCACCCCGACGGTCATCGTCAACGGCGTCCAGTACAACTCGTCCACCTTCTCAACCACGGGCCAGTTCGACGCCGCGGAGTTCGCGGCGTTCGTGCTCGCGCAGTCGGCGGCGCCGACCAGCGCCCCGACCCCGACGCCGACCCCCGAGGCCCCGGAGACGCCGGCCGCCGGCTGACCCCTCGCCGACCCGCCCACTTCGGTCGCGTTCCCCAGCGGAGTCGCGACCGAAGTGGGCAGTTCGGCGTGCGATGGTGTTTCCCTAGACTGGGAGGGCGGGCTTCGGCCCGCCCGCCGACTTGGCGCAATTGGTAGCGCACCCGACTTGTAATCGGGCGGTTACGGGTTCAAGTCCCGTAGTCGGCTCCAAATTGCCTGATCAAGCTCGCCTTGCCTGCACCTGAATGAGAGCTTGCGGCGACGCGGTCAGGATGCAGTCAGGTTCGGGCCTGACGCATCGGTCATCGAGCGGTTTCGCGCCGCCTCCATCGCCGCTGCTACCTCATCCAGCCGATCCGGCCAAAGATGCCCGTACGTGTCCAGTGTTCGGGTAGCGGTGGCATGTCCAAGCATCTGTTGCACGACCTTGATGTTTGCAT
>JAODAX010000090.1 GCA_025463675.1 Naasia sp. | reverse complement strand
GCCTCGGTGGCGGCCCCGCCCCGCCTGCCCGCCCCGCGTCGCCGGCGCCCCGCGGTCGGCCGGGCGCTGCTCAGCGTCCTCGGCGTCGTCATCGCGCTCGTCTGGGCCTTCCCCGTCTACTGGATGATCAACTCCGCGCTGCTGCCGAACGCCGTGCTGCAGTCGTCGACGCCGACGTTCCTGCCGTTCGGGGGATCGTTCGCGAACTTCACCTCCGTGTTCTCGCAGGGCACCTTCCTGCCCGCGCTCGGCGCGAGCGTGCTCGTCGCGGTCGTCGTCGTGGCGGCGTGCCTGCTGTTCGCGTTCCTCGCCGCGCTCGCGATCAGCCGGTTCCGCTTCCGGGGCCGGAAGTCGTTCGTGCTCGCCGTCCTGTTCGTGCAGATGCTGCCCGCGGAGGGGCTGTTCATCGCCCAGTACAAGCTGATGGCGAGCGTCGGCCTGCTCAACTCGCTGATCGGGCTGAGCGTGCTCTACGTCGCGGCGGTCGTGCCGTTCACCGTGTGGATGCTCCGCGGCTTCGTCGCCGGGATCCCGGTCGAGCTCGAGGAGGCCGCGATGGTGGACGGCCTCAGCCGCACCCAGGCCTTCCTGCGGATCACCTTCCCGCTGCTCGCGCCCGGCCTCGTCGCCTCGGGCGTCTACGCGTTCCTGCAGGCGTGGAACGAGTTCACCGTCGCGCTCGTCATCCTGCAGGACGGCAGCGTGCGCACCCTGCCGCTCTGGCTGCGCGGCTTCCTGCAGGCCAGCGCCAGCCGGGACACCGACTGGGGGCAGGTGATGGCGGCTTCCACGGTCGTCGCTATCCCGGTGATCGTGTTCTTCCTGTTCGTGCAAGGGCGGATGACGAGCGGCCTGGTCGGCGGGGCGGTCAAGGGATGACCGGCTCGGCAGGCGTCCTGCTGCCGGGCTTCGCGGGGGAGGCCGCACCCGGCTGGCTCCTCGACCGGCTGCGCTCGGGGCTCGCGGGCGTCTGCCTGTTCGGCGGCAACATCTCCTCGCTGGAGCAACTGCGCCGGCTCACCGGCGAACTGCGCGCAGCCCGCGCCGATGCGGTGATCGCCATCGACGAGGAGGGCGGCGACGTGACCCGGCTGTGGGCGCGGACCGGGTCGCCGTACCCGGGCAACGCGGTGCTCGGCCGGCTCGATGATCCCGCGCTCACCGAGGAGGTGGGGCGCAGCGTCGGCGAGCAGCTCGCCGCCCTGGGCGTCACCCTGACTCTGGCGCCGGACGCCGACGTCAACTCCACGGCCGAGAACCCCGTGATCGGCGTGCGTAGCTTCGGTGCCGACCCCGGGCTGGTGGCCCGGCACACCGCCGCGTGGGTGCGGGGACTGCAGAGCACCGGGGTGGCCGCCTGCGCGAAGCACTTCCCCGGGCACGGCGGCACCACCGAGGACTCGCATCTCGCGCTGCCCGTGGTGGACCGGACGCTCGACGAGCTGCGAGATCGGGAGCTGATCCCGTTCCGGGCGGCCATCGACGCCGGCGTCCGCTCGGTGATGACGTCGCATCTCCTGCTGCCGCTCCTGGATCCCGCGCGGCCGGCCACCTTCAGCCCCCGGGTGCTCGGGGCGCTCCTGCGCGACGAGCTCGGCTTCGACGGCGCCGTCGTCACCGACGCCCTCGACATGGCGGGCGCGAGCGGAGAGCTCGGCATCCCGGCAGCGGCCGTCCGCGCGCTCGGCGCGGGGGCGGATCTGCTCTGCCTCGGCTCGGCGACGACCGCGACGCAGGTGGACGCGACCCTCGCCGCCCTCGACGCCGCACAGCAGGACGGCTCGCTCGCGCAGGCGCGGACGGCCGACGCCGCCCGCCGCGCGGCGACTCTGACCGGGAGCCTCCTCCCGCAGGGGACCGTTCCGGAGCCCGATTACGACCTGGTGCGCACGATGCGCGCCTTCGAGGTCCGCCCGGGCGTGCGCGTCGAGGCCGTGCGCCGGTACGCGACCCTCGAGACGGGCGCCAGCATCGCGGTCGGGGAGAGCCCGTGGGGCGTCGCGGCGGCGGGCGCGACCGTGTCCGCGCTGCGCGACGGCGACGCCCCGGCAGCGGGTGACGGCCAGCTCGTGCTCGTCGGCCGCGACAACCACCGGCACGCCTGGGTGCGCGACCTCGTCGACCGGCTCCGGGCCGGCGGGGCCAGTCCGCTCGTGATCGACATGGGCTGGCCGGGCGACGACCGCCGGTACGCTGACATCGCGACTTTCGGAGCGTCGCGGCACGTGGGTCGGGCACTGCTCGCCTGGCTGGAAGGGACGGCGCCATGACCGCGCAGGAGACCCGGGCGGACCCGACGGCCGCGCCCGCTGGCTCCGCGGTCCGTGTCGGCATCGACATCGGCGGCACCAAGACCGACGCGGTCGCGGTCGACCGGCAGGGTGCCGTGCTCGGCGAGCTGCGACTGCCCACCGGCTTCGGAGCCGACGCCGTCCTCCAGTCGACCGTCGACGCGGTCAGCCTGCTGGCCACCCGGATCGGCGTCGCCCCCGGCGAGTTCGCCTCGCTCGGGATCGGGATCCCCGGCTCGGTCGATCCGCAGTCCGGTCGCGTGACGCACGCCGTCAACCTCGGGCTCGAGGGCCTCGAGCTCGGGGCCCTCCTCTCCGCCCGGCTGGGTCTCGAGGTCCGCGTCGAGAACGACGTCAACGCCGCAGCGCTCGGCGCGTACTCCCTGCTGGGCGCGCGCGACGGAGGGCCGGGTGCGCACTCCATGGCATACCTCAACCTGGGCACCGGCCTCGCCGCCGGACTGGTCCTGGGCGGCCGCCTCTGGCGCGGCGCGCGCGGCAGCGCCGGCGAGATCGGGCACATTCCGATCGACCCCGCGGGCCCGCAGTGCCCGTGCGGGCAGCGCGGCTGCCTCGAGACGGTGGCGTCCGGGTCGGCGGTCGCCCGGCAGTGGCCGACCGATTCCCCGCGCCCCGTGCAGGCGCTGTTCGACGCGGCAGAGACGGGGGACGCCACCGCGATCGTCGTCCGCGACCGGCTGCTCGCGTCCATCGCCGCCGCGGTCCGCCTCCTCGTCCTCACCGTCGACGTGGACGCCGTCGTGATCGGCGGAGGCATCTCGAGCCTGGGCGAGACCCTGGTGGAGGCGGTGCGCGCCGAGCTCCGCGCCGCCGCCGCGGCCTCGCCGTTCCTGGCCTCCCTCGACCTGCCCGGCCGGGTGCGGCTCGTGCCGGAGGGGTTCCCCGCCGCCGCCGTCGGGGCGGCGCTCGTCGGCGCCCTCCCGGAGCGCTAACCATGGCTGAGGTCATCATCGTCCCGGACCAGGCGACGGCCGGCGAGCTCGTCGCGGACGCGATCCAGGCGCTCGTCCGGCACCGCCCGGACGCCGTGCTGGGGGTCGCGACCGGCTCCACCCCGCTTCCCGTCTACCGGGCGCTCGGCGGCCGCGGACTGCCGCTCGACCGGGTCCGCGCCTTCGCGCTGGACGAGTACGTCGGGCTGCCGGAGGGGCACCCGGAGAGCTACGCCGCCGTGGTGCGCCGCGAGGTGACCGATCCGCTCGGCCTCGACCCGGCGCGCGTGCGCGTCCCGGGCGACACGGGAGCGCTCCGCACGGCCGGCGAGGACTACGAGGCGGCGATCGCGGCGGCCGACGGAGTCGACCTGCAGCTGCTCGGCATCGGGACCGACGGGCACATCGGCTTCAACGAGCCGGGATCGTCGCTCGCCTCACGGACCCGCATCAAGACGCTCACCGAGCAGACCCGGCGGGACAACGCGCGCTTCTTCTCCTCGCTCGCCGACGTGCCTCGACACTGCATCACCCAGGGCCTCGGCACCATCCTCGAAGCCCGGCACCTCGTGCTGCTCGCGTTCGGCGAGGGCAAGGCGGAGGCCATCGCGGGCGCCGTCGAGGGGCCGGTGACCGCGTCGCTGCCCGGATCCGCGATCCAGCTGCACCCGCACGTCACCGTCGTCGTCGACGAGGCGGCGGCCTCCCGGCTCGCGCTCGCCCAGTACTACCGCGACGTCTACGCGCACAAGCCGGAGTGGCAGGGCCTCTGAGTGACCCTGTTCGCCCAGACCCTGTTCGCCCAGACCCGGCTGCTCGACTCGGCGGGGGACCGCACCGGCTGGCTGCGGGTGGCGGGCGGCCGCATCGCCGCTCTGGGGGAGGGCTCCTCCCCGGCCGTGCCGGGCGGGGATGACGGCGACGTGGCCGAGGTGGTCCGCGGCGGCATCCTCGCGCCCGCCTTCCTCGACCTGCACGTGCACGGCGGGGGCGGCGCATCGGTCGACCGCCCCGAGGCGGTCGGCGGCGTCCTCGACGCGCACGCGGCCGGTGGCACCGGCGGCGCCGTCCTCAGCCTCGTCAGCGCGCCGCTCGACGCCCTCGTGGCGCTCCTCACCGCCCTGCGGCCCATCGTCGAGCGTGACCCGCGCGTCCTCGGCGTGCACCTGGAGGGACCGTTCCTCGCGCCCGGGCGGCGCGGCGCGCACGATCCGGCCGCCCTCGCGCCCCCGGCGCCCGGCGCCGTCGACGCGCTGCTCGAGGCGGGGGCCGGGACCCTTCGCCGCGTGACGCTCGCGCCGGAGCTGCCGGGCGGGCTCGACGCGATCGCGCGGTTCGCAGCGGCCGGCGTCGAGGTGGGGGTCGGGCACACCGAGGCCGACTACGACCTCACCCGGGAGGCGTTCCGCCGCGGCGCACGCTCCCTGACCCACGCGTTCAACGCGATGCCGGGCATCCTCGGTCGTGCACCCGGCCCGGTGGCGGCGGCGATCGACGACGGCTCCGCCGTGCTCGAGCTCATCCTCGACGGCCAGCACGTCGCGCCCGGCGCCGCGCGGCTGCTGTTCGCGGCGGCACCAGGCAGGGTGGCGCTCGTCACCGACGCCATGGCCGGGGCGTGTGCCGCGCCGGGCCGCTACCGGCTCGGCACCGTCGAGGTCGACGTGACCGCGGAGCGCGCGGTGCTCGCCGGCGGCGGAGCGCTCGCCGGCTCCACCCTCACCACCGCGGCCGCCCTCGCCCGCGCCCTGCGGGAGGGCATCGACCCGGTCGCGGCCATCGCCGCGCTGACCACCGTCCCGGCGGCGCTGCTCGACCGGCCCGCGCCCCTGCTCCAGGTCGGCGCGGTGGCCGACCTGGTGCTGCTCGACGAGTCGGGCGCGGTGCGTCGCCGAATCCTCCCCGGCAGGTAGACGGCGCCGCCGGGGGCGGAGTGGTCCCGCCGCTGCGCCATGGGCTCATAGAATCGTCCGGTCATGTCGAATGCTCCGGGGCGGTTCCCCGCCCTGGGACTGTCGGTGCTCGCCGGGGCCATCTTCGCCTCCGTCACCGCCGAATTCCTACCCACGGGGCTGTTGCCCGACATGGCGGCCGACCTCGACGTCTCGCTGTCGCGCGTCGGGCTCCTCGTCACCGTGTTCGCCGCCACCGTCGTGGTCGCCACGACGCCGCTGACGCTCCTCACCCGGCGGGTGTCGCGTAAGGCTCTCGTCATCCTCGTGCTGCTCGTCAACGCGGCGGCCACCCTGCTCGCGGCCGCGGCGCCGACCTACGAGCTGCTGATGGGCGCTCGGGTCCTGGCCGGGCTCGCGCACGGGCTGTTCTGGGCGTGCGTCGGCTCCTACACGACCAACCTCGTCCCGCGGCACCAGCTGACCCGCGCGATCGCCATCACCGGCGCGGGCGGCTCCGCGGCGTTCGTGCTCGGCGTGCCCGTCGGCACCGCGCTCGGCCACGCGGTCGGCTGGCGGCTCGCCTTCGTCGGCATCGCCCTCACCATGGTGGTGCTCGCCGCCCTCGTCATCCGTTATCTGCCCGCGGTCGACCACCGGGTGCCCGTGAAGACGGGGGAGATCCCGCTGCCGCTGGCGAAGGACCGCACCCTGCCCACCGTGGTGCTCGTCTGCGTCGTCATCGCTCTCGTCCTCACCGGGCAGAACGTGATCTACACCTACATCGCGCCGTTCATCGCCGACGCCGGCTTCGGCGAGGCGGGCGTCGGGCCGATGCTGTTCCTCTACGGCGGCGCCGGGGCCGTGGGCCTGTTCATCGCCGGCAGCGTCGGCGGACGGCGGCCCGTCGCGACCCTGCTGGGGTCGCTCGGCGTCGTGATCGCGTCAATCCTCCTGCTCGGCGCGCTGCCCGGGTCGCCGGTCGTGGTCGCCGTGCTGGTGCTCGCCTGGGGCACCGCGTTCGGCGTCGTCCCGCCGCTGCTGCAAACCCGCAACCTGGGCACCGCGTCGCCTCGGCTGCGCGACCTCGCCTCGGCGGGCATGACCACGGCGTTCAACGCCGGCATCGGCGGCGGCGCCCTGCTGGGCGGTCTCCTGCTCGACGCGTGGGGCCTGACGGCGCTGCCCTGGGCGGCCGCCGCGATCGTCGCCGTCGGCGCGCTCGTGCTGATCCCGGAGCTGCTCCGGAACAGGGCGAAGCCCCAAGAACCGTCGGTTAGGGTGTAGCCCACCCAACCCTGTGAGGACGCATGGCCACGGTTCCCACCTCCTCCGGAATGCCTGCTCCGGTAACGGCCGTCGACTCCGACGTGCGCACCGCCGCCAGCCGAGTGCTGCGCTCCGTCGAGACCGTCATCGACGGCAAGCCGGACGTCGCGGCGATGGCGCTGACCGTGCTGATCGCCGAGGGGCACCTTCTCATCGAGGACGTGCCGGGGGTCGGCAAGACCATGCTCGCCAAGGCGCTCGCCCGCAGCATCGGTGGCAGCATCAACCGCATCCAGTTCACCCCCGACCTGCTGCCCTCGGACGTGACCGGCGTGTCCGTCTACGACCAGTCGACGGCGCAGTTCGAGTTCAAGCCGGGCGCCGTGTTCGCGAACCTCGTCATCGGCGACGAGATCAACCGGGCCTCCCCGAAGACCCAGTCCGCGCTGCTGGAGTGCATGGAGGAGGGGCAGGTCACGGTCGACGGCCGGACCTGGCAGCTGCCCAGCCCGTTCATGGTGGTCGCGACCCAGAACCCGGTCGAGATGGACGGCACCTACGCGCTACCGGAGGCGCAGCGTGACCGGTTCATGGCGTCGGTGTCGATGGGCTACCCGGACCCGGCCGCCGAGCTGTCGATGCTGCGCGCTCGGGAGAGCAGCAGCCCGCTCGACGCGGTACGCCCGGTGATCAGCACCGACGAGCTGGCCACCACGATCGCCGCCGCGCGCACCGTCTACCTCTCGCCGTCCGTCGAGCAGTACCTGCTCGCGATCGTCACCGCCACGCGGGGGCACCCCGATCTCCGGCTCGGGGCCAGCCCCCGGGCGACCCTGCAGCTCGCCCGGGCCGCGAAAGCCCGTGCGCTGCTCGAGGGACGCGATTTCGTGCTGCCGGACGACCTGCAGACCCTCGCCGTCCCCGTGCTCGCCCACCGGCTGCTGCCCACCCGCCAGGCGCTCGGCCGCTCCGGGCGCACCGAATCCGAGACCTCCGCCGAGGTGGTGCGCTCAGTGCTCGCCGCGACCCCGGTGCCACGGGCGTGACCGCCGTCGCGGGCCGCCCGGTCCGCGCTCTCCCGCGCCTGCGCGGGCTCGTCGTGGGCATGCCGAGGCTGACCCGTCGCGGCTGGTTCGTGTTCGCCGCCGGCGCCGTCGGGGTGATCGTCGGGATGGCGGCGGGCTGGCGCGACCTCCTCTATGCGGGGTGCGTGCTCGTCGCGCTCGTCGCGGTGGGCTCCCTCGCCATTCGCGCGCGCTCGTCCTCGCTCGCCGTGACCCGCCGGAACAATCCCGAGGTGGTGCCCGTGGGCGAGGCGACGACCGTCGAGCTCGACGTGGTGAACACCGCGTGGCTGCGCAGCGGCCCGCAGACCTGGCGCGACCTGGTGCCGCGCGGCTTCGCATCGCCGCCGCCCGCGCTGCTCGGCTCGCTTGCGAGCAGGGGCGACCCCGGGTCCACGGCGCGGGTCGGCTACGCACTGGCGCCGACCGAACGCGGGATCGCCGCGATCGGGCCGATGCTGGTCGAGCGCACCGACCCCTTCGGGCTGGCCGTGCACGAGCGTCTCGTGGGCACCACCGCGCCGCTCACCGTGCTCCCGCGGATCACCGAACTGGATGGTGGGGTGCCCGGCCGCTCGAGCATCGCCGACACCATCGCCCCGGCCTGGAAGACCGGCCATGGCGCCGACGACGTGATCGCGCGGGAATACCGCTCCGGCGACGCGCTGCGGCATGTGCACTGGCGCGCCACCGCGCACCGGGGCGAGCTGATGGTGCGCCAGGAGCAGAGCCAGGACGAGGCCCGTGCGGTCGTGCTGCTCGACACCCGCCGGGAGAGCTACGCGACCGCTGCGGCGTTCGAGTGGGCGGTGGAGTACGCCGCCTCCCTCCTCGCCCACCTCGGTCGCAGCGGCGTGGGTGCGCAGCTGATGGAGACCCGGCCGGCATCGGGGGCCGACGGGCCGAGCCCGTCGTCGCGCGAGGCGCTGCTGTCGCTCGCCACCGTCGACCGCCGGTCCGCGATGCGTGCGGGCGGGGCCTCCTACCTGACGCGCCTCGCCGACCTTCTCGGCCCCAGCCCGGGCCCGGTCTGGGCGGTGCTCGGGGACGCGCCGGACGGAGAACTGCGCGAGCTCGCCGCGCTGAAGGCGCGCGCGGGCGGCGCCAGCATCGTCCTGGTCGGCGACCCGGACCGCCGACCGCCGGATGAGCTCTGGTTCGCCGGCTGGCAGTGCGCCGTCGGCTCTGCGGGCGCGGACGTCGCCGAGGTGTGGCGATCCGCAGCGGGACGGAGCCTGCGATGACGCCGAGGCGACCGACCTGGCCGATCAGCGCGGCCGCCGTGCTGGCCAGCCTGATCGCCGCCGGCTCGCTGCGCTCGCTGCTCCAGGGCGACGCCTGGTGGGGGACCGCCGCGATCCTCTCGATCGCCGCAGTGGCGGCCGCGGCGACCGTGCGCTCATTCGTGCGGGTGCGCCTGATCGCGCCGCTCGCCGGGTCGATCGTCGCCGTCTACCTGACGCTCCTCCTGTTCGTGCCGGGCACGCTCGAGTGGGGGCTGCCCACCGACCGGACGGTGCAGGAGCTCGTCGCGGTGCTCCGCTCGGCCTTCGAGCAGATCTACCTCGACACGCCGCCAGCGACCGCGACCCCGGGCATCCGGATTGTCGTGGCCCTCGGGGTCGGGCTTGTGGCCGTGCTCGTCGACGCCCTCGTCGCGGGCGCACGGCTGCCCTGGCTCGCGGGGCTTCCGCTGCTGCTGGTCGCCATCGTGCCGGGGCGCGCCGTCCGCATCGGCGACGACCTCGTCGGCGTCACGCTCACCGCGCTCGCCTTCCTGCTCCTGGTGTGGCTCGACCGCCGCCGGGACCGCGAGCGCCAGCCGGCGTCGACGGCCGCCGGTCTGGCCGCGGCGGCGGTGGCGGGCGCGCTGCTCGTGCAGACCTTCATCCCGACGCTCACCGGACCGAGCGCCGCCTCCGCCAGCACTCTCCGGCCCGTCTTCGCGCCCGGGGCGGACCCGCTCGTCCGGCTCGGCGACCACCTCCGCCGCGGCGCCGACGTCGTGGTGCTCACCTACCGCACCACCGCCACCACCCCGCTGTACCTGCGCGTGGTGACGATCGACGACCTGAGCGGCGAGGACTGGGAGCCGTCGCTCAGCGGCCGCGACACCGCGGACGAACGGCCGGTCGCCGACTTCCCGGACCCCATGGGGCTGACACCCGAGGTGGAGAGCCGATCGGTCGAGACCACGGTGAGCGACGCCGGCGTGCTGCGCTCCTGGCTGCCCGTGCCCTACCCGGCGACGAGCATCGACGGGCTCCCGGACGGCTGGGCCTGGGAGCCCGAATCGCTCACCGTCGCCGCCAACCGCGAGGTGCGCCCGGCCGACAGCTACACGGTGCGAAGCCTCCAGGTGGAGCCGACCGAGCAGCAGCTGCGCTCCGCCCCCGCGGTCGGCGGTCCCGACTTCCAGCGCTACCTGACCCTGCCCGAGCTGGCTCCGATCTTCACCGAGACGGCACGCGAGATCACCGCAGCGGCGGTCACCGATTACGACCGGGCCCTCGCGCTGCAGGACTGGCTGCGCAGCCCGATCTTCAGCTACGACGAGGACACCCCCGAGCTGAACGACGGCGACGGGGACAGCTTCGACGTCCTCGCCAGCTTCCTCGACGAGAAGACCGGCTACTGCGTGCACTTCGCCTCGGCGATGGCGGTGATGTCGCGCACGCTCGGCATCCCGGCACGCATCGCCGTGGGCTACCAGCCCGGCGACCGCCGCATCCAGGAGGCCGGCGTGTTCGAGGTCACCTCGCACGACCTGCACGCGTGGCCGGAGCTGTTCTTCGAGGGCGCCGGCTGGGTGCGCTTCGAGCCGACCCCCGGACGCGGCGACGTGCCGCGCTGGCGCGCCGGGGACGGGAACGATGCGGGCCCGGCGACCCCCGTGCCGACCTCATCGGCGACGGCCGCGGGGGAGCGGCCGGATTCCGAGCGGGACGTCGCCGCCGGAGCGGCCGGGTCCAGCGGCGGGCCCACCCTCGGCAACGGGCTGCTGCTCCTCGGCCTCGGCACCCTGCTTCTCGCGCCAGGGACGGTGCGGGTCCTCCGCCGTCGGCGGCGGCTCTCCGCGCTGGCCGCGGGGCGCGGCAGTCCGGCGTGGGACGAGGTGCACGACACCGCGGTCGACCTGCGGCTGATCGGGAGGGCCGAGGTCACGCCGCGCGCGCTCGCCTCCGCGATCTCGGCGATCGTCGGAGGCACGACCGCGGACCTTGCCGAGCTCGACCGCATCGTCGCCGGCGTGGAACGGGAGCGGTTCGCCCGGCCCGGCACGCCGGGGGAGCCTCTCGAGGAGGCCCCCGTGCGGCGCATCCTCACCCGGATGCGTGCCTTCGCCGGAACGCCGGCGCGCGTCCGTGCCGCGTTCGCTCCGCGGTCGCTGCTGGCGATGCGCGGCGCTCGCGGTAAGCTGGCCGGGTCGCGACTGGCGTGAGGGAGCTGACCCTGAGCTCCCCAGGGTGGGACACCACCGGGGAACGACTGACACGGACGAGGCCGTACGCCTGGGCCACGACTCCACCCACCGTCAGCCGAGGAGCCTGCATGTCCGACCCCAGCTTCACCGCCCCTCTCGACGTCGTCGATCCGGAGATCGCCGACGTCCTCGCCCGTGAGCTCGACCGTCAGCAGTCGACGCTCGAGATGATCGCGAGCGAGAACTTCGTGCCGCGCGCCGTGCTCGAAGCGCAGGGCTCCGTGCTCACCAACAAGTACGCCGAGGGATATCCGGGCCGCCGCTACTACGGCGGCTGCGAGTTCGTCGACATCGCCGAGAACCTCGCCATCGAGCGGGCCAAGAAGCTCTTCAGCGCCGACTTCGCCAACGTGCAGCCCCACTCGGGCGCGACCGCGAACGCCGCCGTGCTGCACGCGATCGCCCGCCCCGGCGACACGATCCTCGGCCTCTCGCTCGACCACGGCGGCCACCTCACGCACGGCATGAAGATCAACTTCTCCGGCCGTCTCTACAACATCGTCGCCTACGGCGTGGACTCGGAGAC
>JAODAX010000052.1 GCA_025463675.1 Naasia sp. | reverse complement strand
GAGATGGACTGCCGTCTGAGCCTCGTCGGGCGTCTCTTCCCTGGTCGGCGCCAAACCGCCATGCCGTGACGTCTGACCCTTCCAGATGAGGTCCATCATGTCCGCAACGGTCGTCATCCCGTCAGGTACAGCAACCTCCAGAAGCCACTTGCCAGGCTTCTGTCGGACATCCGCAATCATCGTTCCGAGAGTCGCTTTTGCATTCTTGGGGGAAACGATTGGTGCGGCAGCCGCTTCTATCGCTTTGATCGCTTCGCTGTACGCCTTGGGTGCATCGTGTTTCCTGCCATAGGAATGGTTCCAAGCCGATGCGAGGTGGTCGCCCGCCGACCCGACTGCGTTCGCCACGGCGTCGACGACCTGCTGTTGCACTGAGGGCTCAACCCTCATCTGCAGCGCATCACCATGAGGATTCACGGCGTAGGCCGAGTTGCCGATCTCCAACACCGCTGCGAGCTCGTCCACCTATCGACCCGGGAGTTAGCCCCGGTATCCCAAGACACACTCGACCGCATCGAGCAGCAGCGTCCGATCTTTGCTGAACTCCTGCTGGAGTACATCCCGAGCACCATCGCCGTAACCATTTCGCGGATCAGCAAATGGAATCCGCATGTCAATGCCAATCGTGAAGAGGACCGTAGTATCGAGATAGCCGGACGTGTCCCGAAGGCTGTTCTCAAACCAAGACCAGAGCGGCGCCAACAGGTGATCTGGGACGTCATCGAATGGCTCTTCAAGCGCCAGCGCGGCGGAGCGTCGTCCGGGAGTCCAAGGCATGGCTCGACAGGCTACAACCGCGCCCGATACGCCTACTGCGGGCAGGTCGAGACCTTGTGAGGTTCTGGGGCAGCCCCGGGCCACTCGTCAACCGACGTGGCCGGTAGCGATCGCAAGGGTGGTGCTCACTAATGCCATCAGCCCGAAGACGAGCCCCGAGTGACGGGATGACCTGGATCCTCGTCATGATGATTCGCTCGGTTCGCAGCAGGAGCGTGCCACGACGACCCCGCCAGCCCCACTCACGATCGGTCTCGCGGTCGAGCCAGCCTCGGATATTGAAGGTCAGAAATCCGAAGACGACACACATGACAACACCAGTAACCATGCGTCCGATCGCATCGGCCAAGAGAGGTTCACCAGATGCACAAAGCGGAGCCTACGAGGCGCACTTCCCCCTGCGAGCGTCCCAGAAGTGCCGGTAGGAGACACCCCTTCGTTATGAGATCCGGAGTGGCCGGTCCGGCCCAAGGTCGCCCGGACGCGGCCGTGCTGGAGGAGCGACTCGGAGTCCCGGGACGATGAGCGGCGCGGCGCGGCGGCTCTCACGGGGGACGTCCCCCGGCGTTGAGCCGAACCCATCGCTCGCACCTCCTCGCCCCGGTCCGGGGCCCCACTGTCGGAGTCCCCGCAGGGCGACCGAGGCTCCCCGCTTGTCACCAAATCCGCCGTGGCCGAGGGCATCCGAGCGCAGGCTTCAGATTTGATGACAAATGGTGACAAGCCTGAACGCAGGAGGCCCTTCCCCCGAGAGGGAAGGGCCTCTGACCTGCGTATTTGGTGGCGGGGGCAGGATTTGAACCTGCGACCTTCGGGTTATGAGCGCTCAGATCGCGCTCTCAGCCCGTACCGACCTGTACCGGATAGTGCCCTCGAGCTGGGGTTTCCCGCTCCAGCGCAGCTCCGCCATCCCCGGACGTGTGCGGCTGTACCGGCCCGCACAGTAGAAGAAACAGTAGAAGGGGCGGGCGGCCGATGCCCTGGAGGCCTCACCGTGTTCGTCGCCGGATCTCGTCGGCGAATGACGGGGCCCCGGCCCGGGCGAGGGCGTCGAGCAGGCCGGCCAGGCTCTTGGGCTCGCGACGGTTGGCCATCGCCTGCCGCTCCAGCTCGTCGATCACCGCGCCCGGAGCGAGGTCGAGCAGATCGAGCAGGAAGATGTCGGCGTGGATGACCTCAACCTCGTACGGGTCGACGCTGGGCGCCGGGAAGTCCTTGGTGTTGAACGTGACGATCGCAGCGGCCCCACCACGGACGGCGGCCGCGAGTACGTGCCGGTCCTTGGGGTGACACGTCAGCCCGTCGATCAGCGACTGGTAGCCGGACACCGCTGCATCGGGGAACGCGGCGACCATCTCGTCGACGAGATGGTTGACGGCGTCGCGGTCGATGCCATCGTCGACCAGGTTCCTGCGCAGCTCCTCGACGATGTCGGCGGACCACAGCGCCCGGTACAGGCCGCGCTCGGTGATCCGCAGCAGCGTGTCGCGCAGGTGCGCGGGGTACAGCACACAGGTGTCGAGGACGACCGCGAACGGCACGACGTCAGCGAGTGCGCTTGGGCGTCGCGGTTCGCTGGTACATGTCTGCTGCGTCGGCGATCTCGACCATGCGGTCGAGAGCGGCGCGGCGATCGACCGACGCTCGCTCGCGGTAGGCCAGCACGTCGGCCAGGCGGACTCTGCGGTGGCGGCCGGGCTGCTCGAAGGGGATCTCACCAGACTCCAACAGCTTCACTACCGTCGGGCGGCTAACACCGAGTAGGTCGGCGGCCTCCTGGGTGGTCAACCGCTGGTGCACCGGCGCGATCGTCACGGCCTGCCCCCCCGCCATCGCAGCTACGACGTCGCGCAGCACCTCGAACACCTCCGGGGGCAACACCAGGTGCTCGCCGTTGGGGCCCGACAACGTAGTGGTGGGCTCCACGCCAAGCTGGGCGAGCATAGACACCAGCGCGTCCAACGACTCAGATGGCGGAAGAACGGTTCGGTCGAGCGTGGCAGTCACCGTGACAGCCCTCCTGTTCAGGGCTTCAGGATACCGGCCCAATCGAAAGATTCGCAACCCCCCGTCGCGGGCGACGGGACCGGGCGCTCGGCTAACTGGTCATTTCCAGTTCCGCCAAAACCCGACCATCGCTGTCACGGACTGGTGCAGCAGAGCCTCGGCGACGACATCCTGGATCAAGTCCTCAAGACCGTCGGTCCAGCTCCCGGTGAACGGCGACCGCCGGGTAGCGCCGACCGGTCCGACGAGCCGACCGCTCGACCTCAGCAGGCAGCCGAGGTCCGACACCGCGGGTGTGGAACTCCATCCCGAGCAGGGCAAGGGAACCCGGGCGACGCTGACGACCGGCCGGGAGGCCCTGGCGCGAACGCGCCACCGAGCGAGCACCCACAGCGGGGCGGATCCGTCCCTGGTGGTCAGGATAGGACCGGTCTGAAGGACCCGCCGACCAACGACGGCCGTCGTCGAGGCAAGACTCGCGGAACCCTAAGCGAGTGCCGGCGACGGGTTCAGACAGCCAACGGAACTGACGTAGGTTCTCCGAATGACGAGCCCGGCGGTTGATGCTGGTAGCGGACGCACCTGGCAAGCGACGTGGCTGCCCGCCGCCGCCGCCACGTTGGTGGGAGCCGCGGCGCTGCTGGCACTGGGCTTCGGGATCATCACTGATTGCACGTCGAACCCGGAGTGCACGACCGAGACCTGCTTCGGTGCCTGCGACAGGGCCTTCTACCGGTCATGGCGGATCGCCTCCGTGGGCCTAGTGGCGGTCGCTGTGCTGGCGGTGAGAGGGTTCGGGACGCGAGGGTGGCTGGCGCTCATCCCAGCGACGTTCGCCGCGGGCATCGTGCTGATTGCCACGAGGTGACGGGGGGTCTCGTGGAACGCGGGCTAGGCGTTCGGAACGCGCGCCCCCAAAGTGCGACTGCACCCTGAACCGGTGTTGTGGGGCAGGGCCACTAGTCCGTGGGGCCGCCGGGTTCGGACGCCAGGCTTCAAGCCCCTCCATCGTGCGTGGAAGCCCTTCGGCCCGTCGACGTCGACGAAGCGAGTTCCCAGGGACCCGGCCCGACAGGTCTAGCGGCACCAAGAGCGCGTCGACCTAGGTGGCATCTGCAGTGAGTACCGTTCGGGATCGTGCAGCTCCTGGCCAGGATCGTG
>JAODAX010000040.1 GCA_025463675.1 Naasia sp. | reverse complement strand
ACGTGGTTTCGCAACGTTCCCGCAGAATCGCAACAGCGCACCGTTGCGATTCTGCGGGAACGATGCGTTGCGCCCGGGTCAGTCGTCGGCGAAGAAGCGCGCGAGGATCGAGACGCCGTCCTGCGGTTCCTCCTGCTGCTCTTTGAACGGGATCGGCACCTCGCTGGTCGCGGGCCGGAAGCTGCCGCGGGCGCGGGCCGGCTGGGGAGCCGGCGGCGGGGCGGCCGGTGCGACCGGCGCGGGGCGGTCGCCGACGGCCGCGTAGACCTGGCGGGCGACGATGCGGCCAGAGCGGTTGGCGCCGATGGTGCTGGCCATCGGCCCATACCCGGCGAAGAATATGCGCGGGTCCCGCTGGGCCGCACCGGTGGCGACGACGATGCCGCCCTCCTTCTCGTGCAGCTTGAGCGGGCTGAGGTGACGCACGTCGGGGCGGAAGCCGGTGGCCCACACGACTGCGTCAACCTGCTCGCGGGCGCCGTCCGGCCAGACGACCGCAGCCGACTCGAGGCGCGCGAACATCGGCCGTGCGTCGAGCACGCCGCGCGCGATGCCGGCGGCGATGCGGCGCGTGCGGGGCACCCCGGTGCCGCTCACGATGCTCGGCAGCGCCCGACCCGACCGGGCCGCGGCGTCCTGCTGGGCCACGGCCGTGACGGCGTCCTCGAGGTCGAGGGTGCCGTGGTCGAGGAAGTCGACGGGGCGCCGGGTGGCCCACAGCGTCTTCTCGGCCACGCCCTCGAGCTCGAGCAGGAAGCCGATCGCCGACGTGCCACCGCCGACCACCAGCACGCGCTGGCCGCGGAAGTCCTCGGCGGAGGTGTAGGTGGCGGTGTGCACCTGCTTGCCGCGGAAGTCGAGCACGCCCGGGTAGTAGGGCACGAATGGGGCGCCCCACGTGCCGGTGGCGTTGACGACGGCGGACGCCAGGATGTCCCCGCGGTCGGTGCGCACGACGAGGTCGGCGCCGCGGTCGAACACGGCGCTGACCTGAACCGGACGGCGGACCCGCAGATCCTGGTGCAGCTCGTACTGCTCGTAGTACTCGGCGACCACGTCGCGCGCGGGCCGGGTGCGATCGGCCGTCTCGAAGCTGATGCCCATGGTCTTCATGCCCGGCAGGTCATGCACCTTGTGGGCGGACCCCAGGCGCAGCGACTCCCAGCGGTGCTGCCAGGCGCCGCCGGCACCGGGACCGCGATCGAGCACGAGGAAGTCGGAGCCCGCGCGCATCCCCAGGCGCTGCAGGTAGTACGCGACCGAGAGTCCGGCCTGACCTGCGCCGATGATCACGACGGATGCCGTCTCGTCCCGCATGTCCCCTCCGTCCACCCTCGGTTCCGCCCTGGGAGCCGGTCCCATCGTGCCTCATCCAGCGCGTGCTAAACTGAACTCCAGATTTTCGCATTCCCTGGTTGAGTACCGCCCGCGCTGATTCCGCCGGCGAAGAATGGTGAGGGGGTCACGCAATATGGGGCGCGGCCGTCAGAAAGCAAAGCACACGAAGGTGGCACGGGAGCTGAAGTACTTCAGCCCGGCCACCAACTACAACGCGCTCGAACGTGAGCTCGGACATCCGTCGCACGAGCCGGACTACGAGGACAAGTGGGCCGACCTGGTCGAGGACGACGAGTCCACCGAGGAACGCACCCACACCGCCTGATCGGATGAGTTCCAGGCCTCGGCGCCGGGGACCGCGGCGGGGCTTTCTCGCCTGCCCGGCCTCGGGCCGCAGCACCGCCGACTCAGTCCGCGAAGCCGCCGACGAGGCGCACCGCGCCACCGTCCACGCCTTTGGCGCCCTGCTCGAAGCCGTCCAGCTCGCGCGGCGCCGTCGACACGGTGCCCACCTGCCAGGCCTCGATGCCGTGCTGCGCAAGGGTCGCCGCCACGGTGCCGGCCGCGTCGCCCTGGACGACGGCGAACATGCCGATGCCGAGGTTCCAGGTGCCTTCCACATCGGGCAGAGCGAGCCCGCCGAGCCCCGCGAGCACCCGGAAGACGGGCGGCGGCGACCAGGTGGCGCGGTCGAGCTCGGCCCACGCGCCGCGCGGGAGCACGCGCGCGAGATTCGCGGCGATGCCGCCGCCGGTGACATGGCTGAAGGCGTGCACTGCGCCGCCGGCGACCGGGTCGGCCAGCACGGCGAGGAGCTCCGAGGCGTACAGGCGCGTCGGCTCGAGCAGTGCGAGACCGAGCGGCCCGCCGAGCTCGTCGACGCGGTCGACGTAGTCGAGGCCCGCATCGCGGACGATCTTGCGCACGAGGGAGAAGCCGTTGCTGTGCAGTCCGGAGGAGGCGAGCGCGAGGATGGCGTCGCCGGCTCGCACCCGGTCGGGCCCGAGCAGCTCCTCGGCCTCGACGACGCCGACGGCCGCGCCGGCCAGGTCGTACTCGTCCGGCCCGAGGAGCCCGGGATGCTCCGCCGTCTCGCCGCCGACCAGGGCGGTGCCGGTCGCGGCGCAGGCGGCCGCGACGCCCGCGACGATGTCGGCGATCCGCTCCGGGACGAGGCGCCCGCAGGCGATGTAGTCGGTGAGGAACAGCGGCTTGGCGCCCACCACGACGATGTCGTCGACGATCATGCCGACCAGGTCCTGGCCGATGGTGTCGTGCTTGTCGATCGCCTGGGCGATCGCCACCTTCGTGCCGACCCCGTCGGTGCCGGTCGCGAGCAGCGGCCGGCGGTAGCCGAGCAGCGCGGACGCGTCGAACAGCCCCGCGAAGCCGCCCACTCCCCCGAGCACCTCGGGGCCGTGCGTGCGGGCGACGGCGGCGCGCATCAGTTCCACGGCCCGGTCCCCGGCCGCCGTGTCCACCCCGGCGGCTGCGTAGCTGTCGCCCATCGAGTCTCCTGGTAAGCCGCCTGCATGGCAGACTGATTCGGTAAGCCCCCACTCTATGGTCTGGAGGCCATGCCCTCATGTGCGGCATTGTCGGCATCGTCTCGTCGGAACCCGTCAACCAGTTCGTCTACGACAGCCTCCTGCTGCTCCAGCACCGCGGCCAGGATTCGACGGGCATCGCGACCGTCGACGGCAGCACCCTGCACATGCACAAGGCCCACGGCCAGGTGCGCGAGGCGTATCGAACTCGTGACATGCGCGCCCTGCCCGGCACCATGGGCCTCGGTCACGTGCGCTACGCCACTAAAGGGTCGGCGCGCAACGAGGAGGAGACGCAGCCCTTCTACGTGAACGCGCCGTACGGCATCGTCCTCGTGCACAACGGCAACCTCACCAACACGCGTGAGCTGACCGACGAGCTGTACCGCGTGGACCGGCGTCACCTCAACACGACGAGCGACACCGAGCTGCTCATCAACATCCTCGCCAATGAGCTGCAGGCGCAGATCTCCGGCGCCGACCTCGACCTCGATCAGGTGTTCACCGCGGTGTCGCGCGTGCACGACCGGGTCGAGGGCTCCTACGCCTGCATCGCCCTGATCGCCGGGCACGGGCTGCTCGCCTTCCGCGACCCGTACGGCATCCGCCCGCTCGTGCTCGGCCGACGTCCGCTCGGCTTCGTCGGCTTCGAGTGGATCGTCGCCTCCGAGACGGTCGCGCTGGAGAGCCAGGGCTACGAGTTCGTCCGCGAGGTGGAGCCCGGCGAGGCGGTCTTCGTGTCGATGAGCGGCGAGCTGCACACCCGGCAGTGCGCCGTCGCGCCGCGGCTCGTGCCGTGCTCCTTCGAGTACGTCTACCTCGCCCGCCCGGACTCGATCATGAACGGCATCTCGGTCTACGAGGCGCGGTTGCGCCTCGGCAACCGACTGGCGGACACCATCGCCGAGCACACGCCGCGCGGGGACATCGACGTCGTCATGCCGATCCCGGACTCCTCGCGGCCCGCCGCCATGCAGGTGGCCCAGAAGCTCGGCATCGAGTACCGCGAGGGCTTCTACAAGAACCGCTACGTCGGCCGGACGTTCATCATGCCGGGCCAGGCGGAGCGGAAGAAGAGCGTGCGGCAGAAGCTCAACGCGATGGGCGCCGAGTTCAAGGGCAAGAACGTGCTGATCGTCGACGACTCGATCGTGCGCGGCACGACGAGCAAGGAGATCGTCGACATGGCGCGCCTGGCCGGGGCGAACAAGGTGACCTTCACCTCCGCCGCGCCGCCCGTGCGCTTCCCGCACGTCTACGGCATCAACATGCCCTCGCGCCGCGAGCTGGTGGCCTTCGACCGGAGGATCCCCGAGATCTCCCGGGAGATCGGCGCCGACAACCTGATCTATCAGGAGGTCGCGGACATGCGGGCCGCGATCATCGAGGGCTCGCGGGTCGAGGACCTCGAGATGAGCTGCTTCGACGGCAAGTACGTCACCGGCACGGTGACCGAGGAGTACCTCCGCTGGGTGGAGAACACCCAGCTCAGCTGAGCCGCGGCCCCTCGCCGGGTTCGGTCGGCGGCGTCGCCGCGTCCTGCGTCGGCCCGGAATGCCCCGACGCGGGCCCGTTCGGGGCTGCGTCCGGCTCGGCGGGCAGGGTCGCCTCGCGCTCCGCCGCGACGGTGCGCGCACGGCGGGCGAGCACCCGGTCGAGCACGAGGGCGACGATGGCGCCGAGCGTCGCACCGAGCGTGCCGAGGATGACCAGCAGGTAGCCGAAGACCTGCGTGCGCGGGAAGTCGCCGCTCTCCGGGAACGCGAACGTGAGCACGAGGGTGACGACGACCGCCAGCAGCGCGCCGGTGAGGGCGAACGAGCCGATCCGCGGCGAGCGCCGCACGCGCACCTCGCGGCGGTCCGGGGCGCTCACGACCGTCCCCCGAGCCGCGCGATCTCCGGCAGCGGCAGGACGGCGGAGAGGTCGGCGCGCTGCCCGGAGGCGGAGACGCGGGCGTCGGCGAGGGCAGCCGTCCACGCCAGCCGGCCGGCGGCGAGGTCGAGCCAGGTGGCGGCGTCCGTCTCGACAACGTTCGGCGGGGTGCCGCGGGTGTGGCGGGGGCCGGGGATGCACTGGACGGCGCCGAACGGCGGCACGCGAACCTCCACGGTGTTCCCTTCGGCCCGCTCAGCGAGCCGCTGCAGCGTGTATCGCACGGCCGTCGCGAGCGCATTCCGCTCTGCGGTGCCGGCGAGCGCCGCGAGCACCGCCGGTTCGCCGTCGTCGGCGGGGATCCTCACGCGTGCCACCCTGCCACGGTAGCCCCGTCAGCGAGAGGGACCGAATTCCGGGCCACCGGTCGCATCGCGACGCCTTAGCCTGGAGGGGTGCGGATCCTCGTCCTCGGTTCGGGCGCTCGCGAGCACGCGATCGTCGATTCCCTGCTCGCCGACCCTGCCGGTCACGACATCGTGGTCTGGCCGGGCAACGCCGGCATCGCCTCCGTCGTCCGCTGCATCGACGCCGGCTCGATCGCCGATCCGGAGGCCGTGGCGCAGCAGGTGCTCGCGGATCCGGTCGACCTGGTCGTGGTGGGGCCGGAGGCGCCGCTCATCGCCGGGGTCGCGGACGCCGTGCGCGAGCGCGGCATCCCCGTCTTCGGCCCGAGCCGGGCCGCGGCTCGGCTCGAGGGCAGCAAGGCATTCGCCAAGCGGGTGATGGCGGACGCGGGCATCCCCACCGGCCGGGCCGTGCGCGCCGGCACCCTGGAAGAGGTAGAGGCGGCGCTCGATCGGCTGGGCTCGCCGCACGTGGTGAAGGCCGACGGCCTCGCGGCCGGGAAGGGCGTCCTCGTCACCGCCGACCGTGCCGCGGCGCTGGACCACGCCCGCACCTACCTGGAGGAGGGCTCGGTGCTCGTCGAGGAGCACCTGGCCGGCGAGGAGGTGTCGCTGTTCTTCCTCTCCGACGGCCACACCGTGCTGCCGCTGTCGCCCGCCCAGGACTACAAGCGCCTGACCGATGGCGACGGTGGCCCGAACACGGGCGGCATGGGCGCCTACTCGCCGCTGCCGTGGCTCGCCGGCGCGTTCGGCGACGAGGCGGCGTTCGTCGCCCGCGTCCGGGACGAGATCGCCCGGCCGGTCGTCGCCCAGCTGGAGCGCGAGGACACCCCCTTCATCGGCTTGCTCTACTGCGGGCTGATCGTCGACGGCGACAGCATCCGGGTGATCGAGTTCAACGCCCGATTCGGCGACCCGGAGACCCAGGTGGTGCTCCCCCGCCTCACGACCCCGCTGGCGCCGCTCCTCCTCGCCGCCGCGCGGGGCGAGCTCGGCGGGGCGCCCGACCCGGAGTTCTCCCCCCGGGCCGCCGTCGGCGTCGTGCTCGCCAGCGAGGGCTACCCGGAGGCGCCGATAGTGGCGCGCCCGCTCACCGGGCTCGAGGCGGCGGCCGGCGTGCCGGGCACGCGCATCGTGCACGCGGCCACCCGCCGCAGCGAGTCGGAGGACGTTCTGCTCAGCTCCGGCGGCCGGGTCCTCACCGTGGTGGCGCTCGGCGACGACTTCGCGCAGGCGCGCAGCCGCGCGTACACCGCCCTCGACCGGATCGAGCTGCCGGGCAGCCGGTACCGAACCGACATCGCCGCCCGGGTCGCACCGTGACGCTCGACGGCTGGGAGCACGTCTACAGCGGCAAGGTGCGCGACCTCTACCGGCCCAGCGCGGGTGCCACCGACCGCATGCTCGTCGTCGCGACCGACCGGGTCAGCGCGTTCGACCACGTCCTGCAGCCGGGCATCCCCGGCAAGGGCGAGTTGCTCACCCGGCTGAGCCTCTGGTGGTTCCGTCACCTGCCCGTGGCGAACCACCTCGTCGACCCCCAGGTGGTGCCGGAACGCGTCGCGGGCCGAGCCATGCTCGTGCGCGAACTCGAGATGCACCCCATCGAATGCGTTGTGCGCGGCTACCTTTCCGGCGGCGGCTGGAAGGAGTACCAGCAGACCGGCGCGGTGTGCGGCGTGCCGCTACCGGCCGGCCTGCGGGACGGCGACCGCCTGCCCGAGCCCATCTACACCCCCGCATACAAGGCGCCGCTCGGCGAGCACGACGAGAACATCCCCTTCGAGCGGACCGTCGAGCTGGTCGGCGCCGAGCGCGCCGAAGAGCTGCGCGAGCTGTCGCTGCAGATCTTCGCGACCGCATCCGGCATCGCCGAGCAGCGGGGCGTGATCCTCGCCGACACCAAGTTCGAGTTCGGCGCCGACCCCGCGACCGGCGAGACGGTGCTCGCCGACGAGGTGCTGACGAGCGACTCGAGCCGGTACTGGGACGCCGCCGAGTGGGCGGCCGGGCGGCGCGGGCAGAGCTTCGACAAGCAGATCGTGCGCGACTGGCTCGCCGCGAACTGGGACGGCGACGGCCCGCCGCCGCGCCTGCCCGCCGAGATTGTGGAGCGCACCGCGCTGCGCTACCGGGAGCTGCTCGACCGCTTCACCGCGGGATGACGCGGCCGGAGGGGGCCGCGGAGGCGGCGGCGCCCGTCCCCCCGTGCGCCGGAGGCGGCGCTCCCCCGCCGGTCGGATGCCCACGCCCGGCGGGCCGTCTACCGTGAGACGGTCGCCGATCCGCTCTCCGCCGACTGGTCGCGACCGCGACCGCCGCCACGATCGTGCTGGGCGCCCGGGTCTAGGAGAGCTCCCTGTTGCGGATGGGCGGCCGCGTCAAGCTCGGCGAGGCGCTCAAGGGGTGACCGGTGTGCACGTCGGGGCGGCGGCGGAAAGCGTCGCAGGCCCGGACCGGCGCCTAGTCCTCGGCGGGCGTTCCTGCTTCGCCGCTGCCCGACGACCGCTCGGCCGCCTGCCGCTCGAGCTCCACCTCGAAGCCGGAGATGAGCAGGCCCAGCAGGAAGTCGAAGCTCTGATCGAGGGGGTTCGTGACGCCCGACGTCCAGCGCATCATGAAGGCGCGATTGGCGAGCAGCGGCAGCACCCGCACCGTGTGCGGGTAGACCGTCGGGTCGAGGGACTCGAGGTCGTCGGTGAGCGCCTTCTGCCAGTTCTCGTCACGACCGACCGCCTTCGGCACGCTCGAGAGCTCGATGCTGACCCAGCCGAACACCGATCCGCTGAACGCGTTGAACACGCGCACGATGGACGAGTCCTCGAATCCCGCCTTCGTCAGCGTCCCGACCAGCGTCTCCACGAACGGCATCGAGGGCACGATGTCGACCCCCAGCTGTGCGCCGAAGATGGACGAGAAGTTGGGGTGCCGGTGCATCACCGCGCGCATCTGGTGCGCGCAGTCGGACAGCGAACGCTGCCATGACCACGAGTCGCCGTCAGGCTGCGACGCCTGGATCTGCGCCATCAGCCGACCCGCGGCGAGGCTCAGCAGCCGGGACCGGGAGCCGATGTACCAGTACAGCGCCGCGGGAAACACATTGAGGTTGCGGGCGAGCGAGCGGACGGCGAACTGATCCAGTCCTACCTCGTCCACGAGGTCGATCGCGGCGGAGATGATGGCCTCCCGCGACAACTCGGGATTGCCGCTGCTGCTTCTGGCCATTCAGCGCTCCTGCGTCCCCTCGAGCCGGCGTCCCCTCACGGCCACCGTCACAGGTCAGCGGTCGACGGTCGGGGGGACGTCGGCGATCGGTCCGAGCACCGTCATGGCGGCTGAGGTCATCGGGCGCTCTCCTCGTCGAGCAGTCGGTCGAGATGCGGCGCCAGTCGCTGGAGGGCAGCGGAATAGGCGCGCGCCACGGCGTCCAGGTCGTCATCGACAAGCGCCGTGGAGAGGTTGATCATGCCGCGGGTCGACGTGTACACCCGCTCGGCGAGGAGGGCGAGGTGCAGCGCGGCGCGGAAGACGGGGAAGCGGGCGGCATCCGCAGGGGTCGTCACCGGATCGCCGCCGGGGTGCACGTTGAGGATCGAACCGGAACGGGTCACGGTGACGGGAGCGCCCTGGGCGGCGCCCGCTTCCTCGATCCCCTCCTGCAGGCGCGCGGCGCGCGAGTTCAGAGTGTCGATCGGCGGCGCGGTCGAGGTGCTGCAGCGCGACGAGGCCGCCCGCGACGGCGGCGATGTGGCCGTTGAACGTGCCCGCGTGCTCGATGCGGGAGGGCAGCAGGGGGGCCGTGAGCTGCAGCAGCTCCGCCCGCCCACCGACCGCCCCGATCGGCACCGTGCCCTCGGTCAGGGTGGGCGTCTGCGCCTCGACGATCGGCCGGAAATCGTAGCCGTGCACCAGCGACGTGTAGTTGATCACAATGTCGAGGTAGCTGATGCCGTCGACGTCGGTCACGAACTGGCCGGAGCCGCTTTCGAGGCTCAGCGGGAATGGCGCGAAGTGGGTGACCGCCCGGGTCTCGCCGCCTGGCAGGGCCGCCTTCGCCCGTGTGAACATCGCCTGGGAGCGCGGGCGGGGCTGCTCGTACTCGCGGGCTATCGCTGCGGGGATGCCCGCCGATTCACGGGTACGCGCGGGCGCAGGCTGCATACCTGTTCACCTCCTGGTCGCCGCATCGGCCTTGCCTGGTGCGAATCGGCCGGCTGCACCGGCGCTCACCTCGTGTAGGTGAGCCCGTTCTTGTCCGAGGTGAACGGGATCGCACCAGGTTCCAGCGGTTCCACGTCGACACGCACAATGAGGTCAGCTCGCACGCTGTCCCCGATCTCCGCGACGAGCGCCTCCCGCTCGGCGGGGCCGACGGAGGCGGCGATCTCCACCTCGAGTGGGATCGGGCTGTCGAAACGGACCTGCTCCCTGGTCTCTTTGCGGATCCGCATGGCGCCCGTCAACCGGCCTCGGCCCACTCGCAGGGCGACCTCCCGGATCGCCGAGGGGAAAACGTTCATCGCCTTGTAGATCAGCATGTCGTCGGTGCGGCCGATGCAGCGCATCGTCGGTGCGGTGCGTCCGCAGGCGCAGTCGACGCCGGTCACCAGCAGGTGATCGCGGGAGCGGTACCGGACAACCGGGCACGCCTCCCGGGTCAGGGTCGTGTAGACCGCTTCGCCGCGCGCGCCCGGCTCCCAGGGCACGTGCTCCCCCGTGTCGGGGTCGATGAGCTCGACGAGGATGCCGGGGCCCGCCGTGAAGTGCATACCCTGGCCCATCGAGCATTCCGCCCAAAGCATGGGCAGCACATCGCCCATCCCCATGACCTCGCTGAGCCGGGTGGCACCCCATGCGTCGGTGACCTTCGCGCGGATCTCCGGCACTCCGAGCCCCGGTTCGCCGCCGGAGATCACCGTGCGGATCGCCATCTCTCTCGCCGACTTGCCGAGCGTTTCCTCGCATCGCGCCGCGAAGAAGGCGGAGAACGACGCCGTGCCGACCAGGACGTCGACACTCAGGCGGTCGAGGATGGTGGCCATCCGGGGGATCGACTGGCCCCCGACCCACACCAGGGTGCCGCCGGCGGTGCGGATCCCGTCGGCGTACGGCATCCCACCGGCGACCATCGGCATGCCGGTGGTGAGGGCCACGATGCTCTCCTTGCGCACGCCTGCCGTGAAGTAGCCGTTCGCGATGCTGTGGTTCCAGCGCTGGCGGTCGGCCTCGGTCACCGAGAAGAAGACCGGCTCACCGGTCGTGCCGGTCGACCCCGTGATCTGCGCGAGCTCGGCCGTCTCGACGCCCTGGAAGTCGCCCAGCGGCCGGCTCGGGGTGAAGTTGGCCTGCGCCTCGCGCAGGTTCTGCTTCGTGGTGAATGGGACCGCGCGGAGATCCTCGAGCGTCGGCGTGGCGGGAAGCTTCACCCCGTCGAAGCGCTGGCGCCACGCCTCGCCCTGGCCGGAGAGCCGGTCGAGCAGGGCCGGCATCGCGGCGATCTGCTGCGCCTGCGTCTCCTGCCACGGACGAGTGTCGTTCTCCCTGTCCCACAAGGCCTCATCGGGCATGGTTCCCAGCTTCCTCGAGCAGTGGACGCGCGCCGCGGTCCGGATCGGCGGAGGGACGGCGCTTCCGACGACCCCCTTGTACGGTGAACAAGTATGCATCGTTCCCTTCCTGTGGGCCATCACGACCGGTCGTCGAACGCCTGCCGGTTGCGACGCACCGTGTCCTCGCAGTCGGCGCCCCCGTCGGCGTCGTCCACGATCATCCTCCGCACGCGGTGCGTGCCGCCTCGCGCCATTCGGTCCAGTTCGCCATCTCGCTCCTTCTGCTCGCGCACCCGATACCGAGGAGCCGCGGTGCCCCGTCACCGGCAGGCGATCGCGATCGCAGCGTTCTCACCAACCGGCCGGGCCGCTGGGCGACCATACAGCCCGGCCGCACCCGCTCTCCTGCCCACCATTCGAGTGCGGGCGCGCAGGTCAGGAATTGAGGTTCGAGCGTCCGCTTCAGGTGAGAGGAGGAGATCCACGCTCCGTGGAGCGGTCCATGCGCGCCGCGCATCCGCACCAGGAATACGCAGCGCAGGTAGGTTGTTGCTACAACCATGAGCCGCTCGTCCTCGTCCCCCGCGTCCCCGTCCGACGTGCTCGCCGCCGACACGGCGATGGGCGCGGTGACCCTCGCCGTCGCCGATCTCGACGCGATGGTGGGCTACTACCGGGACGGCGTCGGTCTCGACTTGCAGGCCCTCGACGGCGGGCGGGCGACCCTCGGCCGCCTGGGCAGACCAGCGCTGGTGCTCGAGCAGCGAACCGACCTGCGGCACGCCTCTCCCAGCCAGGCCGGGCTCTACCACACCGCCTTCGTTTTCCCGGAGAGAAGCGACCTCGCGGCCGCCGTGTACTCGGTCGCCTCGAAGCATCCCCGCTCGTTCACCGGCAGCTCCGATCACCTCGTCAGCGAGGCCCTCTACTTCAACGATCCCGAAGGCAACGGCGTCGAACTCTATTGGGATCGCCCGCGCGAGGAGTGGCAGTGGACGCCGGGCGGCGTCCGGATGGGCCCCATCTACCTCGTCCCGACCCGCGTCCGCGCCGCGTTTCTCACCGAGGAGGGCGCCGAGCGCGGGGTC